>NZ_JBNPLT010000004.1:0-169944 GCF_050313615.1 Prevotella sp. SGI.167 | reverse complement strand
TATAAATGAAATTTTCTGCAAATATACGATTTTTATCTTTTATAAAGGATGAAAATCCTAAATATTTTGCTTTTATCTTCTATAAAAGATAAAAAATGGCGTTTTATTCTCATTTTATGATAATCATAAAGTGATTATTTATCTTCCTTAAGATACCAGCCTTTGATGTATCCGGAATAATGCTTGGCAAACTCCTCCTCAGAGTGTGAGCTTCTGGTTGTTGCAATCATGCTGCTAACCATTCCCATACTTAATATTGCTGCTAAAAACAATGTTCTTTTCTTCATAATTATATTTGTTATATCCTTGATAATATTGCGCAAAATTACAAAATAATTCTGTTACAGACAAAGCCGCTTTCAAAAATCATCATTTTTAGGTATTCCCTAGTTCGGTTTTCCGTAGGTAATCTTCTTGGTGTCCCACTTATCCTTTGGCTGCTCCGGCTCGTCAGGATAACCGATGATGATGCCATTCAGCGGAATCAGATTGCCAGGCAAATTCAATGTTCTGGAAATGCCATTCACTTTCTTCTGGATAGGATAGATGGTTGTCCAGCAGGCTCCCAATCCCATGGCATGAGCTGCCAGGAGAATATTCTCGGAAACTGCCGACAAATCCTGTACCCAGAGTTCCTTGCCCTGTCCCTCTGCCATACGGGTGGTATCAGTGCAGACAAAGATGAAGAGAGGTGTCTTCTTGATATCTTCTGCATGATACTTATTGGATTCTGCATATTTTTGATTTTTGAAAGTTCATACCAAGCAAAAACCGGCCGTCAGAATGCATCGTTTATCATGCGTTCTAATGACCGGTTTGTTTTTATTTCTTTTTCTTTAAAATAGAATATTGACTGTATTTCAAGAGCGAACCTGTAGGACAGACAAAGCGACAGTATGGTCGCATGATTACCGTTGAGAGTGCCACGAAGGTTATGGCAATGGCAATGACCACCCATGATGCCGATTGGAATACAAAGGCAGAGAAGGGTTCATAATCAATCCAGTCGAACCATATACCCGTCCACAAGCACAGCATGAGTATGGCCCAGAGAATCTGGCGGAACATATCCAGGCGTCTGGCTGTCGTTGGTTTCATTCTGACTTTATATCCAACGCATTTTCCTGCAAGTTCCTGCAAAGAACCGAAGGGACACACATGCGTACAATAGTATGATTTCTTGCCGAAGAGAGGATATACGAATGCCGTGATTAGCATGATGACCGGCACTATTAATGCCACTACGTTCATGCCATTTGACATATAGCTGATGATTGATGTATAGTTCAGAAAAGAACCGCACCAGAATCCAAGCACTATGACATTCAGGATTTGCTGAGCTATCCTATATCGTCTGTTCTTGATGAAAAGCGGTACGATGGCTGCCATGAGCACAACAATTAGTCCGGCTATAGCCTTGGCAGAGAAATCAAACTCTGACCATACTGATGTCTTTACAGGATTCTTGGCTGCATACTGAAGACCTCGCTGCACGTTTCCGATGATTGCCTTTGAAGAGAACGTCGCACCAGACACGGCGTCCACCTTCATCTTTTGTGCATCTTCTATAGTCTGCCCATTCCATTTAGTAAGAAGGGCAGAAGCCTCAGTAAAGAAATCGGGAGTCTCAGAATTGGCAAGTGCTCTGATACTCTTTACCCTGCCATCCTGCAAGGTAATCTCCAATGGCACTATGCCTCCGTAGCCTACAATGTCTTTTCCAAGTTCTGTAGTATTCAATTGCACAGAACCATCTTCAAGCACAGCCATGGGCTCAGTCTTTGGTGCAACTGTCTGTTGCTGATTCACATAGCATCCGGTCACCTTGCCGTCTCTTCGGATACTGACAGCCGCAATCATCAGCACACATGCCAGCAGGCAAAGTAGTTGTTGCAGTTTCTCTAAATAATTTCTCATAAAATTTTTCATCGGATTTTCTCCTGTTATTCTTATTATTAATTTATATACCCAATAAGTATGACACAAAAATGGAATTAATTCGACACGAAGTGAGTCATGGTTTCTACCAAAACCATCATTTGGACTTCTAAAATCCGAGATGGTTTATTGTATTAACGGTATTTAACAGCAAAAAAGAATGACATTGTTTTGCAAAAGTAATAAAAACAGGAGCCCACATAGGATAAAGGGTGAAAATATGGATTAGTTTTTCTGCTAATGAAGGAAATTGTTTGATAATGAGATGGTTATGGTTTGATGTGCGAGATAAAAAAGTGGATGTAAAATAGTGGAAAAAGGTAAAATATTATTATTAAGTTTTGGCGTTATCTGAAAAAATGATAATATTTGCATCGGCATTCTGAAAAGAAGTCCAAAAGTTGAAAATGATTTTAAAAAAAATCAAACCTATATACAAATTCTTAAAGCGTAACAAATAATGAAGAATAGATGGTTCTTACTGATATGCTTGTTGCTGTTGACGCATATAGCCAATGCTGCAAAGTATAATTTAGATTCTCTTTATCTATGTCTGTATGAAGCCATCCTGCAGTCGCCTCGTTATGTGGCAGTGCGTGAGGGACGTATAGCCAAACTTGCAAGTCAACTGAATCTCCTACTACCAAAACACGTTGTGCTTTCTGGGTATTGATGGGAAGCACTTGGTTCTTGTTCTGGAGCAGTACGATGCCTTCTTCGGCAATCTGTCTGGCTGCTGCATAGTGGCTGTCAGAACAGAGGAAACCATGAGGACGGTTCGGATTCATGGTGGTGCGATAGAAGAGGCGCAATACGCGGCGCACCTTTTCATCCAATTCCTTGGTGGTGTATTTACCTTCCTGGATACCTTTTATATATGGTACGGCAAGGTAGTAATTATCGTAGGCATTGCTGGCACCCATGGTCAATCCGTTCGTCCATGTGCCGAACTCTATGTCGAGCCCGTTCTTCACGGCTTGGTCGGTATCGTGTGCGCCTCCCCAGTCGCTTACCACTACGCCGTCATATTTCCAGTCGCCCTTCAGAATCTTGTTCAGTGTCCACTAGTTGTGGCAGTTGTGTTCGTTCTTGTAGAGATTATAAGCACCCATGATTACCCAAGTCTTTCCTTTCTCTACAGCAGCCTTGAAGGCTGGGAGATAGATTTCATGGAGGGCACGGTCGCTCACGATGACGTTTACCTGATGACGGTATTCCTCGTCGTTATTGAGGCAGTAATGCTTTACGCAGGCTGATACTCCTTTAGACAGTAATCCTTGGATATAAGGTACAACCATGATGCTTGCCAGGTAAGGATCTTCACCCATATATTCGAAGTTGCGTCCGTTCAATGGGATGCGATAGATGTTCACGCCAGGACCTAGAATCATGTCTTTTCCCCGATACAGTGCCTCTTCGCCTAATGCTTCTCCATAGATTCTGCTCATCTGTGGGTTCCAGGATGCTGCCAGGCAGGTGAGGGCAGGAAAGGCTACGCAGGAGTCATTGGTCTGGCCAGCCTGCTCCCATTCGTCCCACAGTACATCAGGGCGAACACCATGAGGACCGTCATCTGTCCAGAAGTCTGGAAATCCCAAACGGGGAACTCCTGCAGAGGAAAACTTACTCTGTGCATGAATGATGAGAATCTTCTCTTGAAGTGTCATTCGGACAATGGCATCGTCGATGCGTTGTTCTACAGGTTTGGTGTTGTCGAGATAGACGGGCAACTGACCTATTTGTTGTGCGCTGGAGATGGCTATAGCCGCCATCGACAGTGCGCAGGATAGAATGAAGTGTTTCATGTTTCTTGTGAATATTATTTCTTATGAAAATTAAATTGTGAGTTATGAAAATGCGTATCTGTCATTTGCGGATGCAAAGTTACTAAATAATAAGGTATAAACCAAGTGCTTGCAAAGGAAAAGTGGAAAAATATCATCTGTGATTTTTATAAGTGCCTGATAAATAGTGTTGTATGTTTATTCCATCCACTTTCAATGGTATGGAAGATTATGAAAACCTTTTGTTAATGAGGCTGTTATTGCGTTCTAGGGTTGTTTTCGTTCCATTATTCTATTAATGGGGTTAGGAAAGTTCGAAAAAAACTATTAAATTTGCAATCGCAAAAATGCCAACTACAAGACCAATTCTCAGGCTTATGTCATCACCAAGAAGACTGTGACCAGCAAGTCTGTCTTGAAGTTGAACTCTGTTGCAGATGGCGGATTTGCAATTAGCATTCTTGCACAATAAAATGCAGAATTTTGAGTTATTATGAAAGAAAGTTTTTTTGAATAAATAATGTTGCTTATGAAAAGAATGAATAAAATGCTGTTGGCTGCTGCTCTGGCGGCAACCACACTTTCTGTTCAGGCAGAACAGAAGAAGGGACCGGCTTGGTTGAGTGATGCACTTTTCTATCAGATTTATCCATCTTCCTATATGGATACTGATGGCAACGGTATTGGCGATCTGCCGGGTATCACTTCCAAGTTGGATTACATCAAGTCTCTGGGTGTGAACGCCCTCTGGCTCAATCCAATCTTTGAGTCGGGATGGTTTGATGGTGGTTATGATGTCATCGATTTCTACAAGGTGGATCCTCGATTCGGTACCAATACCGATTTGGTTACTTTGGTCAATGAGGCCCATAAGCGTGGCATCAAGGTTTGTCTCGACCTGGTGGCAGGACATTCCAGCACCAAGTGTTCGTGGTTTAAGGAGTCTTCCGAGAAAGATCCTAACCAGCGTTACAGCGACTATTATATCTGGATGAATGATATCCCTGAGAGTGAGAAGAAAGAAATAGAAGCTCGTCATCAGGAGGCAAGTCCGGAGTCTAGTACCCGAGGCAGATATGTGGAGGCTAATGCTCCTCGTGCCAAGTATTATGAGAAGAATTTCTTCGAATGCCAGCCGGCCTTGAACTATGGTTTTGCTCATCCAGATCCAAATCATCCTTGGGAGCAGGGCGTAGATGCTCCAGGACCACAGGCTGTCCGCAGGGAAATACGTAACATTATGGCTTTCTGGTTTGATAAGGGTGTGGATGGCTTCCGTGTAGATATGGCGTCATCGCTTATCAAGAACGACCCCAACAAGAAGGAGGTTTCCAAGCTCTGGAAGGAGATGCGTGCCTGGAAGGATAAGTATTATCCAGAGACCGTCTTGATTTCTGAGTGGGCTAATCCGCAGCAAGCCATTCCTGCCGGCTTCAACATCGATTTCTACATCCATTTCGGTCTCAAGGGATATGCCTCTCTGTTCTTCGACCGCAAGACTCCATGGGGCAAGTGGGAGCAGAGTTACCAGAACTGCTATTTCGACAAGCAGGGCAAGGGTTCGCTTAAGGAATTTAGCGAGAACTATACCAAGGCATATAATGCCACCAAGAATCTCGGCTACATCGCTGTTCCATCTGCCAACCACGATTACCAGCGTCCTAACATCGGTACCCGCAACACGCCAGACCAGCTGAAGGTAGCGATGACCTTCTTCCTCACCATGCCAGGTATTCCGTTTATCTATTATGGTGATGAGATTGGTATGAAGTATCAGATGAATCTCCCTAACAAGGAGGGTAGCAATGAGCGTTCGGGTACCCGTACTCCGATGCAGTGGACCAAGGGCAAGAATGCCGGATTCTCTACGAGTGCACCCGATAAGCTTTACTTTCCTGTAGATACGGAAAACGGAAAGTTGACCGTTGAAGCTCAGCAGGGAGATCAGAATTCTCTGTTGTCATATACCCGTAAGTTGACCGCTTTGCGTCATTCTGCAAAGGCTCTTGACAATGAGGGTGATTGGAAGCTTCTGAACCAGAAGGGGCAGGAATATCCGATGGTATATGAGCGTACTTTGGGTGAGGAGAAGTATGTTGTTGTCGTGAATCCTGGTGTCAAGGCAGCCTCTCTCAGTATCAGCTCCGTAGGTGGTAAGTCTGTTTCTGTTCTTTCCACAGGAAAGGTTGTGTATAAATCAGGAAGAAAGACTGATGTGATTAAAGCTTCAGGCATAAGTGCCGCCATATTCAAGGTGGAAAGATAGAGCTTTTATAAAAACAGAAATGCGTCCGTATTGTGCGGGCGCATTTTTGTTTTACGGTCACGAATCATCTTCATCATGCAGCTTTTACTACACGTCGTTAACCTACTAATACGATGATAGTCTCCTTGCCAAGATACCTTTCTATCAATCTTCCTTCAGATACCAGTCCTTGATATATCCGGAATAATGCTTGGCAAACTCCTCGGCTTGTCCGGGAGCGCAGGTCTTCACTTTCCTGGCTGGAATACCCGCCCAAATCTCATGTGCAGGAACCTTGGTGCCATGGGTAACTACAGCACCTGCTGCAATGATAGCTCCTTCGCCAATATCAGCCTTATCTAGCACGGTAGCATTCATGCCGATGAGTGCCCCTTTTCTAACTGTAGCTCCGTGGACGATGGCCCCATGTCCCACAGATACATCATCCTCCAGAATGCAAGGCATCGTACCGGTTTGATGGATGCATGCACAATCCTGCACATTCACTCTGTTTCCACATCTGATGGCATCCACGTCAGAGCGCAATACTGCACTATACCAGATGCTACAGTCATCGCCAAGAATGCAGTCACCGGTCAGCACTGCGTTCTCTGCGATAAAACAATTCTTTCCCCAACGGGGAGTCTTTCCCTCTACTGTCTTTATAATAGCCATATTGAATATATATTTAAATTTGGGTGCAAAGGTCGCAAAAAATATAGGAATCACCTTATACTATTTCAGATACTTCTTCAGCCACAAATCGAAGAACTGGTCATATACCACGTAGGCATCATCCTGCTGGGTGATGAAATCCTTCTCCAGCAATCCCTTCAGAGCGGAATTTACGGAGCTTGGCGACGGGAGATGATATTTCTTTGCGAAGGCTCCGCTCTTTACGCTTCTGGCTTCGCCCTCTGCAGAGATGGCGATGAAGACATTGCGCTGCTTTTCCGGCATCTGGCGCAGAAGGGTCTCGTAGGTGTCTGATGCCATGTTGAGATTGTAGTTGATGGCGTCATCTACCATATCCAGAGTACAGGTACCCTGCTCGGGAGTCTTGAGGAAGAGAACATTCATTACTCGCTGGATGTATGAAGTGACACCACCGAAACGGGCGAAGAGTTCTCCGATAATGGCAGTATCTAGATGTTTGTTGCGCTCCTCGAACTTGGCTGTGGCAAACTCCTTGTATTTCTCCACATCCAGAGGCTTCAGGTTCATCAGCGTCACGCTCTGATAGAATGGGCGGGCAGGAGATGTGAACATTTCTGCCATCAGATGGCGGTGAGAACCCGAGAAGATGAAGTGGGCATTGGTGCAACGCTGAATGTAGGTACGGAGTAAAGCTTCTATGCGGTTGTCGGCATAGTTGGTGATTTGCTGAAACTCGTCGATGGCAACAAGACATGGCTTGTCGGCTTGGTTGAGATAAGAGAATATCTCATCAAGCGTAATTTCGGGATTTACTATGTTGCCGATGCCTATTCCCCAAACTGGAGCCCCGTTGATATCGAAAGAGATTTCTGAACGGAGAGAAGAGAGTGCCATCAGGAATTTCTCCCAAGCACTTCTGCCTTTAGGGCGAAGTGCGTCTATGATGGCTTTGCCGAACATATTGACCAGGTCGCTGACGGAATTGGTTGAATAGATGTCTATGATAAAAGTATAATAATCTTTTTGGATGACTGGCTGGGCAAAGCAATGGTGAATCAGCTCTGTCTTTCCGATGCGTCGAGGGGAAATCAGAGCCATATTATTCTCATTGGTCAGCATCTCTGTGATGTGCTGGGTTTCTTCCACACGGTCGCAGAAGTATTCCGGACCGGCGTAACCATTTGTTACAAAAGGATTCTTCATTACCATATTTATACCTTATTATATATTCAACGTTTGCAATTCTTTTGCAAAGATAATGCAAACGAGCGCAATGTAAGCTTGCTTACAAATTGCCGAGTGTAGCTTATCTTCTGCAAAGATACAACTTTTATTCCGATTATCATAAAGTGATTATCATAAAATGATAATGAAATAAGGAATTTTATCATTTGATGATTATCATAAATTGATAATTATGACATGGAGACTCCTCTAATGTCAATAGAAAAAGGGTTGCAATCCTCGAAAAGATGGATTGCAACCCTTTATACCTTATTATATATAAGAGTTAAGATAACTCTATCAAATATTCATTTGTGGAAGCTGATTACAGCTGAGCCAACTCTACAACCTTATCTACTGCAGCGCTCAAGCCGTCCTTGTTCTTACCGCCAGCCTGAGCATAGTGAGGCTGACCGCCACCGCCACCCTGAATCAACTTGGCAGCTTCGCGAATCATCTTGCCAGCGTTCAAGCCGTGATCCTTAACCATATCATCGCTGAACATTACGCTGAGCATAGGCTTGTCGTTATAAACAGAACCTACCACGCAGATCATGTTCTCTGGCAATGCCTCGCGAACCTTGAATACCAAATCCTTGGCAGCTGCTGGCTCCATTGGCAATACGGCTGTAACAACCTTCACACCGTTGATTTCTCTTGCATTCTCTACAAGCTTGTCCTTGGCACGCTCTACAGCCTGAGCCTGGAACTTCTCAACATCCTTCTTCAAGGCATCGTGCTCGTCGATGTACTTTCTGATGACACCTTCGAGATCCTTGGCGTTGTTGAACAAGCCCTTCAAGGCTACGATGGTATCCTGCAAACCGTAGATAGCCTCCTCGCAAGCCTTGCCAGTCAAAGCCTCGATACGGCGGATACCAGCTGCTACGCTGCTCTCAGAGATAATCTTGAAGAAACCAATCTTGCCGGTGCTCTTGGCGTGAATACCACCACAGAACTCAGCAGATGGACCGAAGCGAACCACACGAACCTTGTCGCCATACTTCTCGCCGAAGAGGGCGATAGCGCCAAGTTCCTTAGCCTCCTCAATAGGAGTATCGCGGTGCTCATCCAATGGATAGTCGGCACGGATCATCTCGTTTACCATGTGCTCTACCTTGCGGAGTTCCTCATCAGTTACCTTCTGGAAGTGAGAGAAGTCGAAACGTAAGGTGTCCTTATCTACATAAGAACCCTTCTGCTCTACGTGCTCGCCCAAAACCTGCTTCAGGCAGTAGTCGAGCAAGTGGGTAGCTGTATGGTTGGCAGCGCTTCCCTCGCGGCTCTCGATATCTACGCAAGCCATGAAATCAGCGTTTACATCCTTTGGCAACTCCTTTACGATGTGGATGCTCTGGTTGTTCTCGCGCTTGGTGTCGATAACCTGGATGGTCTCATCCTCGTTAACGAGTACACCCTTGTCGCCAACCTGTCCACCCATCTCACCATAGAATGGAGTGTTGTCGAGTACCAACTCATAGAAAGAGTTCTTCTTCTGAGTCACCTTGCGGTAGCGCAGGATGTGGCACTCATATTCTGTATAGTCGTAACCCACGAAGTTCTGGTCGCCTTCCTTCAAAACCTCCCAGTCGCCATTCTCTACGGCAGCAGCATTGCGGGCACGCTCTTTCTGCTTCTTCATCTCCTCGTCGAAGCCTGCAGCATCTACTGTGTAACCATTCTCACGGCAGATAAGTTCTGTAAGGTCGAGAGGGAAACCGTAGGTATCGAAGAGGCGGAATGCGCTTACGCCGTCAAGCTGAGTCTCGCCATGAGCCTTGAGCTCGTCCATATCGCCATTGAGGAGGTTGATACCCTTCTCCAAGGTGCGGAGGAATGAATCCTCTTCCTCTTTCATCACACGGGTGATGAGCTCCTGCTGAGCAGGCAACTCTGGGAAGGCTGCACCCATCTGCTCTACCAAAACATTGACGAGCTTGTACATGAATGCCTGCTTCTGACCGAGGAATGTGTAAGCGTAACGTACGGCACGGCGCAAGATACGGCGGATTACGTAACCAGCCTTGGCATTGCTTGGCAACTGACCGTCGGCGATAGAGAAGGCTACGGCACGGAGGTGGTCGGCGCAAACACGCATAGCGATGTCGATCTTCTCCTGCTCATCCTTACCCTCACCATTCTCACCAGTAGGAGTAGTGAAGCCATACTTCTTGCCAGAGATAGCCTCGATTTCCTTGATGATTGGCTGGAAGATATCTGTATCATAGTTAGAGTGCTTGTCCTGCAACATGCGAACCAAGCGCTCGAAGCCCATACCTGTATCGATAACGTGCATTGGGAGTGGTTCGAGAGAACCATCAGCCTTGCGGTTGTACTGCATGAACACGATGTTCCAGATTTCGATGACCTGTGGGTTATCCTTGTTCACCAATTCGCGGCCAGGCACCTGAGCCTTCTCCTCTGGAGTACGTGAATCCACGTGAATCTCTGAGCAAGGACCGCAAGGACCTGTATCGCCCATCTCCCAGAAGTTGTCGTGCTTGTTACCATTGATGATGTGGTCGGCTGGCACGTGCTTAGCCCAGTAACCAGCTGCCTCGTTGTCGCGTTCCAGACCTTCCTCCTTGCTACCCTCGAATACGGTAACATAGAGGTCGGCAGGGTTGAGTTTCAACACTCCGGTCAGGTATTCCCAAGCCATATCGATGGCGCCTTCCTTGAAGTAGTCGCCAAAGCTCCAGTTACCGAGCATCTCGAACATGGTGTGGTGGTAAGTATCGTGACCCACCTCTTCGAGGTCGTTGTGCTTACCGCTTACACGGAGACATTTTTGAGTATCAACACGACGAACATCCTTGCCTGGGTCTTTCGTACCGAGGATGATGTCTTTCCACTGGTTCATACCAGCGTTTGTAAACATCAGCGTTGGGTCATCCTTGATAACCATAGGTGCTGATGGAACAATTTTGTGGCCCTTACCTTCGAAGAATTTCTTGAAGGATTCGCGCACTTCATTAGCTGTCATCATATTATTTTTGTCTTGATCTTTATTTTTTTTCGAAATTCTTTGCAAAGATAAGAAGAATTGTTTAATTTTGCAACTAAATTAATTATTTTTGAAATTAAAGACGGAAAAAATGGCTATAAATTCAGATAAACCAGCAAAATTATACTATTCAATCAAGGAAGTGGCAGAAGAAATAGGTGTTAATGAATCTTCTTTGAGATATTGGGAGAAGGAGTTCCCTTTTCTGAAACCAAAGGTTTCCGGAAACAAGGTTCGTCAATATACCGAGAAGGATATTGAACAGGTAAAGCTGATCTATAACCTCATTAAGGTGAAGGGATTGAAGATTGCTGCGGCACGTAAGTATCTGAGTCAAAACAGAGCGGGTGCCGAGAAGTCATCTGACGTTCTCGACACCCTTATATCTGTGAGAGATCAGCTCAAGGAACTCAAAAAGCAGCTCGATGGGCTGGTGTAGTACTTTGAATTTTGAACATTGAGCATTGAACTTTATGATTAGCTAGGGTTACCACGCTTCTTCACCGAAGACATTCTTGATGGTAACTTTAGCTGCTTCTTTCTTGGTGAGCTGATGGCTCCAGGCTACTCTGCCCTTGGTTGCTGCACCAGCACCATGGTTGTTGTACTCGCTGTAGCGGGCTGTCTGTTCGTTGCTCTGCTTGCCCCAGTTGTGCCATCCTTCAGGACGGATGTGACTACCCATTTCGCAATTCATGAAGAGGGTAGCTGCATAAGGGCGCCATGGTCTGCCCAGATAAACCTTGTCTACGCCTGGCTCGGCGGTAAGTTTGCACTTGTTGAATACATAGCCAAATTCCTGACCGGCTGGGCTAGAGGCAGCAGTAATGTAGCTGTTGGCCTTGCTGCGAATCTCACAATTCTCAAACCATGCTCTTCCCGGACCAAAGATGAAATCGGTGGTTCCCTCAATATAGCAATCGTAGAAAGCTGAACGGTTGTTGGCTATACCTGTATAAACGGTATCCTGATTGCCTAGCAGACGGCAGTTCTGAACCAGGATATGATCGCCTTCAAGATGCAGGGAGACTGCTTGTCCCAGTTTGGCAGCATTGTTCTCAATCGTGATGTTCTTCAGGGTGATGTAACTGCCCTGTACCTTCAGGGTATAAGTGCGGAATGTACCCATCGGTTTGCCCTTTACTGCAGATTCTGAATCGAGTCCACCTGCAGGCATCTTGATGTTGGCATGATCGTCCCATGTGATGATGGTTTGGTCACGGTCTTCACCGCAGATGATGATGTTGGTGAGCCATGAAGGGATGATGAGCTTTTCCTTATAAACTCCTTTCTTTACATAGATTACCTTGGTGTATTCCATGAAGGCACGACAAACTTCGATAGCTTCGTCGATGGTGCGGAATTCGCCGGTACCATCACGAGATACTACAATCGTGTCGGGATTATCATACTTGTTGGCTGCTGCCAAAGGCAATAGGGTCAACATCATCAAAAATGATAAGAATAATTTTTTCATTGTTTTTAAGTTTGTTGTTTATGATTAAATATGATGGAAGTTAGAAGCTGGAAGTGAAAACTTCCAACTCCTAACTTCTAACTATCTGATTATCGGATTCTCTGTACTTCCTGCAAGTCCTCAATCTTTTTGAGCTGATCCATGATGATCTTTACCTCATCACGATCGTGGATGCGGAGTTCTATGGTACCATCAAAGATACCATTGTCGCTACTGATAGTGAGCTTATGGATATTGATGCCGAGCTGGTCGCTGATAACCTTGCTCACATCAAGCAGCATACCCTTGCGGTCGATACCCTTGATTTCAATGGTTGCATCGAAGAGCAGCTTCTTGTGCATATCCCATTTTGCATCAACGATGCGGTTGCCGTAGCTGGACTTCAGTTTTGCAGCCACAGAGCATGAGCGTTTGTGTATCTCGATGCGGTTCTTGTTGTCAATGTACCCCATGATATCATCACCAGGAATGGCATGACAACAGTCTGTGAAGATAAACTGATTGATGTTCTCTTCTGTAATGATGAGCGGTTTCTTCTTATTGAAATCCTTGCCTACAATAAACAACTCTTGCGGCTTGACAGTTCCTTCAGCTTGTTCCTTGTCTTTGGTTTTGCCAAGGAATGGAATATAGTTGCGCCAGCTGGAGGTTTGCTTTGGCTTTTTGTTTTTTCCTAAGAGCTCATCCAAATCCTTGTAGCCCAAAATGATGCAATGGTCGCCAAGAGACTGGAAAAAGGTTTCATGCTTCTGGATATTATGGTATTCGCAGAGACGGTCGATGACCGATGTTGTCATTTCCATGCCGTTCTTGTTCAGCCAATCCAGGAGAATGCCTTCGCCCTTTTTCTGGATTTCTCTGGAATCGCGGCGCAGGATAGCTTGAATCTTGCTCTTTGCCTTGGCTGTGCTGACAAAATTGACCCATGCCTGCTGTACATGCTGACTCTTGGATGTGAGGATTTCTATCTGGTCTCCACTTTGCAGCTTGTGGCTCAATGGCACCAGCTTGTGGTTTACCTTGGCTCCTATACAGTGGCTTCCCAGGAAGGTATGTATCTGGAAGGCAAAGTCGAGCGCCGTACATCCTGCCGGCATTGTCTTGATTTCTCCCTTAGGAGTAAATACGAAGATTTCCGAAGCATAGAGGTTCAGCTTGATGGCATCGAGGAAGTCCATGGCGTCTGGTTGTGGATCGTCCAGAATCTCCTTGATGGTGCTCAGCCAGTCGTTCAATTCGTTCTCGTCCTCGGTATATTCACCACCTTCCTTGTACTTCCAGTGAGCAGCAAAGCCTTTCTCTGCCACCTCGTCCATGCGGTCGCTCCTGATCTGCACTTCAATCCATCTACCCAGTTTGCTCATCAGGGTAACGTGAAGCGCCTGATAGCCGTTTGCCTTTGGATGGTTGAGCCAGTCGCGGAGACGGTCCGGATGACTCTTGTATATCTTGCTGATGGCAACATAGACATTGAAGCATTCGTTTACTTCGTTGGCTCTGTTCTTTGGTGTCACGATGATGCGAACCGCAAGAATATCGTAGATTTCATCGAAGGATACGTGCTTGTTCTGCATCTTGTTCCAGATGGAATACGGACTCTTTACACGTGCCTTGATCTTGTATTCTACACCCAGTTTGTCAAGCTCTTCACGGATAGGATGGGTAAAATTATCGAAGAGAATATCTCGTTGTGCTTCTGTATCCGCAAGCTTATGCTCTATGTTGGCATATTCCTGTGGATGGTCGTATCTGAAGCTGAGATCTTCCAACTCGGTTTTAATCTTGTTCAGTCCCAAACGGTTGGCGAGTGGTGCATATATATATAAGGTCTCGCCCGCAATCTTGTACTGCTTGTTGGCTGGCTGCGACTGGAGGGTGCGCATATTGTGCAGACGGTCGCAAATCTTGATGAGGATAACGCGGATGTCATCGCTCATGGTAAGCAGCAGTTTCTTGAAGTTTTCTGCCTGTGCAGAAGCCTTGTCGCCGAAGATTCCACCACTGATCTTGGTGAGTCCATCAACGATCTGGGCTATTTTGGTGCCAAAGATATTGGCGATGTCTTCTACCGTATAGTCTGTGTCTTCCACTACGTCATGCAGCAGGGCTGCACAGATACTGGTAGAGCCCAATCCCATTTCTTCGCAAGCGATCTGTGCCACTGCGATAGGGTGCATGATATATGGCTCGCCCGATAATCGGCGCACCCCTTTGTGCGCCTGGCGGGCGAAATTGAACGCCTTGGTTACAATATCTACCTTTTTTCTGTGTCTTGAACTGAGGTAGGTGTTGAGCAAATGTTGAAAGGCATTGCCTATCAATTCATTATCAGCTTGCTCTCTTTCTAGGTCTTTCAAGTTCTGGTCATCCATAATGTACCCTCCCTATAATTATTATTTTACTTTGAGTTTCTTTCCGGCACGAATATGATTGCCGCTAATTTTGTTAAGCTTGCGCAACTTCTTAACGGTAGTTCCATTGCGTGCTGCTATTTCTGAAAGGGTGTCTCCGTTTCTGATGGTTACACTCTTTGTTCTTGTCTTTTTCTTGTTCTTTCCCTTCTTGCTGCGGCTGCTGCGTGAAGAGCGGGATGAACTGCTGCTACTGCGACGGCTATAGCTGCTGCGTGAGCGGCTGACTGATGGCTCGGCGTCGTTTATATCTACAAATGTACGCTTCAGGAACAGTTCGTCTGCCTTGTATGCACAGATGGAATCTTCCTGGTCGATGAAAGAACCAATCAGTGTAGATGGCAATCTTAGCGCCATTGGCTTATTGAGACCGTTGATGATGTCACGACGGTACTGTGGGTTGAGATTGCGGAGATGCTCGATGTTGATGTTGAGAACCTGGGCAATCTGTTCCAGGTGAATATCCTTGTTGACCAGTACGGTATCTGTCTTTACTGGCAATTCTGTTACCATTGGGCAGATATTGTGGTCGCAATAGTAGTTCATGATGTAGTTGGCTGCAATGAATGCTGGGACATATCCACGAGTCTCTTTTGGAAGATATGGATAGATGTTCCAGTAATCAGCATTACCCTTAGCGCGATGGATAGCCTTGTTGACATTGGTTGGACCGCAGTTATATGCAGCAATGACAAGACTCCAGTCGTCGAATATCTTGTAGAGGTCGCTCAGATAGTGTGCTGCAGCGTATGATGCCTTCACCGGATCGCGGCGCTCATCTACCAATGTGTTCACTTCCAGTCCATATCTCTTGCCTGTTGGCAACATAAACTGCCATAAACCTGTGGCTCCTACGCGTGATATTGCCATAGGATTGAGGGCTGATTCGATGACAGGGAGATATTTCAACTCCAGTGGAAGATTGTATGCTTCAAGCGCTTCCTCAAAGATAGGCATGTAGAAATTGCTGGCTCCCAACATGAAGCTTACCGATCTGCGCAGCTTACCGCTGTAGCGGTCGATGAATTTCTGTACCACTTCATTGTATGGCATTTCAATGATGGTAGGCATTCTCTTCAAGCGGTCTACGTATACCTCTTTATCGAATACGGGATTGATGTCCTGATAGTTGCAGGAAGTATCCGGCATGAGATATGTCTGTGTATTGTAAAGATGTAAGAGGCTGTCGAGGTTGTCTTCCATTCCTTCTGGAATTTCAATTTCCTCTGATTTTCCGTCTTTATCAGTTACGGTGATGATGTCGTCGTTTTCTTCGTTTTCTGTTTGAGCATTCATGCCCTGCAATCCCAAAAGCAAGGCGGCTGCCATGATTATAATCTTCTTCATTTCTTTTTTTTCTGTTCTATTTTCTCGTCATTATTTTGTTGTAAGAGATATTTTGTTCATTTTGCTAAAATTTGAGTGAGCATTGTAAGCCGAGCGATGCTGACTTGAACGGATTGTTGGTTCGCTTGTCGTTCATGACCGTAGGCTCCACTCTAAGTGTCAAATCGTCTGAAATGTCAAATTCAGACAGCGATGCGTCTACATAGGCATCAATGACAGAGAATGCGTATACACCAATCATGACAAATACTCCCATATCTCTCCATCTGCGGAATTTATCTTTTCTTTTGCGGAATATTTCCTTGTAACGATCGATGTTTGAAGCGTCAATGGTTGCTCCTAAGTGCAAGAACTGGTTATAGCTTTGCGTGTTAGGATCATCGTCCATGATGTCAAGGTAGGCTTGCGAATAGTCGTGATACATCTGGTTATTCCAGGTGATGGCGTATGCGCAACCTACGAAACCGCCGTATATGATAGGCAGTTTCCAATACTTACGATTGTATATTTGGCCTGCTCCCGGCAAGACGAGCGCCATCCACATAGCTCTTTTTGCTTCTGGGTGCCAGGTGCTCCAGTCGCGTTTTTTCTTAACTGGTTTGAGCGATTGGTTGAGCTTTGCCAGGTTGCTGCTGTCTTGCGCAGTGAGAACAGAGTCGACAGGTATCTTTACCGAGTCGGCAGAGGCGATGGCAGGTACGTTGACATCGGTCTTCTCTCTGTTTTTCTGTGCGTAAGAAAGCGTAGAGCTAACCAGCAGTAAAGCCGTGATACCGATATTTTCTAATCTCATTTATTCTTGTTTCAATTGGTCGAAAACTTTCATGATGCGTTCCAGTTCTTCTTCATTGGCGAACGGAATGCTAATTTTTCCTTTTCCCTTTGACGAGCAGGTGAATTGAACCTTAGTTGCAAGAAACTGTGACAAGCGGTTCTTGATGGCAGTGAATTCCTCAGGCAACTGAGCTTTTGCTGCTATCGTTTTCTTGCCGCTTTCGATGTCTTCACCGTTTTTCAGGTGCTGTACCATTTCTTCCACTTTGCGCACGGAATAGCCGTTTTTCTGAATCTCCTTGAAGAGCTTGATCTGTAGAGACGGACTGTCCAGTGCGAGCAAGGCTCTGCAGTGTCCCATGTCTATTTCTTTCTTCTGGAGTGCCATCTGTACCTGTGCCGGCAACTTGAGTAATCGGAGATAGTTGGCAATGGCTGCTCGGCTTTTGCCTACTCTTTCAGAAATCTTTTCCTGTGTCATTCCTTCGTTCTCCAGGAGATGCTCGTATGCCAGGGCGATTTCTATAGCGTTGAGGTCCTGGCGCTGGATGTTCTCTACGAGCGCCATTTCCATCACGTTCTCATCGCTGATGGTGCGGATGTAAGCAGGAATGGCGGTCAGTCCTGCCAACTGCGAAGCTCTCCAGCGGCGCTCACCTGCTATAATCTGGAAGTGGTTTTCTGCAACTTGGCGTAGGGTGATGGGCTGAATGATGCCTATTGCCTTGATGCTTTCTGCCAGTTCGTGCAAAGCCTCTTCGTCAAATTCGCGTCGTGGCTGGTTGGGATTAGCCTCGATCTGATCGATGGCTATTTCATTGATTGTGCTGCTGCCTTGGGTGCGAACGCCCTCTGTGGATATGAGGGCATCGAGACCGCGGCCAAGCGCATTGCTTTTTGTTCCGTTGTTATATTTCTTGTGTACTGCCATTTTTTAGTTTGAACTTTGAATTTTGAATATTGAACTTTCTTGAAGGGTTCAATTTCCAAATCTTAACTATTCTTGTTGATAATTTCCTTGGCCAATGCCAGATGGTTCTTTGCACCATTGCTTTCTGCATCGTAAAGGATGACAGGCAGACCGTGGCTAGGGCTCTCGCTCAATTTCACATTGCGCTGGATTACGGTTTTGAATACCAGCTCCTGGAAATGTCGCTTTACCTCATCGTAAATCTGGTTGGCAAGGCGAAGACGGCTGTCGTACATCGTCAGCAAGAAGCCTTCGATCTCTAATTTCGGATTGAGTTTACTCTTGATGATTTTGATGGTGTTGAGCAATTTGCTAATTCCTTCAAGAGCGAAATATTCACATTGCACAGGGATAATTACGCTGTCAGCTGCTGTAAGCGAGTTGACGGTGATGAGACCCAGTGATGGGGAACAATCGATGAGTATAAAATCATATTCGTCGCGGATAGGTTCCAGAAGATTTTTGATAACCTTCTCGCGATTCTTAAGATTCAGCATTTCTATCTCTGCTCCCACCAAGTCGATATGGCTAGGAATGATATCCAGGCCATTGATGTCGGTGGTGTAGATGGCATCACGGACATCCGTGTGGTCGATGATGCACTCATAGATAGAGCAATCAACCTCGCTGATATCTACTCCCAATCCACTGGATGCGTTGGCCTGTGGGTCAGCGTCAACCACTAGAACGGTCTTCTCGAGAGTGGCCAATGATGCAGCCAAATTTATCGTGGTGGTAGTCTTGCCGACACCGCCTTTTTGATTAGCTAATGCGATTATCTTTCCCATTTTCTTAGTAAATTTTCGGCAAAGATACAAAAATAATGTGAGAATTGTGTTACTTTAAAGGTTTTTTCGTACTTTTGCACCAAAAAGAAAGATATTTTTATGGAAAATAGGAAACCGTTAGTATTAATTTCGAATGATGATGGCTATCATGCCAATGGAATCAAGACACTGGTCAGCTTCTTGAAGGACTGGTGTGAACTCTTAGTTGTGGCTCCGGAAAGTGCCCGTTCCGGATTCGCCTGTGCCTTTTCGGCTACTACTCCCTTGCGTCTTAAGCGACGTCATAACATGGGCGATGATGTGGTGGTATGGTCGTGTAGCGGAACACCGGTCGACTGTGTGAAACTGGCTTTGGATCAGTTGCTTGATGGTCGCAGACCCGATCTCGTTATCGGCGGTATTAATCATGGGGATAATTCGAGTGTCAACAATCATTATTCCGGCACGATGGGGGTAGCGAAAGAGGGTTGCATGCAGCATATTCCAAGCATCGCCTTCAGTAGTTGCAACTATGATGAAAATGCTGACTTAATGCCTTTGCGTGATGGCGTGCTGAAGGTGGTTAAAATGGTGTTGGAGAAAGGCTTGCCTAAGTATACCTGTCTGAATGTCAATTTTCCAGCCATGCCTCCTTTCAAGGGCTTCAAGGCTTGCCGGATGACGCATGGCTCATGGATCAATGAGGTGGTTCACCGTACGCATCCTCACGGATATGATTACTATTGGATGGTAGGAGAATACTGTAATGACGAGCCTGAGGCTACGGATACCGATCAGTGGGCTGTAAACAATGGATATATAGCCATCACTCCAACTAAGATTGATGTCACGGATTATGATTGGATCAAAAACTTTGAACATTGAACATTGAACTTTATGATGTGCTTTTGCTAGAAAATGACCTTTCATTTATAGCAAGAAAACTAATCATAAAGTTCAATGTTCAAATCTCAAAGTTCAAAGTAAAAAAATAAGTATCATGAAGTATTATTTGATAGTAGGTGAGGCGAGTGGTGATCTGCATGCCAGTAGGTTGATGCGCTCACTGAAAAAAGTGGATGAATTTGCTGAGTTCAGGTTCTTCGGAGGCGATTTGATGGCTGCCGAGGGAGGTACTCGTGTGAAGCATTATAAAGAACTGGCTTATATGGGCTTCGTTCCCGTTCTGTTGCATCTGGGAACCATCTTTTCCAACATGAAGATGTGTAAGGATGATATCGTGAAATGGAAACCTGATGTAGTTATCCTGGTGGATTATCCCGGCTTTAATCTCAATATCGCTAAGTTCTTGAAAAAGAATACGAATATCCCGGCTTATTATTATATTTCTCCTAAGATATGGGCTTGGAAGGAATGGCGAATCCGTAGCATTCGGAGAGACATTGCCGAGATGTTCTCTATCCTGCCTTTCGAGGTGCCTTTCTATGAGAAAAAGCATCACTATCCGATACATTATGTAGGTAATCCTACTGCGCAAGAGGTGAATGAATTCCGTGTCGGATATCAGCAGCCATTTGAGGAGTTCTGTACAGAGAATCAGCTTGATATTCATAGACCAATCCTGGCTTTGTTGGCGGGTAGCAGGTTGCAGGAAATCAAGGATAATCTGCCTGCCATGATTGAGGTAGCTGAACGGTTTGAGGATTTTCAGATGGTTTTGGCTGGTGCGCCTTCCATTGAGGATAAGTATTATGAGCAGTTTGTCAAGGGAACGCCTGTCAAGATGGTGCATAACAAGACCTATCAGTTGCTTTCTCATTCTACGGCAGCTCTGGTAACGAGTGGTACGGCTACGCTGGAAACGGCTCTTTTCAACGTGCCTCAGGTGGTTTGCTACGAGACTCCATTGCCTCGTCTTGTCCGCTTTGCGTTTGATCATATCATGTCGTGCAAGTACATCTCGCTGGTTAATCTGATAGCCGATAAGGAAGTGGTGCAGGAAATGTTTGCCGACCGTTTCAAGATAGATGCCATTGCCGACCAGCTTTATCAGCTGTTGCCAGGTAAAGAGGGTAGAGAACGTATGCTGGCAGAATATCAGGTGGTGCGCGAACGTCTTGGCAATCAGATGGCTCCTGACGAAGCAGCAACCATCATGCATGGCTTGTTGGTTAAGCGCAGAGAGCGACTCCTCCGCCTTGCCAAGGAAAGAGCTGAGGCCGAGGCTGCTGCTGAGGCTGCAAGAAAAAAAGCGGAGGAAGCGAAAAAATTGGCTGAAGAGGAGGCGAAACGTGCTAAACAGGCTGCTGAGCAACTCTGCCAGACGCAGAAGGAAGAAATGGAATAATTGATAGAAAACAAAAAATCCAAGTTAGAGCAAATCTAGCTTGGATTTTTTTTCTTTTATATCGAAAACTTTTGTTGTCTCAAAAACTTATCCGAAAAGCTGCAAGGTATAGAGATAGATTACAGCTGCAGGGATTGCCATGAGGGAGGAGTCGAAACGGTCTAGCATGCCACCATGTCCCGGAAGAATGGTGCCACTGTCCTTCACTCCCAGGGTACGTTTGAAGAGACTTTCTACCAAATCGCCCCAGGTGCCGAAGAACGTAACTACCAATCCCAAGCCTACCCATCCTGGAATGCTCAGGCGATGAGCTGCGCCGTCGTTTGCCAGATAGCCGATGATGATGGCAGCAATGATGACGAAGATGCCACCTCCGATACTGCCTTCCCAACTCTTGGCTGGACTGATACGTGGAAACAGCTTGTGTTTGCCGAAGAGCGAACCGCTACAGTAGGCACCCGTATCGTTGGTCCAGAGGAAGATGAAGATGCTCAAAGGCAAGAGCATGTCATAATGTATCTGTCCGTCGAATGTGGATGTCTCAAACGCAAGTACGTTAATCATTGAGAATGGCAGAGCGATATACATCTGCGAAAGCATGGTATATGCCCAGTCGTTGATGGCGTCCTTGTTGCCCGTGTAAAGTTCTGCAATGAAGAGATAAACGATGGTGAGCAGGTAAGGCACGAAAACGATGAAGTTTGTCACGATGCCGGTACGGAAACCTGCCACGGCAAGAAAGAGATATACGCCTGCCACGGTGGTGATGAAGCGGTTGACAGTTACGTCTTCCTTTCCGTTTACCAGTCCGCAATACTCCCAGATGCTAAGTCCTGTAATGAGGGCGAAGAGAAATACCATCGCTCTAGGATTCAGGAAGCAAGAAACCATACAGGCGACGAAGAGTACGCCTGTAATGGATCTTATCACTAGATTTTTCTGTTTGTCAGTCATGGTTCTGATTATTATTCGTTATTTTTCCCGTTGTTATTCTCACTAGGATTCTCCTTGTCGCTTTCGTTCTCTGGAGTTTCCTCAGAATCGTCAGCGTTCTTCTTAGCCGCTTCGTGCTCTTTGATGGCAGCCTGTACTTCCGGCAGTTCCTTTACTGCATCGTCAATCTTTGGCTGCTCGTCTTCCATGATTTCCTGTGAACGGCTCAACCATGGTCGCTTGCCGAAGATATGCTCTACGTCTTCTGCCATGATTACTTCCTTCTGAATCAGCAGCTCGGCGAGGGCGTTGTGACCTTCCTTGTGCTCCATCAGGATGTTCTTGGCACGGGTATACTGCTCGTTCACCATCTTGAGTACCTCTTCGTCTATCTCGCGGGCTGTTGTCTCTGAGTATGGACGCTGGAATGAATACTCGTTCCGGTTGTAGAAGCAGATATTTGGCAAAGTCTTGCTCATACCCAGGTAGGCTACCATGCCGTATGCACTCTTGGTGGCACGCTCCAGGTCGTTCATCGCTCCTGATGAAATGTGACCCGTGAAGAGTTCCTCGGCGGCACGTCCACCCATCAGTGAGCACATCTCGTCGAGCATCTGCTCCTTGGTGGTAATCTGGCGCTCTTCAGGGAGATACCACGCTGCTCCAAGAGCCTGGCCGCGAGGAACGATGGTTACCTTGATGAGAGGGTTGGCATATTGGCAGAACCATGAGATAGTAGCATGACCAGCCTCATGAAGGGCGATGCTGCGCTTCTCATCGGCAGTCATCACCTTGGTCTTCTTCTCTAATCCGCCTACGATACGGTCTACGGCATCCAGGAAATCCTGTTTGCAGACTGCTTTCTTGTCGTGGCGGGCTGCGATAAGGGCAGCCTCGTTACATACATTGGCGATGTCGGCACCAGAAAAACCTGGAGTCTGACGTGCCAGAAGGTCTACATCTACCGTCTCGTCAATCTTGATAGGCTTGAGGTGAACCAGGAAGATAGCTTTACGCTCGTTCAAACCTGGGAGATCTACGTGGATTTCTCTGTCGAAACGACCCGCACGAAGCAGGGCGCTGTCGAGCATGTCTACGCGGTTGGTGGCTGCCAGGATGATGACACCGCTGTTGGTGCCGAATCCGTCCATCTCGGTAAGGAGGGCATTCAGGGTATTCTCACGTTCATCATTGCCACCCATAGCTGGGTTTTTGCTTCTGGCACGGCCCACGGCATCAATCTCATCGATGAAGATGATGCTAGGTGATTTCTCCTTTGCCTGACGGAAGAGGTCGCGGACACGTGATGCGCCCACACCAACGAACATTTCTACGAAGTCGGAACCGCTCATAGAGAAGAAAGGTACGCCTGCTTCGCCTGCTACAGCCTTTGCCAGAAGAGTCTTACCGGTTCCCGGAGGGCCTACGAGAAGGGCGCCCTTAGGAATCTTACCGCCCAGGTCGGTATATTTTTTAGGGTTCTTGAGGAAGTCAACGATTTCCTGTACTTCCTGCTTGGCTCCTTCCTGTCCGGCAACGTCCTTGAAGGTGATGCCGATGGCATTACCCTTCTCGTACATCTTTGCCTTGCTCTTTCCGACGTTGAAGATTCCGCCACCCATGTTGCTCATGCCGCTGCCCATTCTGCCCGACATCCAATAGATGAAGAGGAAGAAGAGAAGCAGTGGAGCCAGGCTGATAATCAGGTTCCAGAAGTCGTTGTCTTTCTTGTTGTCATAACTGAAAGAACGGATTTTCTTCTCCTTGACCATCTGATTGCCATACCGGTCTACTTCGTCCACAGAACCGAATTGTACTTTTACGTATGGGTTCGGTCCCACGTTCTGTGCGCTCATTTTATATACATCGCGAGTATATTTCGGGTTGATGTATATTTTAAGCGTATTTTCTGTTTTGTTAGCCACTACGCTCAGTACATAGCCTTTGTCAACATACTGTTTGAATTCTGTGTACGTTGCTTCTTTGGCAGCACCTCCGCCTAGGGCATCACCACCACCACTAAAAAACAAAGCTATCAGAGCAATGAGAATAATGGTGTAAAGCCAGTTCATGTTAAATCTAGGCATCTTAGGTCCCTTGCCTCCGCCTTGATTGTTGAAGTTGTTGCTTTGTTCCATATATTAATATGCTTATTATAATAATGTATATCTTTATCCTTGCTTGTACTTATCCTGCAAGCCTGTTCCTCTTAGTCAAGGTTTGGCACATGGGTAAGCTTGGCGTCTGCCCAAAGGTGCTCCAGATCGTAATAGGCTCTCACCTCCGGCAGGAAGATGTGAACCAGTACGTCCACGAAGTCCATGGCTACCCACTGGTCGTTGCCGAGTCCTGCCACGTTGACTGGCTTTTCGCCCAAGTTCTTGCGGCAGATGTCGCCCACTGATTCTGCGATGGCTTCTACCTGGGTAGGGGAGCCACCCTGACAGATGATGAAGTATTTGGCAATGCTGCCATCTATTTCACTGAGGTCTGCGATTACGATATCTTGACCTTTTTTCTCTTGTATACCTTCTTTAATTGTCTCTACGAGTTGCTTAATTGTGTTCATTTATATTTTTACTTGTTGTTTTAATGCTACAAAGATACGCTAATTACATGAAAAATCACTCAAAATCGATAAAAATTGAGTTTTTTTAGAAAAAAGTGGGGAAAAATTTTGGAGATACAAAAAAATGTTGTACCTTTGCAACCGCAAATGAAATCATAACCGATTCTTTTGCTAAGCATATTGGGATATGGTGTAATGGTAACACTACAGATTCTGGTCCTGTCATTCCTGGTTCGAGTCCGGGTATCCCAACTTCGCTTACTTAAGATGGTTTTAATAGAATTTATTGGGATATGGTGTAATGGTAACACTACAGATTCTGGTCCTGTCATTCCTGGTTCGAGTCCGGGTATCCCAACTGGTTAGCATCTTTCAGAAATGGAAGATGCTTTTTTGTTTATAATCCTTGCATGCGAAACTTGGATAAACAACAAAACCCAGGGCAAGCGCCCTGGGTTTTGTTGTTTTATTTGTTCTCGGCATCAATAGCCTTGATCTTCTGCTTGATAATCTCGAGGTCTGCCTTGAGTTTTTCTACCTTACGGTTCATTTCCTCTACGAGGCTGTTGCCCTTCTTGCTGGCTGCATTGAGGAAGCCGAGGTTATTCTCATAGGTAGTAATCTCGTTTCTCAGCTGGTCGTAGCGCCGCAACAACTTGCCACGCTCGTTGTCCAAGGCATTAGTGCCCTGCTCTGCAACATTCTTCAGATTGTTCTTGAAGTTGTTGAGATGACGCTTGCCGTTACTGATGCGCAACTCCTTGTATACCTTGTTCAGTACGCTGTGGTATTCTTCGTACAGCTTGTCTTTCTCCTTGAAAGGAACATGACCAATGGCATTGTATTGTGCGGTCAACTCCTGAACTTTCTTCTGGAAGCCTTCGCCTGCATTTTCGATGAGTTCCTTGAGTTGCGCGATGATGGCACGCTTCTTCTCCAGGTTGGTATGTTCCTCGCTGCGTGTACCGGCATTCTGCTTGTTGCGGGCATCGAAGAACTTGTTGCAGGCAGTCAGGAACTCTTTCCACAGAACGTCGCCCTGCTTGCGAGGTACGACACCTGTTTTCTTCCATTCCTTTTGCAGTGAGATGAGTTTGTCGCCGGTCTTCTTCCACTCTGTGCTGTCGGCTAAAGCTTTAGCCTTTTCCACGAGCTCCTGCTTCTTGGCGATATTGCTGGCATATAGATCCTTCAGTCCCTTGAAGAATTCTGCCTTGTTGCTGAAGAAAGTATCGTTGGCGATACGGAAACGCTCAAAGATCTTCACGTTCATTTTCTGTGGAGCAAAACCGATCTTCTTCCATTCGTGCTGTAACTCAATCACTTCCTTTGTAGCATTCTCCCAGTCAGACGCCTGCTTGTATTCTGTCTGGTTGATGGCCTCAACCTTTTCGCAAAGTGCGGTCTTGTCAGCAAGGTTCTTTTCCTCCTTGGCTCTCAAGTCCTCGAAGTGCTGCTGATGCTTCTTGTTGATGATGGTGCTGGCTGCCTTGAAGCGAGCCCAGATTTCCTCTCTCAGTTCTTTGGCTACAGGACCGATTTCACGATACTGCTGATGGAGATCCTGCAACTGGTGGAAGGCTGAGATGACATCGGTGTCTTCTGCCAGTTTTTCTGCAGCTTCGCACAACTTAGTCTTGGCTTCAAGATTCTTCTTGAAGTCATATTCGCGTGCTTCATTGTTGAGCTTCAGAAGATCGTAGAACTGCTCCACGTAGAGTTGGTAGTTCTTCCATACTTCGTTAGCTTTGTCAGCAGGGATAGCCTTGATTTCCTTCCATTCCTGCTGCAGTGCCTTGAAGTCCTGGTATGATTTGTTAACCTCTTCAGGTGAAGTAGTCATTGCCTTAATCTTCTCGATAATCTCAAGTTTTTTAGCTAAGTTTTCTTGCTTTTCTTCTTCTTGAGCAAGGAAAATCTTAGCTCTTTTTTCCTTGATAATCTGCATTTCTGCCTTAAAGGCTTCTTCAGTATCATCTGGAAGAAGTACATATTTCTCCGGGTCGCCACCTTTTGCGAGATACTCTTTCATCTGAGCATCTCTTTCTGCAAGGTGCAACTTGTAGAAAACTGTCTTTAATAAATCAAGCTCTTCTTTCACAGGAGCTTCTGCACTACGTGCGATTTCTTTTACTCTTTCGAGTACTTCCTGCTTGGAAGAGTATATCTTCTTGGCAGGTTCTTCCATGGTGCCCTGCTGCAGCAGAGCGTTTTCTAGAGAGTCCATCATTTCACTTTGTTTAGTTTATGATTCGAGTTTCTTTGCCGGTAGTCGTTTCCTAAAAAGCGATTCGGCCACACATTGTTATTATTAATAATTTGCAAACTTAAATAAAAAAATCGAATATCTTTGTAAGACATTCGATTTTTTATATTTTTATAACAGTCGCTTATATCTCAGGAAGCCCCACGAGAGACCTGATACTACGAATGAGAGAACCAGGGCGAAGGCGAAGCCGTATGGGCTTTCTTCCATTCCGTTAATCAGGTTCATACCGAAGAGAGAGGAAATCAGAGTTGGCAACATCATGACGATACTGATACTGGTCAAGGTACGCATCGTGGTATTCATGTTGTTGTTGATGATGCTGGAGTAGGTGTCCATGGTTGATTCCAGAATGTCGGAATAGATGCTGGTCGTCTCTCTCGCCTGTGTCATCTCGATATTGACATCTTCAATCAAATCAGCATCCAACTCGTCCACCTGCAACTTGAACTTCAGCTTTGAAAGAAGGTTTTCATTGCCGCGGATTGAAGTGTTGAAGTAGGTGAGAGAGTCTTGCAGGCGGCTGAGTCCTATCAAGCTCTCGTTGTTTACTCCGTGGTCCAGATTGCGCTTGGCTTTCTCGATGAGCGAGTTGATTTGTTTCAATCGTTTCAGATACCATACGGCAGAGGAGAGAAAGAGACGGAATATCATGTCTACATAATCGGTGAATCCCTCGTTGCGCTTCTGCTGATAGCTAACGAAGTCTATCATCATATTGGTCTCGTAATAGCACACGGTTATGGTCACATCGCGCTTGTGGATGATACCCAGAGGCACGGTGGTATACGGCGTACGGCTTCGGATTTCCTTCACGTAAGGGATGCGCAGGATGATGAGCATCCAGCCGTCGTCATATTCGTAGCGGGCACGCTCGTCAGTATCGCTGATGTCCGAGAGGAAATAATCAGGAATCTTGAATTCTTCTTCCAGCAGGCGCTGGTCTTCGTCGGTTGGACATGTTACTTGTATCCAGCAATTTGGCTGCCACTCGTTGAGCACAGTCAGTTTCTTGTCTATATTCCAAAAAGTCTTCATTGTTTGCTATTCTCCACAAAATAAAAGGTTTAGGTATGGAGATTAGCCTGAGGAATCGCCTTGGTGCGATCTTTATGGTTGCTGAATCTCCACGCCTTACTGATTATTGAAATTCTCCGCGTGATAATCGTCCATTTTTGTTAATAATTAATTGAAACTTGTGCAAGGTCGTTGTATCGTATATTACTACGGTATGACAAGCCTCGCGAAATCGCCTGCAAAGTTAATGATTTTAATTGAGAAAAGGGACAAAAAAGCCGAGAAATTTCTTTCCCGGCTTTCTTTTTTAATCTTTTTGTAATTTTCTGCTTGCTTATTTTGCTGGAATTTCAGCCAACAGCTGCTTCATCAGGTTCCAGAAAGGAGCCACGCAGCTAATCTGACAGCGCTCGTTTGCAGTATGAGGGCTGAGCAATGTAGGACCGAAGGAAACCACATCAAGGTGAGGATACTTGCCCAGGATGATAGAGCACTCCAAACCAGCGTGAACAGCCTGAACTACGCCGTCCTTGCCGTTCTGCTCCTTGTAAACCTTCAGTACGTGCTCCAGGATGTCACTCTTAGGGTTAGGGTTCCAGCCGCCGTATGCACCGCTGAATTCAACCTTCATGCCTGCCATGTTGAAGCAGCTCTCCATCATGGTTGCGAGATACATCTTGTAGTACTCGTGGCTGGAACGAGCCAGAATCTTGATGGCTGCCTTGCCTTCGCCAATCTCGATGATGGCGAGGTTTGAAGAGGTTTCTACGATGCCTGGCATAGATGGAGCCATACGCAGTACGCCGTCGTGACAAGCAAAGATGGCATCTACCAGGTTGTCCTGAATCTCCTGAGGAACCTCCTTGGCAGGAGTCTCTACGTTCTCTGTGAAGAACTCTATGTTCTCTGCTACCTCGATACCCTGGAACTCGTCGATGAGTTCATCCTTCCAGTCGGCTACCATGTCGTTCAAAGCCTCTATGTTCTCCTTCGGCAAGGTCAATACTACCTGTGCCTGGAATGGGATGGCATTGCGCATGTTGCCGCCCTGCCATGAAGCCAGACGTGCATCAAGCTCTGAGATAGCCTCACGTACGAAGCGAACCATGCACTTGTTGGCGTTGGCTCTGCCCTCGTTGATCTCGATGCCTGAGTGACCGCCCTTCAAGCCCTTCAGGGTAACCTTAACGGCTGCGTCGTCCTTGTCAGTCTCTACCTCCTGATAGTCGAGTGTTGCTGTGATGTCGATACCGCCAGCGCTGCCGATGACGAACTCGCCCCAAACCTCTGTGTCAAGGTTCAGGAGGATATCGCCGTTCAGCTCGCCCTCAGGAAGACCGTTGGCACCAAACATGCCTGTCTCTTCGTCAGCGGTGATAAGACCCTCTACCGGACCGTGCTGCAAATCCTTAGCTTCCATGACTGCCATGATGGTAGCCACGCCGAGACCGTCGTCGCTTCCGAGGGTAGTATGATTAGCACGAACCCAGTCGCCATCGATGATGGTTTCGATAGGGTCGTTTTCAAAGTCGTGATTGCTCTCAGGTGCTTTCTGAGGAACCATGTCCATGTGAGCCTGGAGGATAACGCCCTTGCGGTTCTCCATACCAGGAGTGGCAGGCTTGCGCATTACGATGTTGCCCGCAGCATCCTGGAATGCCTCTACACCTGCTTCCTTTGCCCAGTTGAGCAAATAAGCTTGAATTTTCCCCAAATGTCCTGATGGACGTGGAACTTGTGTTAACTTGTCGAAGTTGCGCCAGATTTCAACTGGACTCAGATTCTTAATGTCAGCCATAATATTTTTATTTTAATGTTAAATGTTTCATGTTTAATTGGACATACGCCCTAAAGCAAGAGAATTCTTTGCTCTTCACTCTTCGCTTTTAGCTTCTTCGTAAACGCCAGGGCAATCCAGGCATAGATACCCAGAAAGATGACGAGCAGTGTCTGCACCGAGTGGACGATGAGTACGAAGAAGAGGGCATCGTTCTGCTGGATGCCGTAGAGAATGAGCATAGTCTTCACGGCAAAGTGCCACGGACCTGCTCCGTTGGGAGTCGGTACGATGACTGCGATGCTGCCCACGATGAAGGTTACCAGTCCACACATCAGACTGAGATGCGATGTCGCCTCAAAGCACTGGAACGTGAGATAATAGTGGAAGAAGTAACTCAGCCAGATGCCCAGCGTGAGGGCTATATAGAGAGGTACGTTTTTCACGCCCTTCAATGAGATAATGCCCTGCCACAGTCCGCTCAGCGTAGCTTTTACCTTATTATATATAGCGAGTTTCTTCAGCAGGAAGTGCAGCAGGATGAGTACAGCGATGCCGCAGACTACCGTTACGAAATAGCCCGTGGCGGTGAATTTTCCCAGGATGCTGTCCATGCTGGTACCCGTCTTGTCAAAGAAGTTCAGGAATACTGGTATCTGCATCAGAAACACCATTCCGGTGATGAGAAGTATCAGCAGCGAGTCGATGGCTCGCTCCGTAACCACCGTTCCCAGAGCTTTAGGGAAGGATACGCCGTCATATCGTTTCAGCACGGCACATCGTGCAAATTCTCCCGATCTTGGGATGACGAGGCTCAGTGCATATGATAGAAAGATGGAGTTCACGCTTACATGTGTGCGTGCTTTTTCGCCCAGTGGCTCCAATGACTGTTTCCATCTCCATCCCCTGAACAGCTGCGCTGTAATGCCAAAGGGGAACGACAGCAGCATCCAGGTCCAGCTCATCTTGTGGAGCACCACGTCCTCCACCTGCTTGAAGTCGAAACCCCGATACATCCAATAAAGGATGGCACCACCCAGTACGAGCGATAGCCCCACCTTCCAAATGTTGTTTGCTATCTTCTTTATATCCATAATTAGATGCAAAGTTAATACTTTTCTTGTCAATATCGCACGAAAGTGCATATTTTTAGCATAAATAAACGCTTGCCCCTCATTTCTTTCCCTCTTTTTTCTATAAAAGTTTAAAAAAAATGTATTCAATGGGCTATTTCTCGAAAAATAATCGTATTTTTGCAAAAAATATATTTGTAACGTATGAAAGCTGTAAAGCCAAAGAAAAATCTAGGTCAGCACTTCCTTACTGATCTCAACATAGCCAAGCGCATCGCTGATACGGTGGATGCCTGCCCTAATATACCTGTTCTGGAAATCGGACCGGGTATGGGCGTTCTTACCCAATATCTCGTAGAAAAGCCTCGCCCCGTAAAGGCAGTGGAAATCGACTCTGAGTCGGTGGCCTATTTACATGAGAATTTCCCGACGCTCAAGGATAACATCATCGGAGAGGACTTCCTGCGTATGGATCTCAACCAAATATTCGATGGAAAGCAGTTTGTGCTCACGGGCAATTATCCTTACGACATTTCCTCGCAGATCTTCTTCAAGATGCTCGACTACAAGGATCTCATTCCTTGCTGTACGGGTATGATACAGCGCGAGGTGGCACTCCGCATGGCTTCCGAGCCGGGCAACAAGGCATATGGCATCCTCAGCGTGCTCATTCAGGCATGGTATGATGTAGAGTATCTCTTCACCGTAGACGAGGGTGTGTTCAATCCGCCGCCCAAGGTGAAGAGTGCAGTAATCCGTATGACCCGCAACGAGGTGACCGATCTTGGTTGTGATGAGAAACTCTTCAAGCGATTGGTGAAGACCGTGTTCAACCAGCGCCGCAAGATGTTGCGTGTGAGTCTCAAGCAGATGTTCCCTGGTGTAACACCACGTGAGGATTTCTACACCACCGACATCATGACCAAGCGTCCGGAACAGCTCACTATCCAGCAGTTCGTAGAACTGACCAACTATGTGGGCGAAGAATTGAAAAGGTTAGAATTAATAAAATAAAAACATATTATTATGATAGACGTAAAAGAAACTTTGAATTCTGCAGGTGAGCGTATGGAGATGGCAGCAATGTATCTCGCAGAAGAGCTCTCGCATATTCGTGCAGGTCGCGCTAACGTGGCTATCCTCGACGGCGTGCGTGTTAACAGCTATGGCAGTATGGTTCCTCTGAACCAGGTGGCTACCGTAACCACTCCTGATGCCCGTACCATCGCCATTCGCCCTTGGGACAAGAAGGCCATCAAGGACATCGAAAAGGCAATCATGGATAGTGGCGTAGGTATCACTCCTGAGAACAATGGTGAAATCGTACGCCTTGGTATCCCTCAGCCTACAGGTGAGCGCCGTAAGGAACTCGTTAAGCAGTGCAACAAGATTGCTGAGCGTGCCAAGATTGAGGTTCGCAATGTACGTCAGGATATCAAGGAAAAACTGAAGAAGGCCATCAAGGACGGTCTTTCTGAGGACTTGGAGAAGGATGCTGAGAACGATTTGCAGAAGCTTCACGACAAGTACATCAAGCAGCTCGAAGGTTTGATGGACGAGAAGGAAAAGGAAATCATGACAGTCTAAAAAAATAGCTTTTTTAGGCTAACATTATTAATAAATGATAATGAGAGGACTCGTTATTAAGAATACAGGCAGCTGGTACACCGTCAAGACTGACGATGGCCAGCTGATTGAAAGTAAAATTAAAGGCAATTTCCGACTGAAGGGCATCCGCACTACCAATCCGGTGGCTGTGGGCGACTATGTGCAGCTCATCACCAACCAGGAAGGTACCGCCTTCATCTCTTCCATCGAAGACCGCCGAAACTATATCATCCGTAAATCGCCTAATCTCAGCAAGCAGAGTCATATCCTGGCTGCCAATGTAGACCAGGCACTGCTTGTGGTTACGGTGAATTACCCACAGACATCTACCACTTTCATCGACCGATTCCTGGCAGGTGCCGAGGCATATAGAGTGCCAGTCATCATCATCTTCAACAAGACCGATCTTCTTACCGAAGAAGAGCTCCACTATCAGAAGATGATGCGCACACTCTATGAAACCATCGGCTACCAGTGTATTGAACTTTCGGCAGCCACAGGTGAAGGTGTTGACGAATTACGCTCTTTCATCAAGGAGAAGAAATCGCTGCTCAGCGGCAACAGTGGAGTAGGAAAGTCTACCCTCATCAACCAGCTGATTCCTGATGCCGAACAGCGTACAGCCGAAATCAGCGAGGCTCACAACTGCGGTATGCACACCACAACCTTCAGCGAAATGCTGGAGTTGCCGGAAGGTGGCTATCTCATAGATACTCCTGGTATCAAGGGTTTCGGAACCTTTGATATCGAGAAGGAAGAGCTGACCAGTTACTTTAAGGAGATATTCAAGTTCTCACAGGATTGCAAGTTCTCCGACTGCACCCATACCCACGAACCGGGTTGTGCGGTCATCAAGGCGGTAGAGGAGCATTATATCGCAGCCAGCCGCTATCAGAGCTATCTCTCTATGCTCGAGGATAAAGACGAGAATAAGTACAGGGAAGCTTTCTAGAAAGTGAAGAACGAAGAATGAAGAATTTAAAAACGTATTAATGAAGGAACAGAAGGACGTAAGGCAGCGCATCGAGGAAGGTGAGTTTGCTCAGAGTGCCGAGATCAGTGCTAGCTATCTCGACGAGGATATCTTGATTATCGACAATCTCAAGGTTTTGCAGAATCCCGACCCCGTGAGGTTGCAGATGAACATGATTGCATCCTGTCTCAGAGGCTCTTTGAAGGCTGATCTGAACGGACGGGAAGTAGTAGTAGAGAAGGGCGATATTTTTATCAGTCCACCTAATTCCATGCTCTATATCATAGAGGTGTCGTCTAACTTTTTGGGCACTGCAATGTGCGTCAGCAATCATGGCATGATGAACATCCTTCAGTCCAACATCTCGGTATGGAACCGTGCCGTATACATCAGCAAGCTGTCGGTATTGAAGATGAACGAGACCGACCAGGTATTCTATACCAAATTTACCGATCTGGTGCGTCTCTGTCTCGACCCTACTTTCAGCGACCGCAGTTCCTGGAAGCCATATCGTCGTGAAATCGTAGAGACGCTGCTCAAGAGTGCGCTTCTTGCCGTAAGCAATCTGCTTCTCGATGGCTTGCCTAAGGATGCTAGTGTCTCCAGCACGAGTGATCTTTTCGACAAGTTTCTGAAGATGTTGCAGCAGAGCGAAATCAAGCACCAGCCTGTAGAATATTTTGCCCAGCAACTGTGCATTACGCCCAAGTATCTCTCCATTATCAGCAAGCGCCATTCGGGTAAGACGGCGATAGAATGGATTACGGAATATACCCTTGCCGACATCACCTATTATCTCCGTTCTACCACGAAGTCGATTAAGGAAATTTCGGGCATTCTGGGCTTCTCCAACACTTCTTTCTTCGGAAAGTATGTCCGGGAGCATCTCCACATGTCGCCGCTGAAATACCGTGAAAGTTTGAGAAAATAAGAATCCTCAATAGTATATATGCAGTTTGGATATTCAATGGCGCATATATGCAAAAAAAGAAGTCGCTGAAGAATCAGCGACTTCTTTTTGTTTCTAGGGTGGAGCTGGAGGGAATCGAACCCTCGTCCGCACAAGGAAACCATATGCTTTCTACATGCTTATTCCAGACTTCAATTTTCGAGGTATGGCAAGACCTGGACTACCAACCATACCCTTATCCTCTAAAATTTCATCCGGGCAACGAGGCGTACCCGAACTATTTCCGATTTGCCTGCACCGCTTGATCAACAAGATTCGGAACTACATCTGTTGAGCGATGTCCCGTTCCAGCACCTTGTGCCGGAATTAAGTTAACCTACTGTACTTCGATTAAGCAGCGAGAGCGTAGTTATTTTCGCCAATTAATTTTTTGTTCACTATGATTTAGGAGGTAGCCAACGAGCCTCCGCATGCTTACATACCATTTCATCTCGCCGTCAAATCCAGTCAACCCCGAGATTTCTTTGATACTAGGTTGCAAAGATAAAAGGAATTTTTGATATCACCAAATATTTTTGCGTTTTTTTTCAGTTTTCTTCAAAAAAAATGTAAAATCCAAAATATCTGGTGATTTTGGTGGATTCTTACGTACAACATGTGCCTGATAGCTCCATTTTATTTTTTGGGCAATAAGTCCCCTTACCCTCAATCTGACAAGTCAAGGAGTCATTGAAGGAAAATGGAAACTTTAGATATTCAAAAGAATTACCAAAATCAATGTTCAGCAATGGAGTTTGCAATCGCTTCAGAAGCAAATGCTCCTTATCTTGTGAAAAATCGAGAATGGCATCCTTGTCTATCATCTTGATGCGGTTGCTATCGTTTCCAACAAAGAACACCTCTTTCTCTTGTCCAAGATATCTGGAATTGGAGAAATCCCATAGTTGTTCCGAAAAACCAGAACTTTGCGGAACTGTTGCAGTTATAAAGTCATAGTATATGCTGTCACCGCCCTTTGAGAGATTGGCAGTGGCAGTAAGTTCGCGGCTTTGTGCCCCCAAGGAGGCACAATTGCTAACCCTGATGCTAATGTAAATGATTATCTTCTTCATTTTTTTTCTTTTGTTGTTTTAGATATTTCACAGCAATAATTATAGTAACTATTGTGGAAAATGCCAAATAATATATATCAAATAACACCTCATTATATAGGTTGTCTACAACTTCAAAACCATTAGGAACATCAACTAATTTTAAAAATATATAGTCAAAATCTCCATAATGATAGTCTAACATCCAATATATCCATCTCATAAAAATGAGGTAGATATGCAAAGCTACTAAAATTAAAACTAAAATTTTAAATGATTTTCTTTTCATATTCGTTATATGTATATTAAATCAATCTTATCACTTGTCTTTTAGTAACCTTCTTGTACAAAAGATAGATTTTTGGTACTTGCGATAATTTTTAGGAATATCAATATTTGATATTTTTTCTAATGTATCTATCCTACCGGTTTGCGAACTTAATATAATCATTTCTTTTGTATATTTTTTTTACAATAAAAGTAATGCCCGTCATGTCAAGAATGCTGTCTTTTGTAATATTCCATGTCGGAATGTATTGGTAGTCGTATCCATTAAATTCGCTAAAATGCTTTTTGCGCCCATCAAATTGAACACAATTTTCAAACTTGTCAAAATACATATAAACAGATTCTTCTCTACAACAGCCATAATAATTCATGGTATCTGTTGTAGCTCTACCAGCTATATAATGCCAATAGCAATAACTGTCATCTGTAAGAATTTCTTTTATAGTTGCTTTTTTGCAAGATAAGACAGTAGAAAGTATCAGTACTATTGTTCCTAATACGTAATAAGTTCTTTTTTTAGTCGTATACATACTCAAAATGATTATTTCGACGAATAATTTTTCCTATATGCAAAGGTTTTATGGCATTGTTGTACCAAAGTTGCTGGTACTCGCAACTAGGAAGTCTCTTCCAAATGCACCTGCCACGTTCATCATAGCGGTACTCATAGGCAAACTTGCTATTCCCTCCAAGTCCATAGGATGCCGTTTCCACTGGATACCTCAGGCTATTGTAATATGTGACCGTTGTGATGGCTTGGTTGCCAGCGGCATCAAGCATCTGCTTCTCAAGAAGGTAATTCTTGGAAGAGGTCTGTGCTTGTACTGTTAGGTAACAATACAAGATTGGGAGGATAAAAAATTTTTTCTTTTTCATACGCTTGACTTATTATTTATAAACGAAGTTGCATCCTCGCTATTTGATATGCACTTTTTCCGAAAAGGCCTTGCCGTTCACATGGATGTAAAGTACATACTCTCCCAAAGGCAGCCCTGAGCAATCGAAATCTTGCCGATAATCGTTACCAGCCTGCCGTTGCAGGGAAGCAGACTTAAATACCATACCGGAAGTATTGCAGATGAGAAATCTGAGCTGAGCATCTGAGACTAGGGAGTATGACAAACATACCTTCTTGCCATTGACTGATACTTTATAGGAAATGTCACCTTGCTTGGTATTTGATTCCAAACTTATGCCTCGCATTTTATCCTTCAGTTCCTTGTTTTGTTCATCCTCTAGATGGCTCATTCCTTCAATATTGGCAGCATAGGCAAAGGATTGCTCCAAGACTTTGCGTTCTCCCTTTTTGATGGAAGCCTCGATGATTTTCAATATGGGATAACGGTATCCCATGGCGTACCACTCGAAGATTGCAGCTTTGAATTTCATAGGTTCGTCTTGTCTTACCGACATGAGACTGTCCTTTGAAACATCGATGTTGGCAACGATGTTCCTTTGTATTAATAACGTATTGTTGAGAGAATCATTGTATGGCATGATTAATTTTCCCTTTGCCATGGCTTTGGTGCAGCAAGTACCTGATAACACAAGTTTGTTCTTTGAGCAATAAGTCCCCTTGCCCTCAATCTGACAGACCAAGGAATCATTGAGGGGAAATGGGAACTTGAGATATTCAAAAGAATTACCAAAATCAATGTTCAGCAATGGGGTTTGCAATCGCTCCAGAAGCAAATGCTCCTTATCTTGTGATAAATCGAGAATGGCATCCTTGTCTATCATCTTGATGCGGTTGCTATCGTTTCCTACAAAGTACACTTCTTTCTCTTGCCCAAGATATTTGGAATTGGAGAAATCCCATAGTTGTTCCGAAAAACTAGAACTTTGCGGAACTGTCGCAGTTATAAAGTCATAGTGTATGCTGTCACCGCCTTTTGAGAGATTGGCGGTGGTAGTAAGTTCGCGGCTTTGTACCCCCAAGGAGGCACAATTGCTAAACATAATACTAATGTAAATGATTATCTTCCTCATTTTTTTTCTTTTGTTGTTTTAAATATTTCACAGCAATAATTATTGTAACTATTGTGGAAAAAGCCAAATAATATATATCAAATAGTATTTCTGAATGTAAATCTTTTAATACCTTATGAGTATCATTTTGATTAACAGGAAACTCGATATAGTAAAAATGGCCATAATTCCAATCTAGCATCCAATATACCCATCGCATTAATATAATATAAATATGTAGGACTACTAAAATTAAAACTAAAATTTTAAATGATTTTCTTTTCATTTCTTTTGTGTTATTATAAAATTCATGACTATCTTTTCATTAATATGAACTTACTCTTAAATTAAATCAACTAAGAGGCATTCGTTTTGTAAGAATATTCTTCGTAAGAAGACACTCTGCGAGTAGTACTATAAAATATTTTTTCCTTCTTTAATTTTCCATCTTGATATTCAAAGATAATATTAACATCAGTCTTCTTGCCCTTAAACAATGCTTTGGTTAAGAATCCATTATGTATATTTATATACATGCTCTCCAATGGTTCATAACGATATGTTTCTAATTCGGCAAAAAAACGAAATTTCATATTGATTTTTTTATATTTGATGCGATAACTATCCTTATTGAATACAATTGTCTGTCTTTTTTCAACAAAAGCACTATCGTCGGTTATTTCAGAATCAATAGTAGCTAAAAAATACAAAATTCGTTCTTGCAATTGCTTATATTTTATCATATGATAAATATAATTGTTTTGTAAAGACTCATCAAATTCACAATAATAGTATTTTATATATGGATATAATGGCATTTCTACTATACTATCCCCTTGAAGATGAAAGCACAACACGTCATTGCCATCATATACTAAAGAATCTTTAGGAGTATGCTGTTCATAGCAGACTATACTCTGTAACTTTACTTTTTCATAATTTCGTTTTTCTATCAATTCCCCATTATGAAAAGTAAAGAAACTTTGTGCAAGCATATTACAACTTACAAAAAGACATATTATAAAAACATATTTTTTCATTTTAATTCCCTCCAAAAGATAGTTAAACCATACTGGGCAACAGATTGTAATCTTATTTTGTTATTTATAAACGAAGTTGCATCCTCGCTATTTGATGTGCACTTTTTCCGAAAAGGCTTTGCCGTTCACATGGATGTAAAGTACATACTCTCCCAAAGGCAGCCCTGAGCAATCGAAATCTTTCCGATAATCGTTACCAGCTTGCTGTTGTAGGGAAGCAGACTTGAATACAATGCCTAAAGCAGCACTACAGTGGTACCAATTCGCCGATACTATCATATTATGGCAATGCAACTTTTCACAACAATGTATTATTGTCTATTTGATAGATATTTAATATTGTTATGCAAAAATGAAACAATTGTAATACCAACCTATTTTACATGATTAATATATTGAACTTGACCATCGTCTTTCTTGATTACAATGATTGCCGTTCCTCCTGTCTCACCTTTGCTTAGGCTACCTTCTATCACCCAAAAACGATTGTTGATAAGAGTTATTTTAAGTGGGTATTCATTTTTTATTTGATTACCACCATATATGTTTGATAATATCGTATTTGCAATCGTATATGCCATATTTGCATTTTCAACAATTCCATTTTTTTTATTATACACACCATATGGGTCCACCCCATCCCCATACTCAATATCGTTAAAATTACTCCTATAATTTTCTGAGATAAGTGAATCAACGCAATTTCCAATATAAATATATTTATTGGAAATATCAGTACCCTGTCTTGTAAAATGACAGCAAGAATAGCCTATTGCAAAAAAGAAGACTGAAGCCGAAAATAGCACTAAGTTTTTTTCATTTTTATTAAAAAGTTTGATATAAAAAATTATTAACATCTATTTTTTGTACTATAGTTTTTTCTATAGAAATATAATTGATATTATTTTCATTAAGTCTATCAGGATCATTGCTGTCACTTGGCAGCTTGGATTATCCAGCTGTAAGCTGTCTGGCTTACTCTGAGAACATGCACTTGGCACCACCATAAGCAAAAATGCCAATAAAGAAATACTAAAATACTTACTCATAGGCGAACGGACGATAAAAGGTGATTAATGTCTATTAACTTGTGGCAAAGTTAAGGAAAAATACGCAATGTTGTTTTTCGCACAGATGTAAATTATAAAAAAATAACTGTCACCTTAAGGCTTTAACTACCAGTCATTTTGGATATAGGAATACATGACTTCAAGTGGATGGTGTGTCATGGCTACTTTGGGCAGGATGCAGCCCACTGGCGAAGAAGAGTTTTGGACCTAAAAATAATAGTTCTTTGCAAGGTTTGCAGCAAACGTTGCAAACTTTGCAGAAACTAAGACTTGGTACGGAGAGGGTACGGAGCAGGTACGGAGCAGGTCCTGCTTTAAGCAGAAAAAGAGAAGCTTTTTCAAAGCTGTTTTTCTATCCAAGCCATCAGTACCGTTACCGCATATTGCTGCTCTTCTTCTGTCAACTGTCTTCCGGCAGGTATATGATGCCATTTGAAGAAGCATCCACGACAGCAGCAGCCTGTAGCATGCTGGGCTATAAATACAGGATGACCTCTCATCGGCGTCTGCTTGCCGTCATTTGGAATCACAGCAGGAGCAAGGCGTTTGGCTACGAAATCCTCCGCATGTTTACGGATGGTAGCCAAGCCCTTTTCTGCAATATAATCCTTATCCCTCTTCGATAGATGGAATCGACTGCGGAAAGTTGATTTGGAAAGTCTTGCAAACAGCTCTGTCAAGTCGTACTCTTTGCCTGGAGAAGTATGGTTTACCTTGCTTTCTGAAGAGATAGAGTCTTTCTGATGATTCTCTTCCTCTGCAGAAAACAAATCCAGTTCAATATATTTTGGTTGGCTTACTGCTGAATCTTTTCTCATAATTATTCTCTTTTTTCATCCGTTTTTTCAACGCTTCTCTTCTGCGTATTCGGCAAGAAGCCTGCTATGATGCCGAGCAATGGCAGGAAGGCACTCACCTGGAAGATGAATTCAATGCTTGTCTTGTCGGCCAGCCAGCCGAAGAAAGCGGAGCCCAAACCTCCCAAACCGAACATCAGTCCGAAGAAGATGCCAGCTATCAATCCCACTTTATCGGGCATCAGGTCGGTGGCATATACCACGATGGAAGAGAATGCCGAAGCGATAATCAGTCCTGACAGGAATGTACAGATGATGGCCCACGTGAAGTTGACGAAAGGCATGGCGATGGCGAAAGGTGCAGCACCCAGAATGGAGAACCAGATGACATACTTTCTGCCAAATTTATCGCCCAGCATGCCACCTGCCACTGTTCCTATGGCAAAGGCGGCAAGGAATACGAAGAGGCACAACTGTGAAGTCTGTACAGATACACCGAACTTATCTATCAGGAAGAAGGTGAAGTAGCTTGTGATGCAAGCTGTATAGAAATACTTGGAGAACACGAGCATGATGAGGATGAACAGTGCCCAATATTTCACCCTTTTAGAAATATGGGTATTGAGAAGCGGTTGTTTCTGCGGATGGTTCACTACGTAAGCTAGTCGTGCCTTGTACCAGACTCCCAATCTTACCATGATGATGGCGGCGAGCAGGGCAGCAAGGGCAAACCAGGAGATGGCATGCTGTCCGAAAGGCAGGATGATGATGGCGGCAAGCAGCGGTCCTACAGCAGAACCGCCATTGCCACCCACCTGGAAGATGGATTGAGCCAGACTCTTCTTGCCTCCCGATGCCATCTGTGCCACTCTCGAAGCTGTGGGATGAAACACGGACGAACCCAGACCTACGACGCTTACCGCCAGGAGAATCAGAAAATAATTCTCGGCGAAGGCCAGCAGGAGCAGGCCCACCAATGTGAAGCACATGCCGATGGAGAGCGCATAGGGACGGGGATGCTTGTCGGCATACAGTCCTGTGAAAGGTTGCAGGATGGAAGATGTCATCTGGAAGAACAGCGTGATGATACCTATCTGTGCAAACGAGAAGTCGAACTTATCCTTCATAATCGGATAGATGGAAGGGATAATCGACTGAATCATATCATTCAGAAAATGGGAAATGCTGCAGATGATGAGCATGGAATATACTGTGCCCTCTATCATCCTGGGATTACCCTTGATTTTGTTACCTATTGACTTAATATTCATCTCTTTTGTTGTTTGTTTTTCTTACTAATCTTATTTGAAAATCAACATTTTATGTTGTTCTTGTTCTGCTTCAAGCTCCAATAAAAATCTCTTTGTGGCCAATCCTCCGGCAAAGCCCGTCAGGGAATGGTTGCTGCCGATAACCCGGTGGCAGGGTATGAGAATGCTGATGCCATTGGATCCGATTGCTCCTGCCACGGCTCTTGTGCCATTGGGGGTACCCATACTTATGGCTATTTCCTTATAGCTTCTGGTTTCACCGTATGGTATATCGAGCAATGCGTTCCATACTTTTTTCTGAAAATCAGTTCCTACAGGATGCAACGGAATATCGAATGTCTTGCGATTGCCGGTAAAATATTCATCCAGTTGCTTTTTGGTCTGTTCCAGGATATAAGATGTTTCTGTCTTGAACTCAGCCTTTATATACCTCAAAAGTCGAAGTTTATTGCGCTCAGCACATGGCATTTCATTCCAATCACATAGGCACAATTCATCACCCACCGATGCCAAGATGATTTCTCCACAAGGCGAATTGTAATATTGAATGTTTACTTGCTGCATTGTATTAAATACTATTTCATTACTTCTTGAATTTTCATACTTACGACTGAGTCATATTGTACTTTGCTGCAAAAATAACAAAAAATATTGGATTTGGCAAAAAAGTAGGATGGAATATTCTTTTTAACTCAACAGTTTGAAAACTCTAAGGGACATTATATAAAGCTGTCATAGGCATGTATCAAAAAAGAAAAAGGCAATTGTTAGCATTCTAGAAGATGCTTACAACTGCCTTTCCTTTTTATAATATATGGAAACTACTGTTTAAATTCTCTCAAATGAGAAGAAACATCGCTTTTAAGCGAAGTCCTTCATGTTTGTTCTTGCACCATACTCAGCGCAAGCTGCAACTACCATTGCAAATACAATTCCTAATACTATCATAATTTTTCCCTTTCTCTCAAAAAACTGTTAACCAAATTTTTACCTTTTAGCTGAAGCTTTATTGAAAGCATCCTGAGATGCTTCTCAAAGCCAGCTTACTTACCGAGGCTAATCTTCTTGTTGACATTTACAACCTCAGCAAAAAGGGCAGCTACAACTGCCAATGTCATTCCTAATACCATCATCATAATTGTTATCCTTTCTTTACTTTATTATTCTTTATTTTATCTTTTCGAGTGCAAAGGTAATGCCTTTTTGTGTACGCACACGATGTTTTTGGAAGAAATCACAAAAAAGGCTTCATTTCTTGATTTCTGTCAATTCTTGTCATAGAAAAAATGGCAAAATGGCATGCTTTCAGGCTATATGACATGATAAAGTCTCATCCCGGCAGGCAGTAGGTATTGCCACAGCCAAACAAACTTATTATCAGTCTATAAAAAAAAAGTTTGAGGCACAGTTCTTGTGCGTCAAACTTTTGGGATATCCCGATTCTGATGCCTTTACTTCTCTGGGAAGATTTCTGCCAGCTTCTTTGCCATGCGCTCAGCGAGTACGGTGGTATAAACAACCTTGCCCTCCGGGTTGATGAGGTACATGGTAGGAAGCCAGGAAATCTTGTAATCCTTGGAAATCTGGGTTTCCTTCCACTTCTTGAACTCGCTGTACTGCTCCCATTCTACACCGTTTGCCTGAGTGTAGTTGTCGAGTTTCTGCTTGTCGGTATCCATGGATACGCCGATGAACTTGGCACGGGTGCCGTACTTCTGGAACATCTCCTTGACGGTAGGAATCTCTCTGCGGCAATCAGGGCACCAGGTAGCCCAGAAATCCAATACTGTCCATGTTCCCTTCTTGAGAGCAGGGAAGGCTGGGGCCTCTGTTCCTACAGTCAGGAGATTCTTGGCATAGAGTACGTCCACATCCTGTGGGTTCTGGGCTGTTGTTGCGCTGCCCTGAGCGTTGGCTCCGATGACAGATGCTGCCATGAGGAGCAAAGAGAATATTGCTTTTTTCATTTTTCTTTGTTTTTAAAAACTGCTGCAAAGATACGGATATTTTTTTGAAATCGCTATCGGATGAAAGAAAAACATGCCGGGCGCATCTTCAAAAAGATGGCCCGGCATGTTTTTGGGGAGCAGGCTTGCTGGCGTAGGCAACTTTCTAGGCAGTCCCCGTTTTTTTATCTTTGCACCCATCTAAAAGCAGTTTGGCATGAAGCCTGGTGAATTTTTGGAGCAAGGATAATGGGAGGGTAACTGAGATATAGAAGGTAAAACAGAAAAGTCCATGACGGGGGTAAAAACTGTCATGGACTTTTCTGTTTAGCTGATGTAAACTACATGAATTTATTATTGGTCTTAATCATATTTATTCATGGGTAGCAAAGCGCTGCTCAGCCAGCTTTTCATATTTGGTTCCCGGCTTGCCGTAGTTGGCGTATGGCCAGATGCTGATGCCGCCGCGTGGGGTAAAGATACCGGTTACTTCGATATACTTAGGATCCATCAGATTAATGAGGTCCTTCATGATGATGTTCACGCAGTCTTCGTGGAAATCGCCATGATTGCGGAAGCTGAAGAGATAAAGTTTCAAACTCTTGCTCTCTACCATCTTTACATCAGGAATATAGCTGATGCGAATCTCTGCAAAGTCAGGCTGGCCTGTGATAGGGCAGAGGGATGTGAACTCAGGGCAGTTGAAACGTACCCAGTAATCGTTGCTAGGGTGCTTGTTGACAAAGGTTTCCAATACCTCTGGTGCATAATCCATTCTGTATTCGGTCTTGGCTCCGAGAGCCTGCAAACCATCTTCTTTTCTGTCTGTCATATTGTTTTCTGTTAAATGCTTCTATGTTCTATTCTACTTAAAAAATGAAAGTGCTTAGCCGAGGCTAAACACTTTGAATACGTTGTAGGAGATGTTTTCGTCGTAGACGTCTTCTCCCTCATGCTTTTTGATGGCTTTTACTACACGGATGGTGATAGGCAATACCACAATCTCGTAAGCCGTCTTCAGGATGACCTGCCAGAGCATCAGCCAAGGCAACTCCGATGTAGGAACCACACCTCCCAAAGCCAATGGGAAGAAGATGAGGCTGTCGCAGCTTTCACCGGCAATGGTACTCAGAATGGCACGTGCCGAGAAATGCTTGCCACCATCGCGAATCTTCATCACACTCATGACGTATGCATTGGCAAACGAACCGATGATGAAGGCAACGAATGATGCTGCTGCAATGCGGGGAGCCAAACCGAAAATGGCATGGAAGCCGGCATCGTTGGTCCAGTAAGGTGCGGCAGGGATGACATCGCAGATGGCTCCGAGTGCTACGAAGAAGAAGTTCATGGCGAAGCCTGTCCATATCAGCAGACGTGCCTTTTGATAACCCCATACTTCGCATACCACATCATTGATGATGTAGCTCACTGGGAATACGATGAGACCACCGGTTAGGGAAACTGGCCCGAAGGCGATTTGCTTTGTTTCGAGTACGTTTGCTGCAATGAGACAAACGCAGAAGAGAATGCTGAAAAGCATAAACAGCACACTCACTTGAGTTTTTTTCTTGTTCATTTTCTTGTTTTTTACGAGGTTTACCAAGCACTCGAGTTAATAATTGCACGTATGGGAACTACCCATTGGTGCGAAAACGGCTGCAAAATTACAACTTTTCTTCCTATCTGCCAAATATTTATGAAAATATCTTCAATAAATGATGATAATATCTGCAAAAAAATCCCAAGTACTATCACTAGCACTTGGGACGAAATTTATTGTTAAACCAAAATTTATCAACCTAAAAACCTAATCTAACAATCTTTTTATCAACTAACAACCTATTTTATCTGAACAAACTAACAATCTGTTTTGTCTTAACTAACTAACAACTTATATAAACTTAATCTAAACCTAAAACAAACTAATGGAGTTTGGCTTAGATGGAAATCTAAGCCTAAACTGAAACCTAGCTGAGAGTGTTAGCCCACAGTAATCTGTCGAGCTACCTTCTGCTCTTCCTTCTGCATCTTAGGCAACTGGATGGTGAGCACACCGTCAGCTACGCTGGCAGAAATCTTCTCCTTGTTGACATCGTCTGGGAGAATCAGGGTCTGCTCAAACTTAGCGTAAGAGAACTCGCGACGCAAATATACGTGCTCCTCCTGCTCTGGCTGGCGCTTGTTCTCCATCTTGATATGGAGATCACCGTTCTCATTGAGATTTACCTCAAAGTCGTCCTTGCGCATTCCTGGGGCTGCAAGTTCTACTGTATATTTTGTCAAAGACTCCTTTACGTTGATGGCTGGGGCTGTAGTATTAGCCTTCTGCATATTACCCTCGTTGAAGAGTCCGTTAAATACCTCTGGTATCCAAGAATTTCTGTACATCATAATCTTAACCTCCGATTATATTTTAATTATTATTATTCGTTATTATTTAATGTTGTGTAGCGAATTATTTATCCGCTTACATTCTCTCTTTTTGCAATCCTTATACCAAAGTGGAAATTTCTGTCATTTCGGCAGAAAAGCTGAAGAAAAGCAAATAAAAACCCTCCAAACAAAATAAAAAGCCCGACATTCTGTCACGAATGCCGGGCTTCTAATTTTTAACAAGAGAGTCGCCGTTCTTCTCGGTTTCACCGAGAGTCCCCTCGGTTCTTTATTACTCCATGAACTTCTTGGCAGCTCTGAGCTGGTGTCTCATCACGCTCAAGAATTCCTGGCTCTCCTGCAGTACATTCAGGTAGACCAGTGAAATCTGCATCAGAGAATTATCTGAAAGATGCTGGATGCGGTCAATATGCTTCTTGCGAAGTACGCTGAGCTCATCCTTGCAGGCATCTGCTTCGGCGAGAATCTCGCGGTAGTTCTCGTAGCGGTTGGTTTCAATCTGTTCGCAGCTCATACGCATCAGGTCGTTGATCTTCTGGCGTACAGGAGCAAACTCCTTGGTGTATTCTGCTGGGAGTGGGTTGAAGTTGTTGTCCACGTGCTCCTTGATTGGGTCGAGCATACGGCGCAGAGAGTAGATGAACTGCTGGTTGCTGTTGGCTCCCAGATGGAACCAGGTGTTGCGCTCGATGGCAATCTCCATTGGCGATTTCTTCAAACCGAGCATCTCCTGGCGACGGAACTTCTTCAGCATATCCTGCTCCTTCTTCAAGTCCTTGTTGGCATGACGGAGATACTTAGGATTCTCGTTGGCAAGACCATCCATAATCTGGTTGAACTCGTTGAGTGCAAAGTGGCAGACGAAGCTCTGGGTGCGGGATACCTGGCGACGAAGCAGATCCCATACTATTTCTGGATCGTGTGAGCGCATCATCAACTGGAAGGTACTGCCCTTGCTCTCTTCCTTAGCCTTCTTGTTATACTGGATATTGCTGCGGATGAGCAGGAAGATAACCAATGCCATGAAGCAGCTCTGGATACCTACACCTCCGAAGTGCATGATGAGGCAGATAATGGCACAGGCTGCGAAAGCTACACCGGCAGTGATAAACCAACCACCAATTACACTCAATACACCGGTTACACGGAACACGGCACTCTCACGGCTCCAAGCTCTATCTGCCAGTGAAGAACCCATAGCCACCATAAAGGTTACGTATGTAGTAGAGAGTGGCAACTTCAGGTTGGTACCGATGGTGATGAGCATACTTGCCAATACCAGGTTTACAGCTGCACGAACCACGTCGAAGGCAGCGCTCTCTTCCAGCTCTACATCTTTCTTGTCGAAACGGCTGTTGATCCAGTTCATCAGAGCCTTTGGCATAAACTGCTTCAACCATGAATCTGTAGCCTGGCAGTTGCGGACGATGACACGGGCTGCAGAAGAGCTGCCGAACATCTCGTCACCCTCGTCCTGACGGCTCAAATCCACAGAAGTCTTGATTACGTTCTGAGCCTTTTTGGAAGTTGCCATGGCGATGATCATCACGGCACCGGCTGCAAGGAGATATACTGGAGTGGTCTTGGCGCTGTCTATCAGAGAAGTCATCATAAACTGGTCTGGAGCAGCACCGTTGGCATTCGCCATATAGTCCTGATAAGAAGAAAGACCAGCGAGAGGCACACCGATGAAGTTCACCAGGTCGTTACCGGCGAAAGCCATCGCCAGGGCGAAAGTACCCATCAGCACGGTAAACTTGAAGATGTTGATGCGGCAGAGATGCAGGAACTCCATCACGATGGCAGAACTCACGAAGGTGATGCAGAGCAGCAAGCCAAGGTTCTGATCGATATAATTGCGCCACTCAGCTGGCAGGTAAGGACTCTTGCCCAATCCCTTCATGAAGATGAAGTAAGAGAGGGCCGTGAAGGCGATACCACCGAAGATGGCGATGCTGTAGCGTGAATGCTTGCGATAGTTGAAGGTGAAGACGATACGTGAAAGCCACATTACAAAGGCACCGAATACGAAGGCGATGATGACAGATGAGAAGATACCCATGATTACCTCCAAAGCCTTGTTACTGTTGAGCAATACGCCATAGTTCAGACTATCGTCTCCATACATCTTCAGAGTTGCGAGGATGAAGGCACCTCCCAGGAGCTCGAACACCAAGGAGACGGTGGTTGAAGTAGGCATTCCCAGCGTGTTGAACACATCCAGGATGATGATATCCGTCACCATGACGGCTAGGAAGAGCGTCATCACTTCCTCGAAGGTGAAGTGGTCTGGACTCATGATGCCGTGTCGGGCAATGTCCATCATTCCCGATGACATGATGGCTCCTAGTACTACACCGCAGGATGCGATGATGAGCACCGTGCGAAACTTAGCCACCTTAGCTCCGATGGCAGATTGCAGGAAGTTGACAGCATCGTTGCTGACTCCCACGAAGAGATCAAACACTGCCAGAGAGAGCAGGAAGATCACAATACAAAGATAAATCGTACTCATATTTTTTATTAATGTTTATATACCTTATTATATAGGGGCTTGTCTCAACATAGCTAGATACATTTCTCCCCTTGCTTTTCCGGGTGCAAAGGTACGAGTACGATGTTACAGGTGATTTAAACAGGTGTTACAATATTGTTAAGATGTTCTGAAACGAAAGAAAAAACTCTACTCTTAATTCTACTCTTCACTCTTCACAGATGTGGTGTAAATTATTGAATATGAGGTATTTGTGTCTGTGAAGAGTTACGCTGACTCTTCACCACTCTTCACCACTCTTCACCCGATTGATTTTTCTGCTGTTTATAAGGGAAATTGGAGGCTCTGAAAATCGGAAAGTGGCTCAAGTAAACTTTAACAAAGCCTTACGTAAACTTTATCTAAGGCTTAAACCAAGTTCAAAGGAGGCTTAAACCAAGCTTAAAGGAGGCTTAAGCTAAGCTTAATAGAAGCCTGATGCAAGCCACAATAGAAGCCTGATGATGGTCACAATAGAAGTCTGGAACGGGTCTCTATAGAATCCCAAAAGGTGAAGAGTGGTGAAGAGTTGTGAAGAGTCGGCATAACTCTTCACCGCAGTAAGTGGTTTGTATTCAGATGCTTATGCCATATATGTGAAGAGTGAAGAGTGGATTTGAAAGCAGGGCTTACGTACAGAAAAATTCCGTCAGCCTTTATGCTTTTGGCGAAACGTTTTATAGGCATGTAGAAATCTCTATCCCGACGTAGTAATATTTATCTTTAGACGGCAAAAAGTTGCCCGCCTAGGGGCAATGTTGTGCCCTAGTAAGACAATAAGTGAAATGTCCCCATTCGCATTTGAAATCTACAGGATGGCACATGAAACTTACAGACTTTCCATCCGTTCTTTAGTAAGAAAAATTATAATTATCGCTATTCTTGCTTGAAGGGTATGAAGAGAAATGATATGTAAAAAATAAAATGAAACACCGTTTGGAATCTTCATTAAACAAGAAAATTTCAAACGGTGTTTTATTTGTTCTTAAGCCTCTGAAGAAATCTGCAGCTTCCAGCCATCAATTGTACCTGTCTCAGATGAGAAGTTGCAGCCTATCTGGTATGTCTTTCTTTTGTCAGCTGCATACTCACGAGCATATCCTATAGGGTATTTCATATTGTTGCTTTTATTGAATTTTGGGCAAAGTTACGAAAAATATTGGTATATGCAAAAGAAAGCAGAATAAATTGTTTTCCTTTTCGGATAAAAACATTAACTTTGCAACTAAAAGAAATGAAAAGTATGGAAAAACTGAAGAATATCAAGGCGATAGCCTTCGATGCCGATGATACGCTCTGGGCATTACAAAACTATTTCGAGGACGTGGAGCATGAGTATTGCGAGCTGCTTGCGGAATATGGAAAGGAAAAGGATATTTCTGCTGCTCTCTTCGAGACGGAGAGTAAAAATATGGCTGATTTGGGTTATGGCTGCAAGGCTTTCACCATATCCCTGGTAGAGAATGCGGTGAAGGTGAGTCATGGTAAGGTGGAGGCGAATGTCATCGCCCAAATTGTGGACTTGGGTAAGAGCCTCCTGCATCTTGATGCCAAGCCTTTGGAAGGGGTAGAGAAAACCTTGGCTTGTTTCCGTGAGATGAAGAAATATAAGCTGGCAGTCTTCACCAAGGGTGAGTTGATGGATCAGGAGAATAAGTTGTGGCGTTCGGGACTGCAGCGGTATTTTGATGTGGTGACTATCGTGAGCGACAAGACGCCCAAGGCTTATCATCGTCTCTGCAGGGAACTGGATGTAACTCCCGACGAGCTGGTGATGGTGGGAAACAGTTTCAAGAGTGATATTGCTCCTGCATTAAAAATCGGAGCTTCGGCTGTCCATATTCCTTTTCATACCACATGGGCACATGAAAAAATAGAGGAATTTGAACATCCGAAGCTCCGACGTATCTCAAGATTCGAGGAACTCCTCGATATATTATAAAATAATCCGAGGATATTTTTTAATCTTCTCCAGACTCATCATTCAATGATTCCAGCATTTCTGTGAAAGGACCGTGGAAGGTGCTGAAGAGATGGAGAATCTCCTTACGCTGTTCCTCTTCCTCTTCCCAAAGGCTGATTTCTCCCTTCTGATGAGCCTTGATGAGCTTGGCGCAACGCTTGATCTTGCGCTTGTTGTTGCGTGCCTGCAGCTGGTCGCCCTGGATTGGCTTCTGGGTGACGAACGAGAATGCTACAAGCTGGTTCATGAACATGTCGAACATCGGGTCGTCATGACTCCAGTCGCTGTCCTTCAACCAGAACCACTGGAAGGCATACTTCTGTTCCATGGCGATGAGCTGCTGTCCGAGGGTATCCATGTCGGTTCCTTTAGCCATCTGCTCCTTGATGAATGCAACGAGACTCTCTGGATTGATTTCCAATTCAACCTCCTGGGCAATGGAACTGCCAGAGATGTTCACGCGCCAACGGTAGTTCTTGTTCTTGATGAGTGCAGAATGAGCATTCATCATCAGCTGGCTCAGCTTACCTTCTGACGGAATCTGGTCTACCACGGAAAGGCGTTCGCGCTGGTCGCGTACCACCAGCTGTGCACTCTCAGGGCGCAATACGCAGATATAAATCAGTTTGTCATTGTCGAGATGCAATGAGAAACGGTCGTTGGTATCGTTGCCTACGAACTCGTAGCGGTAGTTGTCTATCTGGTCGTGTGCCACTTCTATCTCTCCATGTACTTTGTGGTCTTCAGCGTCATACAGAGAGAATCCGATGTATGGAATCTGCAGGGTGAGAGAGAACGGATTGCCGTCCTCCTCTGGAATGAGAGTCAGGCGCAGACCCTCCTCGCCGAAGTCTTCCTTCTTGCATACGAATCCTTTGTCGGTTTTTTCTGCTTTCTCTACTTTTACCTCACCGTGACGCCAGTAGAAGTCGAATGTAATAGTATTGTCATCTTCGCTAACCACATTGATAAAGTCATCAATATCCTGTCCGAGATAGATGATTTTTGCAGGTTCATATTCCTCTGTGTCGTCATCCTCCAAAGGCTTTACCCACAATTCGCCAGGAATAGGGTCGTCTTCCCATTCTGCATCTTTTGCAGCAGCGGTAGACTTAAAGACCAGGAAAATCATTCGCTGTTCCTCTCTGCTGCCGTCTTCACGACATAGGAAGACCTTCGATTCCTTTGGAATGAAGAAAGGAGTGTCAATGAACGGATTCTTACATAATGCTGTATACTCTACCTCTGTCCAGATAGGTAATTGATGATTTTTCGTATTGTTCGCCATATTCTGCTTGAATAGTCTATAAATTTTGTAACTAGATTTTTGTCTTTTTCTCTGTTATTCCAAAAACGGGTGCAAAGGTACTGAGAAAAGCAGACAAAACAAAATTTCGCAACCATTTTTTGTATTTATTCCCCTATATTTCTCATTTTTGTTCTCTCAGTTTGGCAATTAATAATTAATAATTAATAATTTCGGTGCAGAAAATGTAATAAATGAGGGGAAAAGTCTGATTTCTCGAATTTTTTGTCTAATTTTGCACCTTGGTATGGAATGCCTTGGCTTTTGCGAGCTTGAGAGCATCGGATACACATTAATTATATATAATAGAAAAAAAGAAATTTAATAATAAGAATGAAGAAGAAAATTCAGTTCAGTCTCGTATACCGAGACATGTGGCAGAGTTCTGGTAAGTTCCAGCCACGCAAGGATCAGTTGGCTAAGATTGCCCCAGTTATCATTGAAATGGGTTGCTTTAGCCGTGTAGAGACCAATGGTGGTGCTTTCGAGCAGGTTAACCTCCTCGCAGGTGAGAATCCTAATGATGCAGTTCGTGCATTCTGTAAGCCATTCAACGAGGTGGGCATCAAGACTCACATGCTCGACCGTGGATTGAACGCTCTTCGCATGTACCCTGTGCCAGACGATGTACGTGCCTTGATGTACAAGGTAAAGGCTAAGCAGGGTACCAACATCACCCGTATCTTTGATGGTTTGAACGATGTTCGTAACATCATTCCTTCTATCAAATGGGCTAAGGAGGGTGGTATGACTCCACAGTGTGCACTCTGTATTACCAATTCTCCTGTTCATACTCTCGAATATTATATGAACATCGCCGACCAGCTCATCGCTGCAGGTGCAGAGGAAATCTGCTTGAAGGATATGGCTGGTATCGGTCAGCCTGCATTCCTCGGTAAGCTTACCAAGATGATCAAGGACAAGTATCCTGAGATCATCATCCAGTACCACGGTCACTCTGGTCCTGGTCTCTCTATGGCTTCTATCCTCGAGGTCTGCAACAATGGTGCCGACATCATCGATACTGCCATCGAGCCATTGTCATGGGGTAAGGTTCATCCAGACGTAATCTCTGTCATCAGCATGCTGAAGAACGAGGGCTTTGAGGTTCCTGAGATTAATATGAGCGCTTACATGAAGGCTCGTGCCATGACTCAGGAGTTCATCGACGAGTGGTTGGGCTACTTCATCAACCCAGGTAACAAGATTATGTCTTCATTGTTGCTCGGTTGCGGTCTCCCTGGCGGTATGATGGGTTCTATGATGGCAGACCTCGGCGGTATGCGTCAGACTATCAACAATATCCGCAAGAAGAAGGGTGAGGAAGAGTTGTCTATGGACGACCTCCTGATCAAGCTCTTCGACGAGGTAGAGTATGTATGGCCACGCGTGGGTTATCCTCCATTGGTAACACCATTCAGCCAGTACGTGAAGAACATTTCATTGATGAACCTTCTCACTATGGAGCAGGGCAAGGGCCGCTTCGTGATGATGGACGATTCTATGTGGGGTATGATTCTCGGTAAGAGTGGTAAGATTCCTGGAAAGATTGATCCAGAACTCGTAGAGCTTGCCAAGAAGCAGGGTCGTGAGTTTACAGATGTTGATGCTCATACATTGCTTACTAATGCACTCGACGACTTCAAGAAGGAGATGGACGAGAATGGTTGGGAGTATGGTCAGGACGACGAGGAGCTCTTCGAACTTGCCATGCACCCAGAGCAGTATCGCAATTACAAGAGCGGTCAGGCTAAGAAGAACTTCCTGGCTGACCTCCAGAAGGCAAAGGATGCCAAGCTCGGCAGCACCTTGACACCAGCTCAGCTCGCTGAATTCAAGCACGCCAAGGCTGATGCTATCGTAGCACCAGTTGCAGGTCAGATTTTCTGGGAGTTCCAGGGCGAAGGCGAGTGCCAGCCAGCTGTAGAGCCATTCATCGGTAAGGAGTATAAGGAAGGTGATGCCTTCTGCTACATCCTCGCTCCATGGGGCGAGTTCGAGACAGTTCCTGCTGCATTGGGTGGCAAGCTTGTAGAAATCAATGCTAAGCAGGGCAGCAAGATCCGCAAGGGTGATGTCATCGCTTACATTGAGCGCGAGAATAATTAAGAATTGATAATTAAGAATTAACAATTAGGCTGCGCCGTTGTGGACGGCTACGAATAATTATTAATTATGAATTATAAATTATTAATTGATAAGTATTATCCTGAGGATAATGAGCTTCGTCATATCCTCATTACACATAGTCAATCTGTAGCGCAAAAAGCGCTACAGATTGTTTCGTCTCACCCTGAATTGCGTTTGGATGCCCAGTTTATCGAGGAAGCAGCGATGCTTCACGATATAGGAATCTTCATGACCGATGCTCCCGGCATCATGTGTTTTGGCTCGCAACCATATATCTGTCATGGTAGATTGGGTGCCGAACTCTTGCGTAAGGAAGGTTATGAGCGGCATGCTCGGGTATGTGAGCGCCATACAGGTGCCGGCATCACAAAAGAGCAGATCGAGAAGCAGCAACTGCCTCTGCCTCACCAGGATTTTCTGCCCGAAACAATGGAGGAAAAGGTAATCTGCTATGCTGATAAGTTCTTCAGCAAGACTCATCTCGACAAGGAAAAGAGTATTGAAAAGGCAGAGAAAAGTCTCGCTAAGTTTGGCGAGGAAGGAGTAAAGCGCTTCCAGGAATGGGAGCGGATGTTTGAAATAGGATAGAAGTTCAGTTGGGTGACTTCTTAACAATAATTTCTGAATGAGAAAACAATCAACTATAGCTGCACTGATGTTTGCTGCCATCTCATGCATGATGGTGGCAAACCCGGGTATGCCTTCTAAAAAGAAAGACAAGAAGGCTCAGGTGGATTCTACTGCCGTGGCTGTGGGCGACTCCGTCTTTGTCGATTCTCTCGGCAATGAAATCATCAGTACGGAGGCCGATACCACCCAGATGGACTCGCTGCAGAAGGCTATATGGAAACATAATAAGGTAGTGGATGACAGTATCCATCAGGATAGTATCAACCGTAAGAAGTCGGGTGGTATTGATGCGCCGGTCAGTTATCAGGCAGACGACTCGCTGGTCTATGATGCTCATAACAAGGTAGCGCATCTCTTTGGTAATTCGAATGTGAAGTACCAGAACATGGATCTTTCTTCTGATCATATATCCATGGATCTCGACAAGAGCAATGTGAAGGCAATGGGTACTCCCGATTCTTCTACTAAGGAAGGTGTCAAGGGAAAGCCAATCTTCAAGATAGGAGGTGATACCTACGATACCGACACGATTAAGTTTAATTTCAAGAGCAAGAAGGCTCTTATTAATAATGTATATACAGCGCAGGAAGATGGTTTCTTGCGAGGTATGAAATCGAAGCGAGATTCTTCTGGTACGGTTTATCTGAAACATGCCACCTATACCACCTGTGATGATCCGCATCCGGATTTCTATATCTCACTCTCACGTGCCAAGATGCGACCGAATAAGGATGTGGTCTTCGGACCTGCTCATCTCGTGGTGTGCGATGTGCCGGTTCCTATAGCCATACCATACGGTTTCTTCCCGTTCTCCAAGAGCTACAGCAGCGGTTTCATCATGCCGACATACGGTGATGAGAGTGCGCGCGGATTCTATCTCAGGGATGGTGGTTATTATTTTGCCATGAGTGACAAGTGGGACTTGAAACTCCTCGGAGAAATCTATACCAAGGGATCTTGGGGACTTTCGGCGGCAAGCAACTATCGCAAGCGATATAAGTATTCCGGTTCCTTCTTCTTCAGTTACCAGGATACGAAGAATGGAGACAAGGGTATGCCTGATTTCACAGAGCAGGAGAGCTTCAAGTTGCAGTGGAGTCATAGACAAGACTCAAAGGCTAATCCGTTCAGTTCGTTGTCGGCAAGTGTCAACTTTGCCACATCCAGCTATGAGCGGAATAATCTGAGTTCACTCTATAATCCGCAGACGATGACGCAGAGTACTCGAACCTCTTCTGTCAACTGGAGTACAACGTTCTCCAGCATCGGTATGTCGCTCAGTTCTACAGCCAATCTTTCGCAGAACATGCGTGACTCTTCGATAGCGATGACCTTGCCAGACCTCAACATCTCTATCTCCCGATTCTATCCGTTCAGAAGAAAGAAGATGGTGGGTGATGAGAAATGGTACGAGAAAATCGCCATGAGTTATACAGGACATATCTCTAACAGTATCAATACCAAGGAGGATAAGCTGATGCACAGTTCGCTTATCAAGGACTGGCGCAACGGATGGCAGCATCAGATACCAGTGAGTGCATCGTTCACTCTCTTCAAATATCTCAATGTGAGTCCTTCGTTCAACTTCACCGACCGTATGTATACCAATAAGGTGGAGAAATCATGGGATAGCGAAAAGCAGGTTGAGAAGAGTGATACCATATATGGTTTCAACAATGTTTATAACTGGAACATGAGTGTAGGTCTCTCTACCAAGCTGTATGGATTCTGGATTCCTAACCGTAAGCTCTTCGGCAATAGGATTGACAGGATTCGCCACGTTTTCACTCCGACGGTCAACTTCAGTTATGCGCCAGACTTCGGTGCTAGCCGATATGGATTCTGGGATACTTATCAGAAGACCGATGCTGATGGTAACGTATCGCTCGTCAGTTATTCACCATATCAGAATGCACTTTACGGTGTGCCGGGTAAGGGCAAGAGTGGTAACATTTCCTTCACTCTGGGCAATAACCTGGAGATGAAATGGAGAGATAAGAACGACAGTCTCAAGAAGGTGAGTCTCATTGATGCGTTCGACATCAATATGAGTTACAACACCGCAGCCAAGGTTCGCCCTTGGAGCGATATGAATATCAACCTCCGTCTCAAGTGGTGGAAGAACTACACATTCAATATGAATGCTGTCTTTGCTACATACGCATATGAACTGGATGATCAGGGTAATGTGTTTGTTGGCAACCACACAGAGTGGGGCAAGGGTCGATTTGGACGATTCCAGGGAATGTCTCAGAACTTCTCATTCACGCTGAATCCGGAAAAGTTGAAGAAACTCTTCGGTGGTGGCGATGATGATGATGATGATAAGGACAAGAACAGGAAGAGCGATGATGACGATGAAGGTATGGATACCGACATAGAAAGCAACGTGGATGATAATATCGAGAAGGGTAAGACGGCAGCCAAGAAGAGTGGCGGTGGTAAAGCAAAGACCGACACCGACGGTTATATGGCATTCAAGATGCCTTGGTCTTTGACCTTTGGATATGGTGTTACGATGCGTGAGGATACTCGACGAGAGAAATTCAACGAGAAGTCCATGCGCTATCCATACAAGTTTACACAGACGCTTAACATGAGTGGTAATGTTCGCTTGAGTGATGGATGGAACATCAGTTTCTCTTCCGGTTACGACTTCGAGAATTCCAAGATTAGTATGACTACAGCCAGTCTGGCTCGAGATCTCCACTGCTTCAATATGAGTTGTTCAGTAGTACTTGCGCCATATACCAGTTATAACTTCACCTTCCGATGCAATGCAGCTACATTGACGGATGCGCTGAAGTATGATAAGCGTAGTGGTTATTCTAACGCCGTCAAGTGGTATTGATTTGGCTAGGGAATCAAATAGAAATCAAACGAGGATAACGGGTATTTGAAAAAAACACCGGTTATTCTCGTTTTTTTATGATATATCTTTGTTATTTCAGATATTAATCGTAAATTTGTACCGGATATGGAAAATCATATTTTGGATAATTCCCAAAATAGCAATTGAAAATAATAATTGAAAATTTAAATTTATATACATCATGAACAAGAAAACCGTAACAATCTTTACCTTGGCTATGCTGGGAGCACTTCAGTCTTCTGCACAGCAGAAGACTCCATTGTCTTACTGGTTTGACACGCCTGTCACCTTGAAGGGACAGCAAATCTGGTATGGTGGTCATCCCGAGAAATGGACAAACAAGAAACCTATCTCTGCTGGTGATACCGCCCGCAATCCCGATCCTGATTGGGAGTCAAAGTCATTGCCTATCGGTAATGGCAGTATCGGAGCCAATATTCTGGGGTCCGTGGAGGCTGAGCGCATCACGCTGAATGAGAAGACGCTCTGGCGTGGCGGTCCGAATACCAAGAAGGGCGCTGCCTATTATTGGAATGTGAACAAGAATTCTGCCCATGTGATGCAGGAAATCAGAGATGCCTTCGCTGCCAACGATTGGGAAAAGGCATCCCAGCTCACCCGCAAGAACTTCAACAGTCCTGTGCCATACGAGTCTTATGCAGAAGATCCATTCCGTTTCGGTAGCTTTACTACGATGGGTGAGGCGTATATCGAGACAGGATTGAGCACTGTGGGTATGTCCAAATATCGCCGTGCCTTGTCGCTCGATTCGGCATTGGCTACCGTTTCTTTCGTCAAGGATGGTGTAAACTATGAGCGTGAGTATTTCATTTCTTATCCAGCCAATGTGATGGCTATCCGCTACAAGGCTTCCCGTCCGGGCAGGCAGAATCTCGTATTCTCTTATGCGCCTAACCCTGTATCTACAGGCAAGATGGTGGCTGATGGCAAGAATGGGCTGCTTTGGGATGCACGTCTCGATAACAACGATATGCAGTATGCTGTCCGCATCCGTGCCATCAACAAGGGTGGTAACCTGTCGAACGAAGGTGGAAAGCTGACCGTGAAGTGTGCTGACGAGGTGGTATTCCTCATTTCTGCCGATACCGATTACAAGGCAAACAATAATCCGGATTACAATGATCCTAAAACCTATGTGGGCGTGGATCCGCTGGCTACTACTCTGGACTGGGTGAGCAAGGCCGAGGGCAAGGGTTACGCACAGTTGCTGGAGGAGCATTACAAGGATTATAGCCGTCTCTTCAATCGTGTAAGCCTGAATCTGAATGATGTGGATAACGCCAACGATATGCCAATCGATGAGCGATTGGCTAACTACCGCAAGGGGGCAAAGGATTTCTATCTGGAGCAGCTCTACTATCAGTTTGGCCGCTATCTGCTCATCGCCTCTTCGCGTCCAGGCAACATGCCTGCCAACCTGCAGGGTGTATGGCACAACAACGTGGATGGTCCTTGGCGTGTTGACTACCATAACAACATCAATCTGCAGATGAACTACTGGCCAGCCTGCACCACCAACCTGAGCGAGTGTGAGCTTCCGCTCTTCGACTTCATCCAGACACAGGTGAAGCCGGGTGAGAAGACTGCCAAGTCATATTACGGTACCCGTGGCTGGACTACATCTGTATCCAGCAACATCTTCGGTTTCACCTCTCCGCTGTCAAGCGAGGATATGTCGTGGAACTTCTCTCCATTCGCCGGTCCATGGTTGGCTACCCATCTCTGGGATTATTACGACTATACCCGCGATAAGAAGTTCCTGAGCGAGACAGCATACGATATCATCAAGGGAAGTGCCAACTTCGCAACAGATTATCTGTGGCATCGCAAGGATGGTGTTTATACAGCAGCTCCTTCCACATCTCCAGAGCACGGACCGATAGACGAAGGTGCAACCTTTGCTCATGCCGTGATTCGTGAGATTCTGCTTGATGCTGTAGAGGCCAGTAAGATTCTGGGCAAGGATGCCAAGGATCGCAAATTGTGGGAAGATGCCCTGAAGCATATTGCTCCTTACCAGATTGGTCGCTATGGACAGTTGATGGAATGGTCGAAGGATATTGATGATCCTAAGGATGAGCATCGCCATGTGAACCATCTCTTCGGTCTGCATCCTGGCCGTACCATTTCGCCTATTACTACTCCTACATTAGCAAAGGCTTCCAAGGTGGTATTGGAACATCGTGGTGATGGTGCTACCGGATGGTCTATGGGCTGGAAGTTGAACCAGTGGGCTCGTCTGCACGATGGCAACCATGCTTACAAGCTTTATGGCAACCTGTTGAAGAATGGTACATTGGACAACCTCTGGGATACGCATGCTCCATTCCAGATAGACGGTAACTTTGGCGGTACTGCGGGTATCACCGAAATGTTGATGCAGAGCCATATGGGCTTTATCCATCTCCTGCCAGCCCTGCCTGATGCATGGCAGAAGGGTTCCATCAAAGGACTCCGTGCCAAGGGTAATTTCACGGTGGATATCTATTGGGACAACGGCCGCCTTACCAAGGCTGTTATCCTCTCTGGTTCCGGTGAACCTTGCCAGGTAAGATATGGAGATAAGGTGAAGAAGATGAAGACCCAGAAGGGCAAGACCTATGAGGTTAAGTTTTAATCAATAAAAAAGTGGTTGAAAAAACGGATGTACTTTCCGTTTTTTCAACCACTTTTTTATGATTATTCCTTGAGATGCTTCAATCTTCTCTTAGCCTCTGGATGTCCTGGATAGAGGGTGAGAGCCTTCTGGTAATTGGTGATGGCCGCTTCTTTCATTTCGGCTCTCTCACATTCCTTACCCATGATGACATATTCCGTGGCAAGGCGCTTGAGGAATTTCTCCTGTTTCTTTTTCTCTTCATCTTTCTGCCTGATTACTTCCTTTAGACGCTCGTTCTCCGCTTGCAGTTCATTCATCTTGTTGAGTTTCTTACGGATGAAACGTTTGGCAAGAGGGTGCTCGATGTCGTAACGGCTATGGATGGCTAGGAAGAAGTTATCCAGAGCTGCTTGCATGTCTCCCTTGTCGTATGCCTTGACAGCATCATGATATTGTTTGTCTGCCTTACTCTGTGTAAGAGCCGTATGGATGGTGCTCTGGTCGTTGTAATGACGGGCAAACTGCTTGACTTCGTTGCGGACGAATATCTCGTTTTGGCGAATAGGTTCCTGCAGGCTGATTCCTTCCAGACTGGTGCAACGTGATAAGGCTACGTAGGTCTGACCGCCAGCGAAAACACCGCCGGTAAAATCTATCTTTACCTGATTGAAGGTCAGTCCCTGACTCTTATGAACAGTAATCGCCCAGGCAAGTCGGATAGGGTATTGCTCATATCTTCCAATCTCCTCTTCCTCAATCTTCTTTTCCACCTCATTGAAATGGTATCGCATGTTGCTCCAGGCAGCAGGTTCAACCATCACATCTTTTCCCTCTTCTGTGCGTACATAAATTTTGGCATTCTCGTCTTCGTCAAAGCCGATAATGGTGCCCAGCGTACCGTTTACCCATTGGTGCTCGATGTCGTTCTTGATAAAGATAATCTGAGCACCCGTTTTCAGGTAAAGCTCGATAGGGGTTGGCAGACTGCTTTCTGGGAATTCTCCTTGTATACGTCCCCGGAAGAGGCAAGGTTCGCCAGGCAAAAGCTTGAGCTGACTGTCATTGATGTAATCTACTGTATCGCGACGGGTGGACAGGGTGATGGCAAGCTTGGAGTCGCCTTCATCCAATTGGGCGCCAACACGCTGGTTTAGCAACTTCAGGTCCTGCATTCTTGCCTGACTGGTCCGGATGTTGTCGAGGATACCGATAAAGACAGGGTCGCTTTGGCGGTATACTTTCTTGAGTTCGATGCTGACCAGTTGGAACTGTTGGAAAATCTTGGCATCGAAGAAGAAACTGCTGCGGTAGAAAGGATTGAGCAGTTTGCGGTCGTCTTCTCTGACAACGGGTTCCAGCTGATAGATGTCGCCCACCAGCAGAAGCTGTTTTCCACCGAACGGTTCTCTCATGTTCCGGCAATATACTCGCAATACCTTGTCGATGAAATCGATGATGTCGGCACGTACCATACTGATTTCATCTATGATGATGAGCTCTACTTCACGGATAATCTTGATTTTCTCAGAATTATACTTCAGTGTGTTTCGGATATTGCGCACCGAATACATACTGTCGTTGGGCAGCAATGGGTGGAAAGGTAACTTGAAGAAACTGTGCAAGGTGCTTCCACCGGCATTGATGGCTGCGATGCCTGTAGGTGCCAGGACGATATGTTTTTTCTTGGTATTGGCAGCGATATAACGTAGAAAAGTAGATTTACCCGTCCCCGCCTTTCCGGTGAGGAAAAGCGAACGACGGGTAAACTGTATGATTTGGAGTGCATTCTGCAACTCCGCATTATCGAGATCAATCATATTATTCTATTAGAGGTCATCGAAGTTGATAGGCTGTTCTGTTGGCTTAGCCTTCTTCTTCTCTTTCTTTTCTTCTGTAGCAGCAGGAGTGGTAGTTGGGGTGGTTGTTGTAGCCTCTCCATCCGTCTTCACTGTCGGAATTTCCTTCTTAATAGGGTTTCCGTTTTCATCAAGGAGAATTTCTTCTGTGAAGGCAGTACTGTCCACCTGTGTTGTATCAACCTTTGGCTTTGGTGCATAGCTGGCACAGATATACATGTCTCTTGTGATGTCATCGTCCTTTGGCTTATCGAACTTGGCATGATATTCCTTGAATGCAGGATCAGCGAAGAGCGTCTGCAGGAAGTAACCGCAGATAGGCAATGCTGTTCTGGCACCCTGTCCCAAGGCTCCTGTTCGGAAGTGGAGGCATCGGTATTCTCCTCCTACCCAGGCACCAACTACCAGTTTAGGACTTACACACATGAACCATGCGTCAGAGTGATTATTGGTTGTACCGGTCTTACCGCCAAATTCTGTGTCACGGTAATTACCTACATAGCCCCAGAGACTCTGTGAGGTACCACCCGGTTCTCTCATACCACCCTGCAGGAGCTGTTGCATCAGGAAGGCACTCTTGTACGGAATAACCTGTTCCTCTGTACTTGGTCCTTCATAAACCACCTTGCCGTCATGGTCAACAATCTTGGTCACCAATACAGGGTCGTGATGCTTACCGTTGTTAGAGATGGTGCTGTATGCGCAAGCCATCTCCAGCAGGTTGACATCGCTGGAACCCAAGGCGAGTGATGGAGTATCATCGAGCGGACTGTCGATACCCATTTTCTTGGCGGTTTCGATGATGCGCTTGATGCCCATTTCCTGACCCAGTCTTACGGCAATGGAGTTGATACTCTTGGCAAATGCATTCTTCAGTGGGATGCTATCGCCAGAGAATGAACCGTTGGCATTGCCAGGAGTCCAGGTTGTCATCTCGTGCTTCTTCTTATCGTATACCTGCATAGAGATATATTCATCGCGGCGCTTGTCGCAAGGAGTCAATCCCTGGTTCATGGCTTCTGTATAAACGAAGAGCTTGAAGGTAGAACCCGGCTGGCGCTCGGCTGTTACCTTGTCATACTTCCAGTGGTCGAAGTCGATGTCGCCCACCCATGCCTTCACGGCTCCTGTCTGTGGCTCCATGGCTACGAAAGCACTGTGCATGAAGGTAGTCATATACTTGATACTATCTTCAGAAGTCATGTTGATAGTGATGCTTCCCTTGTCGTAATCGAACACTTTGACAGGGTGAACCCACTCCTTATAATAATAGGTGACAGAATCTGGATTGTTTGGGAATTTGGCCAGCAGATTCTTATAGAAAGGCTGCTTTTCAGCAATGCCTTGGATAAAGTTTGGTATCACCTTGTGGTTCTCGTCCTGCCAAGGTTCTTCGCCCAGCCATTTTCCTTTACCAGCCTGAGTACGTCGGATGCTCCAGTGATTGTTGAAGTTCTGCTGTACCTGCTTCATCTGTTTGCGGGCAGCATCCTCGGCATACTTCTGCATGCGAGTATCGATGGTTGTATAAATCTTCAGACCGCTTGAGTAGAGGTCATAACCTTCCTCCTGGCACCAGTCTTTCAGATAATCGGCTACGGCTACGCGGAAGTATTTTGCCTGTCCGTCATAGTTCTCCTCTACCTTGAAGTCGAGTTTGATAGGAAGCTCTTTCAGCTCTTCATACTCGGTACGAGACAGATCGCCATGAGTCAACATGTTATATAATACGGTGTTTCTGCGCACCCGACTGTTCTCTGGATTGGTGCGCGGATTATAATAGGTAGTTGCCTTGAGCATACCTACCAGAATAGCAGCCTGATCTGCAGTCAGGTCTTTTGGATTCGTATTGAAGTAGGTCTTGGCTGCAGTCTTGATACCGTATGAATTATTTCCGAAATCTACCGTGTTGGCATACATGGTGATGATTTCCTTCTTGGAGAAAGCGGTCTCCAGCTTTACGGCAATAATCCACTCCTTGCTCTTGATGATGAGCAGTCGGAGCAAAGGCACCTTGCCCAGCAAACCGGTAGAATACTGCGAGCGTACGCGGAACATGTTCTTAGCCAACTGCTGTGTGATGGTAGACGCACCACGGGCATCATGATGCAGGAGGGCGTCTTTGGCAGCACCGAATACACCGATAGGGTCGATACCGATGTGCTTGTAGAAGCGCTCATCTTCCGTATCAATCAAAGCCTTGAAGAAGGCTGGATTCACCTCTTCATATTTTACAGGTGTACGGTTCTCGTTGAAGTATTTGCCAATCAGCTTGCCATCGGCACTATATATCTCTGATGCCTCTGAAGTCTGCGGATTCAGAATACCGGAGAAATAGCCTGGTGACTTACCGAAAAGCCACAGGAAGTTGATGTCTACTGCGCCCAGATAAATAATGAAGGCGATGATACAACTGACGAATGCGACAATGGTCTTGGTATACCAAGACCTACCTTGATACAAACTCTTGTACCAAGCCCAGAAAGCACATAGCTTATGCCATATTCCGGCAAAGACTGTTTTGATTTTATTCATATTAACTTATCTGTTTTTATCGGTGCAAAGATACAACTTTTATTCGAAATATCATCATTCATTCAGTTTTTTATTTGTTTTGGATATCCATTAGGGGGGATAAAATGTTTCAGGAAGTTTATCAAATGTTACATTTGGGTATAAATAAACGTTTTTTTATATTTTGAACGGAAAAAAAACTCAGAATTTGCTTGCAGAAATCAAAAATATTTGTACCTTTGCCCTCAGCAAAAAACAAGCATATATATAAAAACTTAAATAAAAACATATATAATTATGGTAAGCAACAACATTCCACAAGTAAAGCTCGGTATTATTGCCGTTAGCCGTGACTGTTTTCCAATCGCGCTTTCTACTCAGCGCCGTGAGAACATCGTAAAAGAGTACAAGGGTGAAATTTTCAACTGTCAGACTACAGTTGAGAACGAGAAAGATATGCTCAAGGCTGTGGCCGAAGTAAAGGAGCAGGGCTGCAACGCCTTGGTTGTATTCCTTGGTAACTTCGGTCCTGAGACCCCTGAAACTTTGATTGCAAAGAACTTCGACGGTCCTGTTATGTTCGTAGCAGCTGCTGAAGGTGACGGAGATATGATCAATGGTCGTGGTGATGCATACTGCGGTATGCTCAACTGCTCTTACAACCTCGGTATGCGTCATTTGAAGGGTTACATCCCTGAGTACCCTGTTGGTACAGCAGAGGAAGTAGCTAAGATGATTGCAGACTTCGTACCAGTAGCTCGCGTCATCCTCGGTTTGAAGGGCTTGAAGATTATCACATTCGGTCCACGTCCTCAGGATTTCTTCGCTTGCAACGCTCCAATCAAGGGCTTGTACGAACTGGGTGTAGAGATTGAGGAGAACTCAGAGCTCGATCTCCTCGTAGCTTATAAGGAGCACGCGAACGATCCACGTATCGACGAGGTTTGCGCTGATATGGCCAAGGAGATGGGCGAAGGCTGCTACTATCCTGATCTCAGCCGTAGAATGGCACAGTTTGAGTTGACATTGCTCGATTGGGCTGAGGCTCACAAGGGTTCTCGCCAGTATGTAGCATTCGCTGACAAGTGCTGGCCTGCATTCCCAAGCCAGTTCGGTTTCGAGCCTTGCTATGTAAACAGCCGTCTCGTTAGCCGCGGTATTCCTGTAGCTTGCGAGGTTGATGTCTATGGTGCATTGTCTGAGTACATCGGTATGTGTGCTTCTGACGATACCGTTACATTGCTCGATATCAACAACTCAGTTCCTCGGTATATCTATGATGAGGACATCAAGGGCAAGTACGATTACAAGTTGACTGATACCTTCATGGGCTTCCACTGCGGTAACACTCCACAGTGCAAGATGTGCTCAAGCCGTAAGATTAAGTATCAGCTCATCCAGAACCGTTTGTTGGAGAATGGTTGTACACCAGACTTCACCCGTGGTACTTTGGAGGGTGATATCGCAGCTTCTGACATCACATTCTACCGTCTGCAGTGCGATTCAGAGGGCAACCTCCGCAGCTACATCGCAGAGGGTGAGGTTCTCGATGTTCCTACCCGTTCATTCGGTGGTATCGGTATCTTCGCCATCAACGAGATGGGCCGCTTCTATCGTCACGTATTGATTCAGAAGGGTTATCCACACCACGGAGCCGTAGCATTCTCTCATGTAGGCAAGACCTTGTTCGAGGTATTCAAGTATCTTGGCATCAAGGATATCGCTTACAACCAGCCAGCTAGCTTGCCTTACCCAACCGAGAATCCTTGGAAGTAAGATAAGATTCGTATGAAATAAAAAAGGCGATTGCTTTTCCTGCAATAGGAATGGCAATCGCCTTTTCTATTGATGTGATTATTAAAAAAGATAAAATAACAGATGCTCTTCTTGGCAATCTCCGAAATATGTGCTAAGTTTGCACCATGAATGAACCAAGATTTATAGAAATAGAAGATTTGAAGCCTGATTATCTGGAAGCGATTAACAGACTGATTGCGCAGCTGAGTACCAGTTCGCATACCTTTACTGAGGCAGAATTGAACAGTCTTATCGCCTCACCTCAAAGCCATCTCTATGCTTTGGAATATGATGAGAAAATCATCGGAATGGTAACTCTCTGTATCTATCAATGTCCTACAGGAAGGAAGGCATGGATAGAAGATGTAGTGGTTGACCAGAACCATCGCGGCAAGGGATATGGAAAACTGATGGTTAGAAAGGCGATGGAAGAATGTCAGAACAGGGGGAATGTAACCCTGATGCTTACTTCGCGCCCTTCTCGCATTGTTGCCAACCAGCTCTATCAGAGCCTGGGCTTTGAAAAACGGGAAACCAATGTCTATAAAATGAAATTCTGAAATACCATATAGCGAGGAGAGTATAAATAAGGCAAGGATTACACGGATTTATGGCGCTAATGCAATTGAAGCGATTTTTCTTCTTATAAGGAATCCGTGTAATCCGTGCCTAAAACTGCAAAGAGCCACTCTTTTTGTTTCTAAGAACTCCGCCACTAAAAGAAACGGCATTTTTGAACATTTTGTGATATTTTGTGAATAGTGATTATTTGCAGAAAATTAGTACCTTTGCACCAGAATTCAATAGTATTGTATACCAGAAGAAATATATTAAAAATGAACATGAGAAAAATCATATGTTTTTGTTTGACTCTTGGGGCATTTTCTACGATGATGGCTCAGGAGACTTTATCGCTGAGCCAGTGCTTGCAGATGGCAGTAGACAATAACCTGTCGCTGCAGAAAAGTCGCAATGAGATAGCAAAGGGAAAGTATTCCATCAGCGAGAACCAGGCGAAGCTGCTGCCGCAGATCAACGCCGTGGCACAGTTGAACGATAACTTCACGCCTCCCGTTTCCGTGACTGACGGTTCTGCCTACGGCAAGCCTTACAATGTTACCAAAACCCTGCAGTATAATGCTTCAGCAGGCTTGCAACTCCAGATGCCGCTTTACAACCAGATGGTGAATACTGCCATCGACATTGCCAAGATAGCAGACCATCTCAACCAGCTCTCTTACGAGAAGGCGCGCGAAGACCTCATCGTGCAGACTGCCAAGATGTATTACATGGCGCAGAATACGGCTGAGCAGATCCGACTGGTGAATGACAACATCAAGCGCCTGGAAGAACTCTATGGCATCACCCAGGCTTTCTACGACAATCAGATGACCCTGGAAGTGGATGTGAAGCGAGTGAAACTCAACATCGAGAATCTCACCGTGCAGCGCGATAACGCCATCGCCATGCTCGACCAGCAATATACCATGCTCAAATATGTGATAGATTATCCTGCAGAAAAGCAAATCAAGGTAACGGAGGTGAATCCGGGAGAGATAGAGACGGTGAATGCCAACGGATTGAACACCAATCTCTACGAACTCCAGCTCCTGGAGAAGAGAAAGGAACTTGCCCAGAAGCAGACCAAGTTAGCCAAGGATGGCTATCTGCCTTCGGTGAGCCTTACCGGTAGCCTGATGTATTCTGCCTTCACCGATAAGATAGAACATTGGATTCATTCGGGCGAATCAAACCACTGGTATGGTTCCAACGGCATCGGCATCCAGCTGAGAGTGCCTGTCTTCGATGGCTTCGAGAAGCGTTCCAAGATAAGACGTGCCAAAGTGGAGGAGGAGAATGCCCGCATCGGATATGAGGATGCACTCAAGGGAATGCAGGCAGACTATATGAACGCCGTGAGCGAGGTGAACAACAGCCAGCGCAACTACAAGAAGCAGTTTGACAACTATACCCTGGCGCAGGATGTATATAATGTGACTGCCGACCAATACAAGGAGGGGGTAGGTTCCATGACCGCCGTTCTCCAGGATGAGATGCGCATGAGCGAGGCAATGAACAATTATCTTACCGCCTATTATAAATATAAGGTGGCAAACCTCTCGCTCCTGAAACTCACAGGACAATTGGAACAGGTAAAATAACAAAGGAATCATAAAGAAACAAATAATCAGAATAAAACAATGGAACAGAACGAAAATAACAAGATGGAAACAGCTCGTGAGGAAAATGCAGAAGCTACTCAGATGTCTCACGAGGATAATGCAGCAACCACTCAGATGTCTCACGAAGAAATGCAGAAGAAATTGAAGAAGCAGCGCATCCGCCAGATCATCGCCAGTCTCATCGGCGTAGCCATCCTCGTCTTCGGACTCTGGAAGATTGTCTGCCTCTTCCTGGATTATAATGCCAACGAAACCAGCAACGATGCCCAGGTAGAGCAGTATATCTCTCCTGTCAACCTCCGCGCATCGGGCTATATTGCCAAGGTTTGTTTCAAGGAGCACGAGGAGGTTCATAAGGGTGATACCCTTCTTATCCTTGACGACCGTGAGTATCGCATCCGCCTGATGGAGGCTGAGGCGGCTCTGAAGGATGCCAAGGCTGGAGCCAACGTCATTGATGCTACCCAGCAGACCACCCAGACTTCGGCTACCGTCTATTCTGCATCCATCGATGAAATTGAGGTGCGCCTTGCCAAACTTGCCAAAGACTGCGAGCGCTATCGTAACCTGGTAGAGAAGAAGGCTGCTACACCAATCCAGTTGGAGCAGATCGAAGTGGAATATGCGGCTACCAAGAAGAAACTGGAGTCGGTAAAGCGACAGCAGGCTGCTGCCTATAAGGGCGTGAACGAGGTGGTTACCCGCAAGCAGAATGTGACAGCTGCCATCGAACGTGCTGAGGCTGCGGTGGAGATGGCGAAGCTGAACCTCTCTTATTGTGTGGTTGTAGCGCCATGCGATGGTAAGTTGGGTCGCCGCTCTATCGAAGAGGGACAGATGGTGAACGCTGGAACCACCATCACCTATATCCTGCCTAATGCCCAGAAGTGGGTTATCGCCAACTATAAGGAAACTCAGGTAGAGAATCTCTATGTGGGTCAAAAGGTACGCATGACGGTAGATGCCATCAGCAACAAGGAGTTTGAGGGCACCGTTACCGCTATCTCCGGAGCAACCGGTTCCAAGTATTCTCTTGTTCCTACCGATAATTCGGCTGGTAACTTCGTGAAGATTCAGCAGCGTGTGCCTGTAAGAATCGACTTCACTAACCTCAGCAAGGAAGACAATGCCCGCCTGGCAGCAGGTATGATGGTGATTGTGAAGGCGGAGAGAAAATCAAAGTAATGGAATATGGAAGAAGAATATAAGAATTATCCGTTCTATAGCTGGGTGCCGAAACCGCTGGGCATTATCTTCATGATCATCCTCTTCGTGCCGATGATTACGATGAGTGGTGTCTATTCCGCCAATAGCGGTGAGATGATGAGCGGACTGGGCATCCAGTCGGAATACATCGCCTTTGCGGGCTTCTGTACGTCGATAGGAATGGCTGCTTTCTCGCCATTCTTCTACGAACTGGTGTGCATCCGAAGAGAGAAGATGATGTGTATCGTGGGATTCTCCATTCTCTTTCTGCTCAGTTTTGTCTGCGCCCAGACCGATTCGCTGTTCATCCTAGGCTTGTGTAGCTTGCTGATGGGCTTTGTCCGACAGACGCTTCTGATGGCGCATCTCTTTGTACTCATCCGATATGGTTTCGGTATTGAGGCAACGAAGAATCTCACGCCGGGTTGCGAGCCTACCACCGAGGAGGCTTGGGATGCGATGGATTCAGAAAAAATGGTTTCCCAGCCGGTTATCTATCTTTTCTTCATGATTATCGGACAGTTGGGCACCTGGCTCACGGCTTGGCTTGCCTATGCCTACGAGTGGCAGTATGTATATCATTTCATGATGGCATTCATGTTGGCGGGCATCATCATCGTGTTCTTCACCATGCCTTATCATAAGTATCCGATGCCGAAGTTCCCGATTACGATGTCGAAGTTTGGCAATGTCACGGTGTTCAGCATCATGCTCTGTTCGTTTGCCTATGTGATGGTGTTCGGCAAGACGCTGGACTGGTTTGATGATCCTACCATCCGTATCTCTTCAGTGGTCTGTCTCATCTTCACCGCCCTGTTTATCTATCTGGAGAAGACCCGCCGTTCACCTTATTTTATCATGGAGGTGTTCCAGCTCAGGGTTGTCAATTACGGCATCATGCTGTTCTTCCTTCTGATGGTCTGCAACTCCAGCGCCATGTTTGTGAACGTATTCACCAATGTGGGAATGAAGATAGACAACTGGCAGAATGCCACTCTGGGCAACTGGGTGATGGTGGGATATACCGTGGGTTTGATTTTTGCGATCATCGCCAGAGCCAAGAATATTCATCTGAAGTGGATGTACTGTCTGGGCTTCCTCTTTATCGGAGGCTACGCCCTCTTTATGTATTTCGAGGTACAGAACGACGGCATGTATGAGCGCATGAAATGGCCTATCATCATCCGTTCTACGGGAATGATGCTGCTCTATTCACTCATCTCCACGATAGCCAATCAGCGCATGCCTTACCGCTTCATGTCCACCTGGGTCTGCATCATGCTCACCGTCCGTATGGTCATCGCCCCATGCATCGGTTCGGCGCTCTACACCAATGTGTTTCAGCATCGCCAGCAGTATTACGTTACCCGCTTTGCACAGGATTATGACCGTACCAGCTTGGAGACGGCAAAGACCTATGACCAGACGGTGATGGGCATGCAGTATCAGGGTAAGAGTGTAACTGAGGCGCAGAATATGGCTGCCATGAGTGCGAAGGGCAAGGTGCAGGTGCAAGCCACGCTGGTATCCATCAAGGAGATGGCAGGCTGGACCTTCTATGGCTGTCTGGTATGTGCCGGCTTGATGCTCGTAATACCTTGGCGCAAGCGCAACATCAAGGAATTGACCCGCGAGTATCTGTTGAAGAATGTAGATGTGAAATCCCTGGGAAGAAGGTAGGAAAGAGGATGCAGATTCTGCCGGAAGCGGCTGGATTCTGCTAAAATATCATAAATAATCAAGGTTATCATTCGAGGGGATTGATATTTTTGTTATCTTCGCATTTCAAGCAATTAGAAAAAATGGAGATAACAGATAATATCATCATATATGAGGCTCAGGAAATTCCTCATTTTCTGATGCAGCCTTTCTATTCTGATTATGTCGGAATAGTCATTTGTCATCAAGGGATGTTCCGTTTCTGTGTAGACGGAACATCCTTTGTTGCGTCTATGGGGGAGTCGGTTTTTTTCTCTCCCGGCACTCTGTTGCAGGTTCAGGAAACCTCTCCAGATTTCCGGTTTACCTTGCTTTTCTACCGTGTAGAGCAGATTCGCCACATGCTGGGCAATACCGTTGTGAGCATGCGCCTTTATTCTACGCTCTATCCTTCGGCTTGTACCGTGGCGCATACGGGTTATGAGGAGATGCTGTCGTCTTATGCCCAGATGCTTCTCAAGTTGGAGCAGAAGGAGGAGCCGGATACCTACAGCCAGTATGAGCAGAAGCTGCTTCTCATGGCGGTAACCTATCGCCTTTGCAGCATCTTCTCTTCTACGTTCAAGGCGGCGGGTAAGGAGATGGAGCGCAAGGTAGAGGTCTTTGAGTCGCTGGTCAAATTGATAGAGGAACATTTCATGCGTGAGCGCAGTGTGGCTTTCTATGCCGATCAGCTCTGCATCACTCCCAAATATCTTTCCGTTATCGTGAAGTCAGTATGTGGCAAGACGGTCCAGCAATTACTTTTCAAGGCGATTATCCGTCGCAGCATTTATCTGATGAAGAATACGAACAAGACGATTCAGCAGATAGCCAGTGATCTCAGCTTCCCGAATGCCTCAGCCTTCGGCACCTTCTTCAAGAAGCATACCGGTTTGTCGCCTAAGAATTACCGGATGGGGGCGGAGTAGCGCCAAGAGAAAAACTCTACTCTCAATTCCACTCTTCACTCTTCACGTATATAGTGTAAAGCGTTGAGTATTAGATATTTATGGCTGTGAAGAGTTACGCCGACTCTTCACCACTCTTCACCACTCTTCACACGATTGATTTTTCTGCTGTTTATCAGGGAAATTAGAGGTCCAAGAAATCGGAATAAGGCTCAAGTAAACTTTAACAAAGCCTTACGTAAATTTTATCTGAGGCTTAAACCAAACTTAAAGCAGGCTTAAACCAAACTTAAAGGAGGCTTAAACCAAACTTAAAGGAGGCTTAAACCAAACTTAAAGGAGGCTTAAACCAAGCTTAATAGAAGCCTGATGCTGGTCACAATAGAGGCTTGATGCTGGTCACAATAGAAGCCTGATGCAGGTCACAATAGAAGCCTGATGCTGGTCACAATAGAAGCCCAAATGGTGAAGAGTGGTGAAGAGTTGTGAAGAGTCGGCGTAACTCTTCACCGTAGTAAGTAATTTGTATTCAGTTATTTATGCCACATGTGTGAAGAGTGAAGAGTGGATTTGAAAGTAGGGGTCACACGCAGAAGAATTCCGTCTGCCATTATGCTTTTGGTGAAGCGTTTAATAGGCATATAGAAATCTCTATCCCGACGTAGTATTTTTTATCTTTCGACGGCACAATATTGCCCGCCTAGGGGCAATATTGTGCCTTAGTAAGGCAATAAGTGAAATGTCCCCATTCGCATTTGAAATCTACAGGATTGCACATGAAACTTACAGACTTCCATCCGTTTCTTAGTAAGAGAAATAATTATTATCGCTATTATCTGTGTTAAAAACCCAAGAATTACTTCGTTTCTCATTATTTTTTATTATCTTTGCCCCAAATAACAATTAAAAACAAAGGATATGAGCACATCAACATTACGTGTACCTACTTCATTTAGGTTACCAGCAGAGCTTCTTGAGGAGCTCAAGGAGTGTGCTAAGGCTACCAATCGTAGCCTTAACAATTATGTAGAATCCATTCTTATGGATTTTATGAGTAAGAACAAGACCATGAAGGAAAATGTGATTACTCCCGATTTGCAAGCGAAGCTTGACAAGGCGAGAGAAGAACATAAAAACGGAGAAACTCTGTGCTTTGACACAGCACAAGATGCTATCGCATGGATGGAAACTTTATGATATATCGAATAGAATTCTCTAAGGATGCACAGAAGGTCATTAAGAAATGGAAGAAATCAAATCTACCTCTATTCAAAAAACTAGAGAAGTTGATTCCAGAACTTTCTGAGCACCCTAGAACAGGTAAAGGACATCCAGAACCTTTGAAAGGTGGAAACGACATCACGTATTCTAGACATATTACTGCCCAGGACAGGATTATCTATGACATACTCGATGAAGAAATTCTTGTGTCCATTATTGAGCTAGAAGGACATTACAATGACAAATAACCGAGTCCATATTTCTGTGGAATCGGTAGCTTATAGAATGTATAACAATAAAAAAAATAAGATATATAAGAAACAGAAAAGAAAGATATAACATAGTAAGATTATAAACTTGCGTTTACTAATTTGTTCGGAAACACTTAAATTTTGCCAGAATTAAAGTATTAGTACCAACGAAGAGTAAGTTCTGTAAACGCCTACGCTATAGCGTGGGCGGAACTTATCGTTGGTACGGGCCCGGCAAAAGCCTAAGTGTTGATAAGGGAAGCTCACGCTTCTTCTTTGTCTTCACTTCATCAAGGCTTTCTTTGGATGGCTTTCCAGCCAATCCTTCTGTCCGCTGCCCGTTTTACTCCGATAATGATTTAGTTCCAAACGCACCCATCAGCTATAGCAAAAGACGTTGGAGTTCGCTTCAATGTTTGTTGCTATACCTTATTATATATAGTAACCAACAATGAAAAGAGCTACGAATGGACAAATTAAGAATGCAGAGTAGTAATGGTGTCGAGGACAACATTACGAAAATTGCGCAGCTGTTTCCCGACTGCGTTACGGAGACCGTGGATGAAAGAAGCGGCCAGCCAAAGCACCTCATAGATTTCGAGAAACTCAAGCAGAATCTTTCTGATAGCGTGATGTCAGAAAGAGCGGAACGCTACCAGTTTACCTGGCCCGACAAGAGCAAGGCGATTCTCCTAGCCAACTCTCCTATCAATGCCACACTTCGCCCTTGCCGTGAAGATAGTGTTGATTTCGACAACACCCAGAACCTTTATATCGAGGGCGACAACCTCGATGTTCTCAAGTGTCTGAAGGAGACTTACTTACACAAGGTGAAAATGATTTATATCGACCCACCTTACAACACCGGAAACGATTTTGTGTATGAAGATGATTTCGCTCAGTCTTCAGAAGAATATCTCGCCAACTCAGGACAGTTTGACGAGCAGGGCAATCGTATGTTTACCAATGCCGAAAGCAATGGTAGATTCCATACCGATTGGTTGAATATGATTTATCCGAGATTGAAGGTTGCAAGAGACTTGCTGACCGATGATGGTGTGATATTTATTTCTATTGACGATACTGAAGTTGATAATATCAGAAAAATCTGCGATGAAATTTTCGGTTATCAGAATAGATTGGATAGAGGTTCTATGGTTTGGGTAAATCGTGGTTCCACAAAAGGTTTTTCCAAATTAGTAAAGAACCATGAGTTTATCTTAGCATATGGCAAAAAAGAAGAACTAGTACAAAGCTATTTTGGATTAAACAATCCCGAAGAACTGGAAAGTTTGGAACATTATTGCTACAATAAACCTAGTCCCAAAAATCCAACAACAGATGTTGTTTTTGAAAAAGGAACTAAAATAGAAGGACAGAAAGACATCACCTTTAAAAAACATGTTGGCGATGAAGTGCAACTAGAAATACTTGAAGGTATCATGACTTTCCATAATGGCATTCTACAAGATACAGTTACTCTTAGAGGTTCTTTCCCTTATTGTACACAAATTGCAAATTATTACAAGAACAAGAAACTCGGCAAAGAGACATTTGATAATAAAGGACAAAAATGGGTTGAAATATATTTCAATAGTAAAGGACTTCCCAGATACCGAAAAGAGCGTAATACAAAGATTATAAGTTCTGTCATAGATGAAAAAGGCATTCCAAACTATGGGTCAGAAGATATAGCAAAGCTTTTTGGAAAAAAAGAAATCTTCAATTTTCCTAAGCCAAAAGAGCTTGTCTATCACCTGCTTAATTATTTTACAAAGAACGAGGATTTGGTTTTAGACTTTTTCTCCGGTTCTGGAACTACGGCACATGCCATAATGAATTTAAACTTAAAGACCAATGGCAACCGCAAGTTCATCATGGTGCAGCTCCCAGAGAAGACCGATGAGAAGAGCGAAGCTTTCAAGGCAGGCTATAAGAACATCTGTGAAATAGGCAAGGAAAGAATCCGCCGTGCCGGCAAGAAAATCAAGGAGGAATCTCCTTTAACCACCCAAGACCTCGATACAGGCTTCCGTGTGCTGAAACTCGATTCCACCAATATGCAGGACATTTACTATTCTCCAAAGGATATTTCGCAAGCCGACCTTTTCTCGCAGGTTGATAACGTAAAGCCGGATAGAACTGGCGAAGACCTGCTCTTCCAGGTGATGCTTGAACTCGGTGCAACCCTGGATTCGAAAATAGAAACGACAACGGTAGCTGGCAAGACCATCTATAACGTTGCCGAAGGATACCTCGTGGCTTGCTTCGACCCGGATGTTACCGACGAAGTAGTAAAAGCCATCGCCCAGATGCAGCCAGCCTACGCCGTGCTCCGTGACACCAGCATGAAGGACGATTCTACCGCCACCAACTTCGAGCAGATTTTTAAAACATATTCTCCTGACACGGTCACCAAAATCCTTTAGAAAGGGATTTTGTAAGGTAAAAAAGTAAAAAGGTAAAAAAGTAAAAAGAGCATTTTTGCTGTGTTTACTTGAAACTTGTAAAAGTAAAAAGAGCTTTACTGATTACGATTATGAAACTGAAGTTTAAGATACAACAATATCAGACCGATGCCGTGGAGAGCGTCATCAACGTCTTCAAGGGGCAGCCCAACCAAGCCAACCTGGAATACAGGATGGATAAGGGAAAACTGTATGTGGTGGACAGCAAGAAGCATGACATCAAATTCGTTCAAACAGATGTCTTTGCCGATAGCGATGATGCCGGCAATAACCTGGGTTATAAGAACAACCGCCTTACCATGGATAAGGTGGCTCTCTTTGACAACATCCGGCAGATTCAGACAGAGAACAACATCCATCAGGATGAAGAACTCTGTCAGAAACTCGGTGCCTGCCAGCTTGATGTGGAGATGGAAACCGGTACGGGAAAGACATACGTCTATATCAAGACGATGTTCGAACTGAACAAGCAGTATGGCTGGACCAAGTTTATCGTGGTGGTTCCAAGCATTGCTATCCGAGAGGGTGTGAAGAAGAGCTTCGACATCACGGTAGATCACTTCATGGAGCAATACGGCAAGAAGGCTCGCTACTTCATCTACGACAGCAGCAGCCTCAACGACATCGACACCTTCTCACAGAGCAACGACATCAGCGTGATGATTATCAACACCCAGGCGTTCAACACCATGAAGGAAGGAGCCAAGAACAAGGCGGCACGCATCATCAACTCCGAACGAGATGAGTTCGGTTCCCGAAAGCCTATCGCCGTTCTTGCTGCCAACAACCCAATCATCATTCTGGATGAACCTCAGAAGATGGGAGGCGCCGCTACACAGACGGCACTCAAAGCCTTCAATCCGCTCTTCACCCTGAACTACTCAGCTACCCACAAGGAACACCACAACACGGTGTATGTGCTCGATGCACTTGATGCCTACAACCACAAACTGGTGAAGAAGATAGAGGTAGTAGGCTTCGAACTGAAGAACCTGAAAGGTACCGACAGCTATATCTATTTTGCAGAGCTGCTGCTTTCGAAAGACAAGGCTCCACAGGTAAAACTGGAGATAGAACAGCAGAGCACTACGGGAGCCATCAAGCGAATCTACAAGAAGTTGGGCGAAGGCGACGATCTCTATAGTGCCTCCGGAAACATGCTGCAATACAAAGGGTTCATGATTACCGACATCGTGGTGGATGCCCGTCAGCCAAGCCGAAGCCAAGTAAAGTTCAGCAACGGCGAAAGTCTGATGCTGAAGGAAGTAATCGGCAACGTAACTGCCGATCACAAGGCTCGCATCCAGATAAGGGAAACCATCAAGGCGCACTTCCGCAAAGAGAGTGCGCTCTTCCATCGCGGCATCAAGTGCCTCTCGCTTTTCTTCATCGACGAGGTTGCCAAGTATCGCCAGTATGATGAAGACGGCAATGCGCTGCTGGGACGCTATGGTGAGATCTTCGAACAGGAGTACAGGGCAGAGCTGAACGAAAATCAGAATATGTATGACCCGGAGTATATGCAGTATCTCAGTTGCATCCCTGTCAACAAGACTCATGAGGGTTATTTCTCCATCGACCCCAAGACCAAGCGCATCAAGGACAGCGATGAGAAGAAAGGAGCAGGAAGCGACGACGTATCGGCTTACGACCTGATTATGAAAGATAAAGAACGACTGCTGAGTCTCGACCCAACTTACTCGCCAGTTCGCTTCATCTTCTCCCACTCTGCCTTGAGAGAAGGTTGGGACAATCCGAACATCTTCCAGATCTGTTCGCTCCGACAGGCAAACAGCATCTCGCAGAAGCGTCAGGAAGTGGGACGAGGATTGCGACTCTGCGTTGACAACAAGGGAGTACGACAGGATGCCGATACCCTGCAGGGGCAGGTGCAGCAGATTAACCGCCTTACCGTGATTGCCTCTGAGGGCTATGCTGATTTCGTAAACGACCTGCAGAAGAATATTTCGGAAGATCTCTACGACCGTCCGAAGGTTGCCGACATCGATTACTTCGATGGAAAGACCTTCACGATTGAGGATGGCAGCAAGCATAGTATTACGACGTCGGAAGCCAAGAAGATTTATTTCTATCTGGTGAAGAATGGTTATGTGGATGACGAAAGTCATGTAACCGATGTTTACCGCTCTGCCGCAACATCAGGAACACTCGCCCCATTGCCAGACGAAGTAAAGCCATACGGCAAATGGATTCACAAACTGATAGAAGGCGTCTGGAACCCTTCTGCCCTTGACGGTATGATAGAAAACGGAAGTACGCCGCAGACTCCGGAGAACAGACTGAACGAGAACTTCACGAAGAAGGAATTCCAGGAACTCTGGAATCGCATCAACCACAAATACGCCTATACGGTGAACTTCGAAAGCAAGGAACTGATAGAGAAAGCCATTGCCGCCATTAACAAGGAACTGGTGGTTTCAAAACTGAGCTACGTGGTAACCCGAGGAGTGCAGAAGACGGAACTGAAACATGACGACATGAAGGCGGGCAGCATGATGGTGCAGGAGGAAATGCAGCATGATGACCTGAGAACGGATGTAGTAAGCACCGTGAAGTACGACCTGCTGGGCAAGATAGCCGCCAACACCCGATTGACCCGCAAGACCATCGCCGGGATTCTATCCCAAATCATGCCAAGCAAGTTTGATATGTACAAAATGAATCCAGAAGAGTTTATCCGCAGGGTAAGCCGTCTGATATTGGAGCAGAAAGCCACCATCATCGTAGATCATATCAGTTACAACGAGATAGAGGGAAGCTACGATTCCGCCATCTTTACGGAGGAGAAGCATACCTCGCTCGACAAGGCTTACCAGGGAAGGAAGAGCATTGTGGATTATGTGTTTACCGATGGAACGGCAAAGCTGAGTGTGGAACGCAAGTTCGTGGAAGACCTCGATACGAGCACCGATGTTGCCGTATATGCCAAGTTGCCAAAGGGTTTCCATATTCCTACCCCTGTGGGCAATTATTCTCCCGACTGGGCGATAGCCTTCAAGGATGGTGCCGTGAAGCATGTCTATTTCGTAGCCGAAACCAAGGGCAGCATGTCAACCCTCGACTTGCGAGGTATAGAAGATGGCAAGATAGCCTGTGCCGACAGGCTATTTGAACAACTCTCAGGTTCGGGCATCTACTATCATAAGGTAACCAACTACGACGACTTGATGGAATGGGTGAAATAATTCTTAATGTTAAATGTTAAGTGTTGAATGTTGAATGTTAAGCAATAGGACATGGAACAGCCGAAACAGATAAACAATACCAGCGAACGATTGGTGGACGACCTGAAATCGAGGTTGTCCACCCAAAGTCGCATATCCATCGCCGCCGCCTCTTTCTCCATCTACGCCTTCGAAGCCATGAAGGCGGAACTGGAGAAGGTGGAGGAAGTGCGCTTTATCTTCACCTCGCCAACCTTTGTGGCAGACAAGACGAAGAAAGAGAAACGGGAGTTCTACATACCGAAGTTGAACCGTGAACGCAACCTCTATGGTACGGAGTTTGAAATCAAGCTCCGCAACCAGCTGTCGCAGAAAGCCATCGCCAAGGAGTGTGCAGCATGGATCCGGAAGAAAGTGAAATTCAAGTCCAATTCTTCACAGGAAGGAATGGGCGGATTTCTGCATCTCTGTGATGGTGAACCTTCTGCCTTACCTGTCTTTGATATGAATGCGCCCAGCAAGCAGCATGTTTATCTTCCTTTTGATGATTTCAGCACCACCCAACTGGGTTGCGAAAAGGGCAACAATGTCTATACGATGGTCAATGTGCTGCCTTCTCCTTCTGCCGAGGCTTATCTGCAGATCTTCAACCAGCAATGGGAGAACGATGAGAAATTCAAGGACGTAACTGCCAGGGTTTTGGAATACATCGAGACGGTTTATCAGGAGAATGCGCCCGAATACATCTACTTCATCGCTCTCTACAACATCTTCCATGAATTTCTGGAAGATATTTCTGAAGATGTTCTTCCCAATGAGCGTACCGGTTTTAAGAACAGCCTCATCTGGAACAAGCTATACAACTTCCAGAAGGATGCGGCACTCGCCATCATCAACAAGCTGGAGAAATACAACGGTTGTATTCTTGCCGACAGTGTGGGATTGGGAAAGACCTTTACGGCGCTTGCCGTCATCAAGTATTACGAAAACCGCAACAAGAGTGTACTGGTGCTTTGTCCGAAAAAGCTGAATGAGAACTGGATTACCTTCCGTTCCAATTACAAGAACAATCCGATAGCTGGCGACCGTCTGCGCTACGACATCCTCTTCCATACCGACCTTTCACGAGAACATGGAAGTTCCAACGGCTTGGATCTGGACCACATCAACTGGGGCAACTACGACCTCGTGGTCATCGACGAAAGTCATAATTTCCGCAATGGAGGAAACGTGGATGAAGAGGAAGATGATGATGAGCAGCAGGAGGAAAGAAAGGAAAACAGATATCAGAAACTGATGAACCGGGTGATTCGTACCGGTGTGAAAACGAAGGTACTGATGCTGAGTGCTACCCCTGTGAACAATAGATTTGGCGATTTGAAGAACCAGTTGCAGCTGGCTTACGAAGGCAGAAGCAGCTCGTTTGACGAAGCATTGGGACTAGGCAAGAACGTAGATGACATCTTTACGAATGCCCAGAAGGTATATAACCACTGGGCAAAACTGAAGGCGGAAGAACGCACAACGGAAAGGCTGCTCAACGACCTGAGCTACGATTTCTTCCAGTTGCTGGATGCCGTGACCATCGCCCGTTCGCGCAGCCACATCATGAAGTATTATGATACAAGTGCCATTGGTGAATTTCCACATCGTCTGCCTCCTATCTCCCGTCGTCCGAAACTCACCGACATCAGCAATGCCATCAACTTCAGGGACATTGCCACAGAACTGGACAATCTGAACCTGTCTATCTACACCCCATCGCTCTATCTGCACGATAGCGCCAGAAACAGCTATACCATCGACTATGAGGGAAGCGGCTTGTCTATTGACGGACGAGAGAAGGGATTGCGAAATCTGATGGCAACCAATCTACTGAAACGACTGGAAAGTTCGGTCAACTCCTTCCGCCTCACCTTGGAGCGCATCACGGCTTACATCAATGAAACCATCTCGCTCATCGACCAGGAAGCTGAAGAGATAAGAGGTTTCAGACTCAGGGATATGGATTATATCAGTTGGCGAAGAGATCTGGCAGCAGATCAGGAAGTACTCAGGATGCTGCTCCTGATGCTGGAAGATATTACGCCAGCTCATGACAGCAAGTTGCAAATGCTGATAGAAGACTTGAAGGAGAAGTTTGCCCATCCTATCAACAAGGATAACCGGAAGGTGCTCATCTTCACAGCCTTTGCCGATACGGCAGACTATCTCTATCAGGAACTTGCCGAAAGAATCAAGGCAGATTGCGGACTGAACGCTGCCCTCATCACGGGTAGTACTGAGGGCAAATGCACCATTCCAAAGTTTGAGTGTACATTTAATAATGTTCTCACCTTCTTCTCGCCCATCTCCAAAGACAAAGGTGACATCTTTGATGAAAAGGACGCAGCCAAGAAACCGTGGATTCATGAAAACATCGATGTGCTCATCGCTACAGACTGTATCTCGGAAGGTCAGAACCTGCAAGACTGCGACTATCTGATTAACTACGATATCCATTGGAACCCCGTACGCATCATCCAGCGTTTTGGACGTATTGACCGTATTGGCAGCCGGAACAAGGATATACAGTTGGTAAACTACTGGCCTGATATGGAACTGGACGAATATATCCAGTTGAAAGGCAGAGTGGAGAGCCGTATGAAAGCCACCATTCTGACTTCTACTGGAGATGACAACCTACTGAGCGACAACGAAAAAGGTGACCTGGAATATCGCAGAAAGCAGTTGAAGCATCTTCAGGAAGAAGTGGTTGACATTGAGGATATGGACACCGGCATCAACATCATGGACCTGGGACTGAACGAGTTTCGTCTCGACCTCTTATCTTATATCAAGGAACATCCCGACATAGAGCATGCTCCTTTCGGAATGAATGCCGTGGCAGGTGCAAAGGGCGACATTAAGCCTGGCGTTATCTATGTGTTGAAGAATCGCAATAATGCCGTGAACATCGACAAGAAAAACCTACTTCATCCTTTCTATATGGTGTATCTGTCGGATGACGGCGAGGTAAACTGTGACCATCTTCATCCCAAGAAGCTGCTGGATACCCTGCGATTGCTCTGCAAGGACAAGAAGGAATACGACAGAAACTTTTGTGCCCTGCTAAGTAAGGAAACCAGCGACGGCAGACACATGGAACATTATAGCGACCTGTTGCAGAAGGCCATCGACAGTATGGTACGCATCAAGGAAGAGAGCGACATAGACAGTCTTTTCTCGCTGGGTGAAACCACGGCTTTGACCAATGAGATCAAGGGATTGGATGATTTCGAACTCATCACCTTCCTGGTTATCAGATAAGCAATCTCTTTAATCATAAAGTTCCAAGTTCAATGTGCAAAGTAAAAAAGAACTTATGAATATATTAAATTTCCCCGACTTTACGTTGGTAAACCGAGTAGTACCCAAGGTGGCTTTTTACAGCCATCTTGAGGTAACGGCTCGCATGAAATCTGCATTTATTGAGAATGTAGAGCAGGTAGTTTGGCTCTATAAGTTGGCACCCAGTAATCTGCATGTGACAGATGGAAAGGATGTTCACGAACTCACCATCTTTCTTATTAAACTTAAGAAAGGAATTTCAGACTGTTCAGACATCTTCCGCTATATTGATAGCAAGTTACCCCGACATACGTTTTTCATCATTCAACAGGATAACCGATATCAGTTATTGGTAAACTACAAGCAATGGAAGGATGCTTCTGCTGGCACATTCGAGATCATCAAGTCATTTTCTACAGACTGGTTATCAGAAGAAATGCTATCTCTCCGTCTGGATAGTTCTTCTAATATGGATACACTCTATGAATCCTTGGTTCGGCAGATTGCATCAACCCAGATTACTTCTTCTCAGCAGAATCTGCATCAAGCTGTTTTCCAGACCATTCAAATAGAAGCAATAAAAAAGGAAATGGCTGCTATCAGAAAGAAAGAACTGAAAGAGCAGCAACCGCAAAAGAAATTTGCCTTGCATCAAAAATACATGCAGCTAAAAAAGAAGCTGGAGGAACATATTTAGTGATATGCAAAATGTAGCTATGATGGTCGCGAAGGGTTCCTAAGTCTACAACTGCATATTACTTATTTTTCCAGTTATTTATGCAAAAATCGATTAAATATTTGGAGTTTACAAAAAAACAACGTATCTTTGTCATCAGATTTAAAAATAATTAAAATCTAACAAGATGGCAAAGTACATCAACCCCTTTACCGATTGGGGCTTCAAACGTCTTTTCGGTCAAGAATTCAGCAAGGATTTGCTGATAAGCTTTCTCAACGATCTGTTGGAGGGCGAGCTCCACGTCAAGGATGTAGTGTTCAAAGACAAAGAGCAATTGCCACAGACCAAAGATCAACGAGGCATTATCTACGATGTTTTCTGCGAAACCGACACAGGCGAGCGATTCATCCTGGAAATGCAGAACAAGTGGCAACCCAATTTTCTGGATCGCTCCATCTGCTATGCCTGCAGAAGTATTCTGGAACAGGTAGATAAGGGCAAAGCAGAGAATCAGGATGCCTATAAGTTTCTGCCGATATACACAGTTTGTTTCATGAACTATATGCCAAAGGCAGGCGAAGTAAACAAGTTCAGAACAGACATCATATTGGCAGATAAGGAGAGCAAGGAGCAAGCTTCCAACAAGCTTCGCTTCATCTACTTGGCCCTGCCTCTTTTCAAAAAAGAGCCAGCGGAATGTGAGAGTGATTTTGATAAATGGATTTATGTATTGACTCATATGGAAGCATTAACAAGAATGCCTTGGACGGCACAAAAGAAGATTTTCGAGAAGCTTGAGGAATATGCCGACAGTCATAGACTCTCGAAGAAAGAATGGGAAGCCTACGAGAACAGTCTTTGGATTGCTCGCGATAATTTGGCATGTATGGCGGCCGCAGAATCAGAAGCCAGAGCTGAAGGCATGGCAAAAGGCATGGCAAAAGGCATGGCAAAAGGTATGGCAAAAGGTATGGCTGAAGGAAGAGCTGAAGGAAGAGCTGAAGGAAGAGCTGAAGGAAGAGCTGAAGGAAGAGCTGAAGGCTCTAATGAGGCAAATATAAATGCTGCACAGCGTATGCTTGCTGATGGTATGTCGAAAGAGCTTGTCATGAAATATACAGGTCTTTCACTCGAGCAAATCAGCAATATCAAATAAATACAAGTGAATAAAAAAGGTGTATCAGAAAAACTTTATGATTTCTGATACACCCTTTTTTCTTGCCGATGAGCCTACTGGAAATCTGGATTCCAAAAATGGCAAGGAGGTGATGGAACTGCTTTCTGAGCTGCACAAGGAGGGCACCACCATCGTAATGGCACCCCACTCGTTGCATGATGCCAATTATGTCTATATCTCTTCATCAATGAATCGGATGATTTCATCCTGCTGGTCGGGATGATACCAGTGGATTTCGGTATCTCGCTTAAACCAGGTGAGCTGCTTGCGCATGTATTCACGGCTATGCGACTGTATCTGGCGGATGGCTTCATCCTTATCTATCTCGCCATCGAAATAGGCAAACATCTCTTTGTACCCCACGGTTCTCAAGGCGGTGAGACCCTTGTGCGGATATACGCTGCGGGCTTCTGCCTCCAGGCCTTCCTCCATCATCAGCAACACACGCTGGTTGATTCGGTCGTACAATTCGGCACGGTCGCGGTTCAGACCTATCTTGATGATGCGGAAAGGACGCTGCTTCTTCTCGGCTACACGGAAAGAAGTATAGGTCTTGCCAGTTTGGTGGCAGATTTCCAAGGCATGCACCACGCGGCGTGGATTCTTCTTATCTACTATCGCCCAATGCTCCGGATCCATCTTATGGAGTTCTTCTACCAGCGCTTCCAAGCCTTCTTCTTCCAGGCGCTGTTTCATCCAGGTACGGATGTCGTCCCGCACGGTAGGAATATCGTCGATACCCTTGCATACGGCATCGATATACATCATGCTGCCGCCTGTAAGCAGCGCCACATCATGATTCTTGAAGATTTCTTCTTTCAGGAGATTCATCACATCGGTCTCGTATTGGGCTGCGCTGTAATAATCTTTGATGTGATGGTTGCCTACGAAATAATGCTTCACCCGCTGCTGCTGTTCGGCAGTAGGCGCTGCGGTTCCGATAGGGAGTTCTGCGAAGATCTGGCGGGAGTCGGCATTGATAATAGGTATAGAGAGATGTTCTGCCAGCGAAAGGCAAAGCTCCGTTTTACCTACACCGGTAGGACCTAAAACCACAATCAATGTTTTCATATATCATTCTTTATATTCAAGAAAAAAGCATCCTTGCTCGTTTCATAAACCTATGCAAGAATGCTCTTTTTACCTTTTTACTTTTTTACCCTTTTACTTTTATCGGATAATGCCGCGCTGAGAACTCTCTACGAAGTCGATGATGTACTGGATTTCCTTAGTCACCTCAAGATTCTTCTTGATTTCCTCGATACCTTCCTTCAGGATACCCTTGCTGTAGAGCAGGCGATAAGCCTCGTGGATGTTCTGGATGGTCTCGTTGCTGAAACCACGGCGACGCAAACCGATGAGGTTGATGCTGCAATAGCGGGTTGGCTCCTTGCCGGCAATGATATAAGGAGGAATATCCTGAGAGAAACGGCAACCGCCCTGGATCATCACGTAGCCTGCGATGTGGCAGAACTGATGAACGAGAACGTTGGCGCTTACGATGGCGTTGTCATCTACAACCACCTCGCCGGCAAACTTGGTAGAGTTACCGATAATCAAGCCGCTGCCCAGCTCACAGTCGTGAGCCACGTGAACAGTCTCCATCAGGAGGTTGTTGCTGCCTACCACGGTCTTGCCCTTAGAGGCTGTACCACGAGAGATAGTAACGTTCTCACGGATGCTGTTGTTGTCGCCCACCTCGCAGGTTGTCTGCTCACCCTTGAACTTCAAGTCCTGAGGCTTGGTAGAGATGCTGGCGCCTGGGAAGAATTCATTATTGTTGCCGATACGAGCGCCCACGTGGATGGTAACGCTGTTCTGCAATACGTTGTTATCGCCCAAAACGGTGTCCTTGTCGATATAGCAGAAAGGACCGATAATGTTGTTGTCACCAAGTTTTGCCTCTGGATGAACAAACGCTAATGGACTAATCTGATTCATATTTCTATCTTATTATTACTTGTTCTTAACAATCTGTGCTGTGAAAGTAGCCTCAGCCACCACCTGGTCGCCTACGAACATATAGCCCTTCATAGAGCTGATGCCATGACGTACGGGTGCGAGCAACTCCACACGGAAGAGGAGGGTATCGCCTGGAACCACCTTCTTGCGGAACTTCACGTCGTCGAGCTTCATGAAGTAAGTGCTCCAGCGCTCAGGCTCTTCCAGCTGGTTCAATACGAGCAGACCGCCACACTGTGCCATCGCCTCTACCTGGAGAACGCCTGGCATTACTGGCTCCTCTGGGAAGTGACCGGTGAAGAATGGCTCGTTGCTGGTTACGTTCTTAACGCCCACGATGCTGGTAGGACCCATGGCGATGACCTTATCTACCAACTGCATTGGATAGCGATGAGGCAGGAGCTGGCGGATGCGGATGTTATCCATGATTGGCTCCTCGTTTGGATCGTAGATAGGAGCCTGAATTTCGTGCTTGCGAATCTCCTTGCGCATGAGACGGGCGAACTTGTTGTTCACGGTGTGACCTGGTCGGGTAGCGATGATGCGACCCTTGATAGGCTTACCGATGAGCGCCATATCGCCGATGATGTCGAGCAGCTTATGGCGAGTACACTCGTTCTCCCACTGCAAAGGACGGTGCTGGATGTAACCCAACTTGCTGGCATCCATGTGAGGCACCTTGAGATGGTCGGCGAGCTGATCGAGCTGCGCCTGCTCTACCTGGCGCTCGTAGATAACGATGGCATTGTCCAAGTCGCCACCCTTGATGAGGTTAGCCTGGAGCAATGGCATGATATCGCGAACGAAAACGAAGGTACGTGCCGAAGCAATCTCGTCAACGTAGGTCTCCATCTTGTCGAGGGTAGCAAACTGGCTGTTGATGAACTTGCTCTCGAAAGAACACATCGCCGTGATGCTGAACTCCTCATCTGGAAGAATGGTGATGACAGAACCGTTGTCGTCCTTCACCTCAATCTTATGACGGATGATATAATAGTCCTTCTCTGCATTCTGCTCCTGGATGCCCACGCTCTGAATCTTCTCTACATACATGGATGCAGAGCCGTCGAGGATAGGGAATTCAGGACCGTTAACCTGGATGAAACAGTTGTCGATGCCGAGGGCATAGAGTGCTGACATACCGTGCTCGATGGTAGAGATGCGGATATCGCCCTTACCGAGTACGGTGCCACGCTGGGTTTCAACGACGTTCTCAGCTACAGCCTGGATGATAGGCTCGCCTTCGAGGTCGATGCGCTGTATCTTATAACCGGTGTTCTCTGGTGCAGGATTGAAAGTCACGGTGAGGCTCAAGCCTGTGTGCAATCCTTTTCCACAAAGAGAGAAACTACCTTTCAGTGTTTTCTGTTTTGACATAATTATATTCATTTTTTAGGCACGGATTACACGGATTTTTTCTCTGCGTTTTCTTCGGAATCCTTAGTGGCATTAGCCTCCGCGTCATCCGTGTCATCCGTACCTTATTATTTTTAATTGTTTTTCTTTAATTCTTCAATCTGCTTCTTCAGGTCGTTGAGCTCCTTGTACATGTCAGGCAGGCGACGGAAGATGGCCTGTGACTTGAAGTAAGCACGCTGCTCCATAGGAGGAGTACCGATGAGCTGCTGGCCGCTCTTGAGGCTGCCTGGCACACCGCTCTGTGCTCCGAGGAACACCTTGTCGCCGATGGTGATGTGACCTGCGAGACCCACCTGTCCGCCAAACATACACCATTCGCCAACCTTGGTACTGCCGGCTACACCCACCTGAGAAGACATCACGGTGTTGGCACCGATGTCGGTGTTGTGGGCAATCTGAACCAGGTTGTCGAGCTTCACGCCCTTGCGAACGTAGGTAGAACCCATGGTAGAGCGGTCAACGCAAGTGTTGGCACCAATCTCCACATCATCCTCGATGGTTACGATACCAATCTGAGGAATCTTGTCGTATCCATCAGGTCCTGGAGCGAAGCCGAAGCCATCAGCACCGATGACACAACCTGCATGGAGAGTCACGTTATCGCCGAGCTTACAGCCGTGATAAACGGTTACGTTAGGGTAGATGAGGGCATTCTTGCCAATCTTCACACCCTCGCCGATGTAGGCGTGAGGATAAATCTGGCTACCTTCGCCCACCTCGGCACCATCGCTGATATAAGCGAAAGCGCCAATATAGACGTTCTCTGCCACCTTAGCCTTTGGAGAAACAAAAGCCAATGGGTCGATGCCTGTCTTCTTTGGTTTCATAGACTCGTACATCTGAAGCAGTTTAGCCACACATTCGTAGGCGTTCTTCACACGGATGAGGGTAGCGCTGACTGGGTGTTCCAGTTCTACGGTCTCATCAATGAGCACGATGCTAGACTTCGTGTCGTACACGAAGTGAGTGTATTTAGGGTTAGAAAGGAACGAGATTGCACCTTTCTTGCCTTCTTCGATTTTTGCGAAGGTGTTGACTGTTGCATTCTCATCACCTTCCACACGGCCCTGAACGAACTGGGCTATTTGTTGAGCGGTAAATTCCATAATTTATCTGTCTTCTAGTTTGTTTTAATTGGTCACCCAAGGTATAAATACCTTTAGGTAAACACATTTTGTTTGCAAAAATAACAAAATAAATTTAGATTCTCGTCATTCTTTCGTAATATTTTGCTTTTTTCGCCAACAAATAGGTATTTTTAAGGCGCAAAGCGTCTTTTTCAAGATACTTTGCGCCTAAAATCTTATTTTTGGTAGGGATTGCAAATCCCCCGGTTTAATAGGTCGAACCTTTTTTTACGGCGGATTTCAAATCCGCCGGGACGCCTAGCGAGAGGCTTAGCCCAGCTTGGCAAGCTCTGCTGCCATTTCTTCCTGCAATTCCTTTGCCTTCTGGCCTGCTACCTCTGCGAAGTCCTCACCGTTGCTAGCATAGATGATGCCGCGAGATGAGTTGACGAGCAGACCGCAATCCTTGATGATACCATACTTGCAAACCTCCTGGAGGCTACCGCCCTGAGCACCAACACCTGGTACGAGGAGGAAGTGGTTAGGAGCCACCTTGCGGATGTCCTCGAACATCTGCCCCTGGGTAGCACCTACTACGTACATCATGTTCTCGTCGTTGCCCCATTCCTGGCTCTTCTTCAGAACCTTCTCGAAGAGGCGCTCGCCTTCCTTGTCCTCTGTGAGCTGGAAGTCATGGCTACCCTTGTTGCTGGTCAAAGCCAGAAGGATGACCCACTTGCCCTCATACTCGAGGAAAGGCTTGACAGAATCCTCGCCCATGTAAGGAGCTACGGTTACTGAATCGAGGTTGTACTCCTCAAAGAAAGTCTGGGCGTACATCTTTGAGGTGTTGCCGATGTCGCCACGCTTTGCGTCAGCGATGATGAAGTGGTTTGGATAGTGGCTCTTGAGATACTTGATGGTGTTCTCGAAGGCAATCATTCCGTCGATGCCACGGCTCTCGTAGAAAGCCAGGTTTGGCTTGTAAGCCACGCAGTAAGGAGCGGTAGCGTCGATGATAGCCTGGTTGAACTTAAACATCATCTCGGCTTCTGCACCCTGGATTTCTTCATCCTCTGTGATGCACTTAGGCAACTTATTGATATCTGTGTCAAGACCTACGCACAAGAAGCTCTTCTTTGCGAAAATCTGCTCTACAAGTTCTTTTCTGTTCATAATATGGTATTTATGATGATAAGGGTTCTACAATTCTGTTTCTTTCAGTTTCTCTGCATTCTCAGCCACGGTCAGGGCATCAATCATATCCTGGATGTTACCTGCCAGGAAACCATTGAGGTCGTGGGTGGTGTAACCGATACGGTGGTCGGTAACACGGCCCTGTGGGAAGTTGTAGGTACGAATCTTCGCACTGCGGTCACCGGTAGAGACGAGGCTCTTGCGGCGGCTGGCGATATCGTCAACATACTTCTGATGCTCACGGTCGTGGATGAAGGTATAGAGGCGGCTCAAGGCACGCTCCTTGTTCTTTGGCTGGTCACGGGTCTCGGTACACTCGATAAGGATTTCCTCTACCTCGCCAGTGTTAGGGTTCTTCCAAGGATAGCGGAGGCGAACTCCAGACTCTACCTTGTTCACGTTCTGACCACCGGCACCAGAGCTTCGGAAGGTATCCCACTTGATGTCACCTTCGTTGATGTTCACCTCAAACTTATCTGCTTCTGGCAATACAGCCACGGTAGCAGCTGAGGTGTGCATACGGCCCTGAGTCTCAGTGGCAGGTACACGCTGAACACGGTGAACACCAGACTCATACTTCAATGTACCGTAAACATCTGTTCCGCTTACGGCGAAGTCGATTTCCTTGTATCCACCCACAGCGCCCTCAGAGACAGAAGTCACGCTGACTGTCCATCCCTTAGACTCACAATATTTCTTATACATAGAGAAGAGGTCACCGGCGAAGAGGGCAGCCTCGTCGCCACCGGCACCGCCACGAATCTCCATCTGTACATTCTTGGCATCCTCTGGATCCTTAGGAACCAGGGCGATCTTGATTTCCTCTTCGAGCTTAGGCTGCAGCGCCTCATTCTCGTTGAGTTCCTCGCGCGCCATCTCCTTCATTTCAGGGTCGCTTTCGTTGGCGAGAATATCCTTAGCTTCCTTGATGCTGTTCAGACAGTTGATGTATCGCTTGCGTGCGTCCATGATGTCGCCAAGGTCTTTCCACTCCTTGGTCAGCTTCACGTAGCGTGGCTGGTCGGCGATGACATCAGGGTCGGTAATGAGGGTGCTTACTTCCTCGTATCGGCTCTCTAAGCCTTCAAGCTTCTGTAATATGTTGTTATTATCCATCGAATTATTTTTTGGCACGGATTACACGGATTACACGGATTTTTCCCTGTGCTGTGTTCCCTTGCGCTCGTTTGTAAATATCTTTCTTTTTACTTGTAAGGATAGACCGAAATTGATGAGCAATCCTACTTCTGCCTGGCAGGCTGAGAGATAGTTTACTAACTGCCATTCATGTTCGGGATGCAAATCTTTAACGGCTTTCAATTCAATGATCACCTTATCTTCTACGACCATGTCGGGAATGTAGTGACCAACGCATTCACCTTTGTAAAAAACATCTAAGTGTTTTTGGCACTCACACTTCAAACCACGTGATTTCAATTCTTTATACAGAGCATTTCCATATACAGCCTCTAGAAAACCAACTCCTAAGACTTTGTGTACTTCTTGAGCTGCACCAATTATCTGTTTAGTTAAATCTTCTTCTAGCATAACAATACTATAAATTAAGAAATAAAAGAATAAAAATCCGTGTAATCCGTGTAATCCGTGCCTAAAACATTTAGTATTCGAATGTTCCGAATTCGCTCTTGATGGTCAGGCTGCGCTTGCCTTCCTCGATGTGACCCACAATCTGGGCATCGATGTTGAAGCTCTTACTGATGGCGATAACCTTCTCGGCAATCTCAGGACGTACGTAGATCTCCATGCGGTGACCCATGTTGAATACCTGGTACATCTCCTTCCAGTCTGTCTCTGAGCAGTCGTGGATTGCCTTGAAGAGAGGAGGTACTGGGAACATGTTGTCCTTCACTACCTTGCAGTTCTCGCCTACGAAGTGCAGAACCTTGGTCTGGGCACCACCTGTACAGTGAACCATACCGTGAACCTCTGGGCGAAGCTCATCCAGGATCTTCTTGATAACCGGAGCATAGGTACGGGTAGGAGAGAGTACCAGCTCACCGGCGTTGATAGGAGAACCCTCAACCTCATCGGTCAACTTATACTTGCCGCTGTAAACCAACTCATCTGGCACGGCGTGGTCGTAGCTCTCAGGATAGTTCTCAGCGAGATACTTGGCGAATACATCGTGGCGGGCAGAAGTCAAACCGTTGCTACCCATGCCGCCGTTGTACTTCTTCTCGTATGTAGCCTGACCTGTAGAAGAGAGACCTACGATAACATCGCCTGGACGGATGTTGGCATTGTCGATGACGTCGCTGCGCTTCATGCGGCAGGTTACGGTAGAGTCAACGATGATGGTACGAACCAGGTCGCCTACGTCGGCAGTCTCACCGCCGGTAGGATAGATTCCGATACCCATCTCGCGCATCTCGTGGAGCAGGTCGTCGGTACCGTTGATGATAGCCGAGATGACCTCGCCAGGGATGAGCATCTTGTTGCGGCCGATGGTAGAGCTAACGAGGATGTTGTCTACGGCGCCCACGCAGAGCAGGTCGTCGGTATTCATCACGATAGCATCCTGAGCGATACCCTTCCATACAGAGAGGTCGCCAGTCTCCTTCCAGTACATGTAAGCCAAGCTAGACTTGGTACCTGCACCGTCGGCGTGCATAATGTTGCAATACTCTGGGTCACCGCCCAGGATATCAGGTATAATCTTGCAGAAAGCCTGTGGGAAGATACCCTTGTCGATGTTCTTGATAGCGTTGTGAACATCTTCCTTTGCTGCGCTTACACCGCGCATCATATATCTATTGTTACTCATATCTAAATTGATCTCCAATTATGATTCTTATAATTTCCTTATCGTTCTTATAAATGTAGATGTTCAAGTTTGTTATGCTGAATCTGTACTTGTAAACATCTACGTTTATGAAGTATTTATTTTTCTTCATGCCAGAAATCCCAGCTGGCGAATGCCTGGAGGAGCAGCATCTCCAAACCATTCTTTACTGTGGCTCCATGTTCTTTTCCCTTCTTCATGAAAAGGGTTTCGTCAGGATTGTAGATGAGATCGTAGAGCAGCGTGTGGGTGTCCATCGCCTCGTAAGGCAGCGGAGGGCACTCATCTACATGAGGATACATGCCCACTGGAGTACAGTTGACGATGACATTGTATTCCTTGATTACCTCTGGAGTAATCTTATCGTATTGAATAGTACCTGGACGTTCGTATCGACTCACAAACAAGGTTTCCAAACCTAGTGATTTCAAACCGTAGTTGATGGCTTTAGACGCACCTCCGGTACCCAGGATAAGTGCTTTCTTATGACACTTCTCCAGGAATGGCTCGATGCTCTTTGTAAAGCCAATGACGTCGCTATTATAGCCGGTGAGCACAGTTTCATTGCCCTTATGGTCAACCTTCACCACATTGACGGCTCCGATGGCGTTGGCCTCAGGGCTTACGCTGTCGAGATAGCTGATTACTTTCTCCTTGTAAGGAATGGTTACGTTGAAACCCTTCAGTTCGGGATTGGTGTCGAGTACCTCAGCTAAACCTTCGATGCTAGGCAGCTCGAAGTTGATGTACTTGGCATTGATTCCTTCGTTCTCAAACTTCTCGTTGAAATAGCTTTTTGAGAAGGAGTGGCCCAAAGGGAAACCTATGAGTCCATACTTGTCCATACTGATATTCTTATTTAAAATTCATAATTTATTTGGTTGCAAAATAGAGTGTGCAGATGCCGAAGGTGAGTCGGGTGAACTCTGCTTTCTCGAAACCTGCCTTCTTGAATACCTCCATCATCGTCTCTCCCTGAGGGAATGCCTCAATAGTCTTGGTGAGGTAGCTGTAGGCACTCTGGTCTTTCGAAATCAGCTTGCCGTAGATAGGCAATACTGTATGTGAATAGATGTGGAACAGCTGCTTCATCGGGAAACTGACCGGAGTGGTGAGCTCTACGATGCAGAGATGTCCTCCCTTCTTCAGTACTCGGCACATTTCGCGCAGGCCCTGGTCCAGGTTCTGGAAGTTGCGGATGCCGAAGGCGGCAGTTACTGCATCAAATGTATTGTCTTCGTATGAGAGGTGGAGACAATCTTCCTTGTCGAAGCGGATCACTCCGTCAAGTCCCAGCTGCTTTACCTTCTGTCTTCCTATCTCCATCATTCCCTGCGAGATGTCTGCTCCGATGAGTTTGTCGGGATGCAGCATCCGGGCGGCAAGGATGGCGAAGTCGCCGGTGCCGGTGGCGATGTCGAGTATTTTTTTTGGAGAGAAGGGCGCAAGTCGCTTGATAGCCTTCTTGCGCCATCCCTTGTCGATATCCCACGAGAGTCGGTGGTTCAGGGTGTCGTAGGTAGGGGCGATGTTGTCAAACATCTCCTCTACCAGCTTGCCCTTATCTCCTGTGCCCTCGTAGGGCTTAATCTGTTCTTGCTTATACATTATTAATTATTTACGTGTAGCAAGCCATTCACTTACGTTCTTCTCAATACGTGCAGCGATGTCACCTTCCTCAGCAGCCTTGTCGAACTTCTCGCCTGTGATGTGCTCGTAAAGCTCGATGTAGCGATCAGATACGCTCTCTGCATACTCGTCGGTAATCTCTGGCATGGTCTGACCTGGCTCGTTCATGAAGTTGTGCTCGATGAGCCACTGGCGAACGAACTCCTTGGAAAGCTGGCGCTGAGGCTCACCCTTCTCAAACTTCTCCTCGTAGCCGTCAGCATAGAAGTAGCGGCTAGAGTCTGGAGTGTGAATCTCGTCGATGAGGTAAACCTTACCGTCGCGCTTGCCAAACTCATACTTGGTATCAACGAGAATCAAGCCCTGCTTGGCAGCGATTTCCTGACCACGAGCGAAGATCTTGCGTGTATAGTCTTCCATTACAGCGTAATCCTCTGCACTAACAATACCCTGGGCAATGATCTCTTCCTTAGAGATGTTCATGTCGTGACCCTCGTCAGCCTTGGTAGTAGGAGTAATGATTGGCTCTGGGAAACGCTCGTTCTCGCGCATTCCGTCAGGCAACTTCACACCGCAGATCTCACGGCATCCCTTCTGATAGTCGCGCCATGCGCTACCGGTGAGGATTGAGCGGATGATCATTTCTACGCGGAAACCCTCGCACTTCAAACCAATAGTTACCATAGGGTCTGGAGTAGCCAACTTCCAGTTTGGACAGATGTCTGTAGTTGTGTCCAAGAACTTAGCTGCAATCTGGTTGAGCACCTGTCCCTTGAATGGGATACCCTTAGGCAGAACAACGTCGAACGCTGAGATTCTGTCGGTAGCGACCATCACGAGGATGTCGTCGTTAATGTCATACACATCACGTACTTTACCGTGGTAAACACTCTTCTGTCCATCGAAATGGAAATCTGTCTTTGTTAATGCTTTCATTTTACTTTGAACTTTGAATTTTGAACTTTGAACTTGATGATATGCTTTGAATAATCATTCTGTTCATTCTTAATTCTGATTATTTTGAATTATCTTTTTCTGCTTTCAGCGCTTCTCGTGCTTCCGCTCTCTCCTTGTCATACTTGTCATATGCATTGACGATGCGGGTTACGAGCTTGTGTCGCACAATATCCTTCTGCCCCAGCTTCACCACTCCGATGCCTTCCACCCCGTCAAGAATCTTGAGTGCTTCCTTCAGTCCGCTTCGCTGCTCTCTAGGCAGGTCTATCTGGGTCAGGTCGCCGGTGATGATCATCTTGGTGTTCATGCCCATACGGGTAAGGAACATTCTGATCTGCTGGGAGGTTGTGTTCTGCGCCTCGTCGAGGATGACGACGGCGTCGCTGAGTGTGCGTCCACGCATAAAGGCAAGTGGCGCAATCTGGATAATGTGCTTTTCCATCATGTCTTGCAGCTTGACGGCAGGAATCATGTCTTCCAGTGCATCATACAGTGGCTGCAGGTAAGGGTCAATTTTATCTTTCATGTCGCCTGGCAGGAAACCGAGCTTTTCGCCCGCTTCTACGGCAGGTCGTGAGAGGATGATCTTTTTAATGGCTTTCTCCTTGAGTGCTTTTACGGCAAGGGCGATGCTGAGGTAGGTCTTACCGGTTCCGGCAGGCCCCACGGCAAATACCATGTCGTTCTTTTCGTAAGCTTCAATGAGTTGCTGCTGATTCTCGCTGCGGCTCTTGATAGGTCTTCCGCTGATGCTGTAAACCAGCACGCCTTTTACGGAGTCAGCTTTGGTCTGTTTGCCTTTCACAATATCAAGGATATCTTCTTCATTGAGCATGTTATATTTAGCTAAGTGCTTGCGCATCAGCTCAATGTCTTCTTCTGCTTTCGCCATTTCTTCCTCGTCGCCAAGCACACGAAGCACGTTGTCACGTGCCACGATACGCAACTTAGGATACAGTGATTTTATCATCTGTAGATGAGCATTATTCACTCCGTAGAACATCACTGGATCTACATCTTCGAGTACTATATGTTTCTCTATCAAAATTTCTAATCTTAAATCGTTTAAACCTTTATATGTTATATAACGCTGCAAAATTACAACTTTTCCTCGAAATAAGCAAATTTCTTATGCTTTTTTTGAGATTATCGGGCAAACTGTTCTGGTAAACCGTCTGTGAGACAGAGGGAACTTGTTTATATTGCTGTTAAAAAAATAACACGGACAAATTGAATTTGTCCGGCTCTTTCGTCTGGTCGCTTGTAACATCTTGATAGATAGTTCTTTATAAGCCTTCTGGTAATTTACCCGGACAAATTCAATTTGTCCGTGTTTTTTTTAGTTTAAAACATGCCTGTTTCTGCTGTTTGTCGATGATAAAGGCTGTGATTCAAGAAGAAGTCTATTTGTTTCTTCATAGAGAACTATGAGTTAGCACCCACAAAACTATGAGTTAGGATTTTTAACAAAGGGACAAGAAGTTAACAGGTTAACAGTTAACAGCCGTTTTTTGCATCCTCCCCCTTTCCTTAATTAAATATAAATATATATATATATACTTATTTCTTGTATATGAGTGGGGGAAGTATGCATTTTTGGGCTGTTAACTGTTAACCTGTTAACCCTCATCTGAAAAAATCTCCTTGTCGAGTCCTCCTCTTATGTAAGCTAAGTGCCTTATATGATGGCTGGTAAGAGTCATCAATGATGACCGGCACGAGGCTTAAATGATGCCTGGCGATGGTGATGGATTGATAGTGTTTGGATGGTAAGAACAAAGCTTCGGAAGTTGGGAATATCGTTTTTTTCTAGTAGAACTTATTAAAAAGACATTAAAAAGTTTTGTATTATGAAATTAATGATGTACTTTTGCCATACTTTTTATAGAAAATTGATTATAACTCTTGATAATGAAATTAAAACATATTATCCTACATATAGTAAATGTTGTTCAGGCAATGTCTGGCAAGAACCGTTTCTTGCTGGGTTTTGTCGTTGTTGTGTGTGTCCTGGCTTTGGTGAGATTGATCAGTCCGGGCGTTGCTGAACCAAGGACTTCTGTTGCTGATTTGAGTGTGGCGGATAGCCTGGCTACGGATTCCGTTGATCAGCTAGCGATGGCAGAAGAAGACAAGGAAGAGGAGAATAAGGCTGCAAATGAGATAGCTGAGACATCTGATGATTTGACCCAGGAAGCTGCCGGAACAGGTTCGGAGACGGATGCTGCGGCAGATTCTTCCAATACGCCTTCTATTTTCTTCGATAAGAATGGCAAGGAGGTGAAGCATCGTATCTTCTCGGTGCCTCATTTCGGCAATACTTTCCCTGATCAGCAGGATGTGCAGATTCTGGCTGCCAACAAGCATGGCGTGAATCCGGTACAGAACCGTGAAGAGGCTGAGCATAGTAAGGGTAAGCTGGTGTATGTGGGCAGCAATCCTTTCTTTTATGTGGATAAACTGAATAGCAGTATACCTTATCTGGTACCTAGGGCTTCGGTGCTGCTGCAGGATATCGGTCGGGCTTATTTCGATTCTTTGCAAATCAAGGGCATTCCTTTGCATAAGATTATCGTTACGAGTATTCTCCGTACCAAGGATGATGTGGCGAAGCTTCGTACCCGCAATGGCAATGCTACCGAGAATTCATGCCATCTTTACGGTACTACCTTTGATGTTTGCTACAACAGATATAAGCAGATTCAGACTCGTCAGCAGCCTCGAAGACAGGTGCAGAATGACACCCTGAAATGGGTGCTCAGCGAAGTGCTGAGAGATATGAGAGACCGCAACCGGTGCCTTGTAAAATATGAGGTAAAACAGGGCTGCTTCCATATCACCGTGAAGTAGATTGCTTGTGGTGATTTCAATTGATATTATATAAAATTTGGGCGTGTCGTTCTTGACAGAATGGCACGCCCTAATCTTTTATTTAGTTTTTGATTCTTTTCAAATCGTCAGGTTCGCCTACCAGCCAGATGATATCTCCCTTTTCGAATTTTCGGGATGGTGAAATGCGGGTGAGGTTTTCCTGACCTTCTTCCAATCCTACGACCATACAGTTGTAATGGTCGCGGATGCCACTCTCGATGAGCGTCTTGCCCAGAAATTCGCTGGAAGATGAGATGATGAGCTGGCTCAGCTTCATCTCGCGCTTCTCTATCTCGGAATCTTCCGGCATCAGATCGCTCTGAAGAGCTGTGTTGAACTTCTGAAGCTGGTCGTCATTACCAATCACCTGCAACTTGTCTCCAGGAAAAATAACCATATCTCCATTTGGGATATTGAGGCGATGGGAACCACGGCGAACGCTACTCATGTCTACACCAAAACGTTCACGAAGATGCAGCTCCCTGAGTGACTTGCCCGTCCACGTACTGTCTTCCGGTACTTCGAACTCACTGATATGAATATCTCTATCCAGCAGTCTGCCCTCGTAGAGTGGGCGTTTTTCGCCATTCACCTGAGCCGCAATATCTCGTGAGCGGAGATTGTGGACGAAGACGCGCTCCATCACAATGCTGCGCTTCTTGATGCGGCGGGAGGTGATCATCAGCATCACCACAATGACTCCGATGCAGATCATCAGCGCATTGGTGAAGCGGGAGAGGAAGTTGATGATGTAGAAGATGAAGGCCAGGGCTATGACGAAGCGGACAAATACCGTAAACAGCAGAGGCACACGGTTGATGCTGCTCTCTACCCATAGGCGTTTCCACTCTGCACTGTGGTTTTTCTTCATTACGATGGCACGCAGGAATGGAGCTATCAGCAGCACCGTAAGCAAGCCGGTGATGGCGTTGGCGTACCAATGAAGATGCCAGCCTGGCAACAGATTGCGCATCAGAGGCAATACGAAGGTGAACATCAGGGCAATGGTAGCTGCTGCGAGTATCGAATAGGCTACGGTGTTGATGGTCATCTGCTTAATCAGCGATTTCCACTTGCTCTGCTGCTGGGTCTGCGGATGGCTCATCGCAAAATGGTTCAACACATGAATGAGCTTGTCGGGCAGATGCTTCTCCATCACCTGATAGGTAGGCAGCGCCAGACGGATCATGTAAGGCGTCAGGAAGGTGGTGATGACACTCACCGCTACGACTACCGGATAGAGGAAGTTGCTGATAACGCCAAGCGACAAGCCCAGCGAGGCGATAATGAATGAGAACTCGCCAATCTGAGCCATCGAGAAACCGCAGCGCATAGCCGATTTCAAAGATTCGCCTCCGAGCATGAAGCCGAAGGTGCCCAGCGTGGCCTGACCTATCAGTATCGTACCCACCAGGGCAAGGATAGGCAGGGCGTATTCTATCAGAATCTTAGGGTCTACCAGCATACCTACTGATACGAAGAAGATGGCTCCGAAAAGGTTCTTGACTGGTTCTACCAGCTTGATAATCTTCTCAGCTTCAATGGTTTCTGCCAGGATGCTACCCATGACGAAGGCTCCGAAAGCACTGCTGAAACCTACCTTGCTGCTCAGTACGGCCATGCCGCAGCATAAACCCAGCGATACGATAAGCAGGGTTTCGCCATTGATGAGCTTTCTTACCGAGCGGAGGAACCAGGGGATGGCGAAGATGCCTACGATGAACCAGACGCCAAGGAAGAAGCCTATCTTGACGATGGAGGCAAACATCTGACCGCCATCGGGATTGCTGCCGCTCGCTATCGCTGACAGCATCACCATCATGACGATGGCCAGGATGTCTTCCAGAATCAGTACGCTCATCACCATCGAGGCAAACTTCTGGGTGCGCAGCCGCATGTCGTCGAACGCCTTATATATAATAGTGGTGGAACTCATGGCAAGCATACCGCCCAGGAAGATACAGTCCATCCTTCCCCAGTCGAAACTGTGGCCCACGCTGATGCCCAGCATCATCATGGAGAAGACGATGACCACGGTTGCAATGATAGGCGATGCTCCCATCTTCACGATTTTCTTGAAAGAAAAGTCAAGACCCAGTGAGAAGAGCGTAAAGATGACACCGATGTCTGCCCAGGTCTTGATGTTCGTCTCGTCCATTACCGACATAGTGTAGGGCATGTGGGGCGAAACGAGGAAGCCTGCCACAATGTATCCCAGCACCAGCGGTTGCTTGAGCCGCTTGAAGATGAGGGTAACGATGCCGGCTACCATCAGGATGAGGGCGAGGTCTTTTACTAAAAAGGGAATTTCTGCCATAATTTTCAGTTTATGATAATCTCTCTGTAAATATTCGTATTCATTTATGAAAATGGGGAATTTAGATGTGCCTAAATTCCCCATTTTTGTATTAGTCGTTGTATTCTTCTGTGATTTCTGCAATCTTCACGATAGTATCCACCACCTTCTGCATAACCTGGATGCTCACAAACTCGTGAGGACCATGGAAGTTGACACCACCGGCAAAGATGTTAGGGCAAGGAAGACCCTTGAAACTGAGCTGTGCTCCATCGGTACCGCCACGGATAGGCTCTACGCGAGGAGGAACGCCGCTCTCCTGCATCGCCTTGAGTACGATGTCGATTACATGCATGTTGGGGTCAATCTTCTCCTTCATGTTGTAATACTGGTCGAAGATTTCGGCAGTAACCGTTCCTTCGCCATACTTCTCGTTCATCTTCTCCACACACTTCTCGATGAAGTCCTTGCGGTCTTCAAACTTTTCGCGGTCGTGGTCGCGGATGATATAGCTGAGCTTGGCTTCCTCGCAACGGCTCTCAATGCCGAGCAGGTGATAGAATCCCTCGTAACCCTCTGTCTGCTCAGGAGTCTCGGTCTCTGGTATCATATTCTGGAACTCTACAGCCAGGCGGCTTGCATTCACCATCTTGCCCTTGGCGTAACCAGTATGTACGCTTACTCCCTTGATATGAATCTTGGCAGCAGCGGCATTGAAGTTCTCGTATTCCAGGTCGCCCAGGTCGCCACCGTCAACGGTGTAAGCCCAGTCGCAACCAAACTTCTCTACATCGAAGTGATGGGCACCCATACCGATTTCCTCATCAGGATTGAAGCCCACACGGATGTCGCCATGCTTGATTTCCTTATGGTCGCGGAGGTAGCACATGGCCTGTACGATTTCAGCGATACCTGCCTTGTCATCTGCACCGAGCAGGGTAGTACCGTCTGTCACGATGATGTCCTCACCCTTGTGAGCCTTGAGCTCAGGGAATTTCTCGACGCTGCTGATGATTCCAGGGCTCAGTTCGATATCCTTGCCGTCATAGTTCTTGATGATGCGGGCCTTGATGTCCTTTCCGCTGGCGTCAGGACTGGTATCCATGTGTGAAATAAATCCGATGGTAGGGGTCTTTTTCTTGGTATTTCCCTTGAGGGTGGCGTAGACATAGCCCATGTCGTCCATTTCGACATCGGTCAAACCTTCGTCCTCAAGTTCTTTCTTGAGATACTTGGCAAATTCCAATTGTTTTGCAGTACTAGGCACACTTTGAGAATCTTCGCTCGACTGTGTGTCGAATTTTGTGTAGTTTATGAAACGTTCTACTAAATCCATGTTCTTAATTATTAAAAGTAGTCAATTCTCCAAGGGGGTGCTCTTTAGAAGTAGGGGCGTTCCATGGAGCCTTGAAAATAGTATTGAAAGTGATCCCGATGGGATTCAAACCCATGACCTTCAGAACCGGAATCTGACGCTCTATTCAACTAAGCTACGGGACCGATGCTGCAAAATTACGGATTTTATTTGGAATAACCAAATATTTGCTTGATTTTTTACTATATATTATAATGTATATAGGGAAAAAGGAATAAAATGCTCGGCAAAATGTCACTAAAAGTATAAAAATAGTTATCACTTTGCAAAATAATAGAGAAAAATGCTTGCAGATTAATAATTTATTTGTACCTTTGCAACCAACAATAGAGAATAAACGATAATACAAAATAAAAACCATACGAAAATGAGCAAATTGATAAAACCTGAAGGGTACAAGGCGCTGTTGGATATGCGCCAGACCGAAATGGGTATCAAACTGATAAAGGAATTCTTTCAGCAGAATCTGAGTACAGAGCTTCGCCTTCGCCGCGTTACTGCTCCGCTCTTTGTACTGAAGGGACTTGGAATCAATGACGATTTGAACGGCGTGGAGCGCCCTGTAAGTTTTCCTATCAAGGACTTGGGGGAAGCTCAGGCTGAGGTGGTGCACTCTCTTGCCAAGTGGAAGAGACTTACCCTTGCCGAATATAATATAGAGCCTGGTTATGGCGTGTATACTGATATGAATGCAATTCGTGCCGATGAAGAACTCGACAATTTGCATTCGCTTTATGTTGACCAGTGGGACTGGGAAGCAGTGATAACCCGCAAAGACCGTACTATCGCTTTTCTGGAAGACATAGTGCGCCGCATCTATGCAGCTATTCTCCGCACGGAATATCTCACTTGCGAGCATTATCCTGAAATCAAGCCATTCCTGCCAAGAGAGATTCATTTCATTCATGCACAGGATTTGCTGGATATGTATCCTGATATGACTCCAAAGGAGCGCGAGGATGCTATCTGTGAGAAATACGGCGCTGTATTTGTTGAGGGTATTGGCGGCGAGTTGAGCAATGGCGAGAAGCATGATGGAAGAGCTCCTGACTATGATGACTGGAGTACTGTTGCTGAAAATGGGAAGGCAGGATTGAATGGTGATATTCTGATCTGGTATCCTGTTTTGGGTCGCAGCTTCGAGCTCAGTTCCATGGGTATCCGTGTAGATAAGGAGAGTCTGCTTCGTCAGCTGAAGATTGAGGGTAAGGAAGATAGAGAGAAGCTTTATTTCCACCAGCAGCTGTTAAGTGATAAGTTGCCTCTCAGCATCGGTGGCGGTATCGGTCAGAGCCGTCTCTGCATGGTGATGCTTCATAAGGCTCATATCGGAGAGATTCAGGCTAGTATCTGGCCAGATGAAATGCGTAAGGAATGTGATGAGGCAGGAATGCCACTGATTTAATGTCCCCTTTGCGTGTCTCGTTTTTTGATTATTATTTAAGATTAAATATTGAAAATCAATAGTTTATAGCTTCATAAAATGAAAGAGGTTATGTCGGTGATGGCATAACCTCTTTTTCTTATATTTGTTTTCTTGTTATGTGAGTGCCAGATTAAAGATACTGACCATTCTCTTGAAGGCAGGATTGCTATCCATGATGTTGTCGAAGACTTCACGCTTTGAAAGAATCTTTTTGATTTCATCGGACTGGGCTAGACGATAATCTATCTGGATCTGGTCGTTGTGTAAACCCTGTACAAATGTAGGGCGAATCCTGTTCTTGATATCGAGAATGTCATTCAGCAAGAGCTGGTTGTCTACCACTACTTCTATATTCGGAAATTCGGTAATTGTCGGCGTAACTGCCTTCATGCGGTTGGCAAGACCGATAAGTTCCTTGATATTCTGCATTCTCATACACATGTTGATCCATAAACCTTCTACCTGCTCCTGGTTGAAAGAATGGTTCATCTCCTGGACTTCGTTGGCTGCCGGTTGTTCTTCCTTCAGCTTGTCTATCGGATTGAATGTGCTATGCGCTCTCTCTTCGTTCTTTTTAAGATTGGAGAAAGTCATGCCTATACCTTTGAAATTCACATTCTTGACACTTGTAGCCGTTGCTTTGACAGGCTGTTCCTGCGACTGTTGGCTCTGAGAAGTCTGAGAGTTTGGGGTAGGCGATACCTTAGCGGCAGCAATAGGAGTATTGCTGCTGCCATCTTGCCCCGCACCTGCACCCTGAGCAACAGGTTTAAGCTGGGCAACAATTTTCTGAAACAGGGATTTTAATCTGTGGGGCGTGCGCCCCGCACTAGGCACATCCTGATCTTCGGGCTGGGTAATCTGGCCTACCTGGATAAGGGTAAGCTCTACCAGCAATCGCTTGTTTGAACTCTGGCGATATTGTATATCGCAGTTGTTCATGATCTTGAGAGCCTTATATAAAAAAGGAGTAGGGGCTTTCTGTGCCTGTGTCTGATATTTGGCTTTCTGCTCTTCACTGGTTTCCAGCAGTGGCAATGTCTGAGGATCCTTTGCCATCATCACATTGCGTACGTGCTGCGCCAAGCCTTGAATCATGTTTCCACCATCAAAGCCTTTGCCCAATATTCCGTCAAGAACCAGCATCATCTCGCTCACCTTGTTTTCCAAGGCAAGATCTACGATTCGGAAATAGTTGTCACTATCCAGAACGTTGAGGTCTTCTATCACCTTCTTGTAGGTGATGTCGCCCTGGCAGAAGCTGGCAGCCTGGTCGAAGATGGAGAGAGCGTCTCGCATACCTCCGTCAGCCTTTTCTGCAATGACGGCAAGTGCCTGCTCCTCATACTTGATGCCTTCCTTTTCTGCTACCATCTTCAGATGGTTGATGGTGTTAGGCACGGTCATACGCTCGAAGTCGTAAATCTGACATCGGCTGAGAATGGTAGGCAGAATCTTGTGCTTTTCGGTAGTGGCAAGGATAAAGATTACATGCGAAGGTGGCTCTTCCAGCGTTTTGAGGAAGGCGTTGAAAGCTGCAGCACTCAGCATGTGGACCTCGTCGATGATAAACACTTTGTATTTTCCTACCTGTGGCGGAATGCGGGTTTGCTCCATCAAGGTCTTGATTTGGTCAACACCGTTGTTGCTGGCAGCATCCAACTCAAAGATATTGAAGGAACGCTGTTCGTTGAACGCGCGACAGCTCTCGCATTCGTTGCATGCCTCACCGTCTTCGTTAGGGTGCTCGCAGTTGATTGCCTTGGCAAAAATTCGGGCACAAGTAGTCTTTCCCACACCTCTCGGACCGCAGAAAAGATAGGCATGAGCCAACTTGCCGCTCTTTACTGCATTTTTCAAAGTGGTGGTCAAAGCAGCCTGTCCAACTACCGAGTCAAAGGTCATTGGACGGTACTTTCTAGCAGAAACTATATATTCTTCCATTATTTTTTCTTAATTGATGATGCAAAGATAACAAAAAAATATTATCTTTGCAAACAAATTCGCAATTATGTGGATTTTCATGAGAATAAATTTGAATAATATAGTAAGAAATAAATGAGTAAACGTCTAGGAATTATATGGAATTATCTGGCTCACTACAAATATTTGATAGTGATTGTGGTGGGCGTTTTGGTGGTTGGCGTTATCGACGACAATAGCATCCGTCAGCATATCCGTTATCAGATACAGATTGCGGGTTTGCGTTCTGAAATCGAAAAATATAATGCTCAGCTGGAGAGAGATAACCGTATGTTGAAGGAAATGCGCAAGGGACCGAAAGTCTTTGGCAAGATAGCCCGTGAGCGGTATTTCATGAAGACTGACGACGAGGATATCTTCGTGCTCAGTTCTGATATTCCTGATGAACCTGCAGAAGAAGAGGAAGATTTCGGAAATGCCAAGTAATGTGATTTTCACATTAATATATATAAGGGAACTTTCTTCTAGGATTTTCCTGTAGTAGAGAACATTCAAAATAAGAAACAGAAGAAAAAAGATAAATGAAACAATTAAGTAAATTTCAGAGTGCTTTATTTTTGCTGGGTGGCGTGCTGATGGTTATAGGGGCTGCTAGCTTTGCATTTGGTTTTATCAATAAGCAAATCCTACTCTATACCTGCTGGCTGTTCCTGGTGGGTAATGTGCTTTTCAGTGTAGTGCAGGCAATGCAGATATACGAAGGACCTTCGCTCGTCATCCATCGTCTGAAGCGAATGCAGTATATCGCAGACATCTTCTTTGTACTCTCGGGAATCTCGATGGTTGATACAGTGTATGCTTTCGCTCGCCACTGGTTTACCAACTACGAGACCTATATCACGTATTTCTATAACAAATGGGTGGTATTCCTGCTTATTGCGGCTTTGTTGGAACTCTACACCACGCATCGTATCTCTTACGAGTTGAAGAAGGAAGATGCTGGTAGAGGTGCTTCGGAATAAGGGGAAAGAATGGGTAAATATGCAAATAAAACATAAATACTGATAATATTCAATTAAATAGCATAAATTTATTTCCTCAGTTCGATTTAAGATTGTACTTTTGTTCACCAAAAGTGATAAACAGAGCTTATGAATAAGATATATTTAGCAATCATTGCCTTGTTGGCGCTTACATCATGTGCCAATACTTACGAAATCAAGGGTACTTCCAATGTAAGCACTCTTGATGGACGTATGTTGTACCTGAAAATCTTGAAAGACAACAATTTCAAAAGCATCGATTCATGTGATGTATTGCATGGACAATTCCATTTCCAAGGTAATCTGGACTCGGTAAAGATGGGTAATATCTTTATGGACGATGAGCCAGTATTGCCACTCGTTTTAGAAAGTGGAGACATCACTGTGAAGCTGGACGACGCGCAGCAGATTGTAAGCGGTACACCACTCAATGATAAGCTATTTGGATTTTTCAAAAAATACCAGCAGTTGCAGAATCAGCAAAGAGAACTGGTTCACAAGCACGACCAAGCCATCATGAATGGTAGCGATATGAATGTGGTAACCCAAAAGCTCAATGCCGAAGCGATACAGCTCTCGGAGCAGGAAGATAAGCTGATTACAAATTTTGTGACGGAAAACTTTGACAACGTTCTTGGAGCTGGCGTCTTCTTCCTTGTTACCATGGGAAATCAATATCCGATGCTTTCGCCTTGGATTGAAGACATCATGAGCAAGGCTACCGAACGGTTCAAGAACGATCCTTATGTAAGGGATTACTATCAGAAGGCTCAGGAGAATCAGGCTATCATGAACGGTACTCACGAGATGTCGCCTTCACAGGCTATCTCTGAGATGAATCAGCAGCTGGAGGCTCCGCAGGTTAATCCCGATGCAGCTCCGGCTCCAACTCCTAATGAGTTGGCAACACCAACAATTCCAGAAAAAACAGAAAAGTAATGAAGATATTAATTGAAAACGGTACCATAGTCAATGAGGGACGCTCTTTTCAGGGCGGTCTCATTGTTGATGGTGACGTTATTGCAGAGATTTTTGAAGGAAAGGCACCCCGTGGCACCTACGAACATGTAGTGGATGCTTCGGGGTGTTTTGTTTTGCCAGGAGTCATAGATGACCATGTCCATTTCCGTGAGCCTGGACTGACACGTAAGGCTGACATCGAGAGCGAATCGAAGGCTGCTGCATACGGTGGCGTGACTTCTTATCTGGAGATGCCGAATACCGTTCCGCAGACTACAGACCTGCAGGTATGGGCTGATAAACGTCAGCTGGGAGCAGAAAAAAGCCACGTTAACTATAGCTTCTTCTATGGAGCTACCAATGACAATGTGGAGAGTTTCTGTGGGCTGGACCGGCATCATGTGCCTGGTATCAAACTCTTTATGGGTTCCAGTACCGGAAATATGCTCGTAGATAAATACGAGTCGCTGGTAAGTGTATTCAAGAAGGCAAAGGAATTGGGGTTGCCGGTGATGACCCATTGCGAGGGTACGGATATCATCAATCGCAATATGGCTGAGGCCAAGGCCAAATACGGTGATGATCCGGCTGTAGAACATCATCCGGAGATACGCAGTGAGGAGGCTTGCTACCAGAGTACGGCTTTGGCTGTGAAACTGGCAAAAGAGAGTGGAGCACATCTCCATGTGGCTCATCTTACAACGGCTAAGGAACTGGAACTGCTTCAGCCTGAGGAGCATATAACAGGAGAGGCATGTGTGGCTCATCTCTACTTCTGTGATGCTGATTATGCCAGTAAGGGAACACTCATCAAGTGCAATCCGGCTATCAAGACCGCACAGGACCGTGCTGCATTACGACAGGCATTGAATGATGGAAAGATTGCTACTATTGGTACCGATCATGCTCCTCATGAATGGAAGGATAAGCAGGGTGGCTGTGCCAAGGCGGCTTCGGGAATGCCGATGGTTCAGTTCTCGCTGGTTACCATGCTGGAACTGGTAGACGAAGGTGTGCTCAGTATTGAGCGCCTGGTAGAACTGATGGCACATCAGCCTGCCCAGCTCTTCGAAATCGAGGGGCGTGGCTTCTTGCGCAAGGGATATAAGGCTGATATCGCCATCGTACGTCCCCATAGTCCATGGACTGTAACCAAGGATGAAATTCAGAGCAAGTGTAAATGGAGTCCGATGGAAGGCCATGAATACCAGTGGCGGGTAGAACAGACAATCTGTAACGGACATCTTATATATAATAAAGGTGTATTTGATGAAAATAGTCGTGGCGAAGAGCTTACATTCAGATTGTAGATGAAAAAGATTAGCTATGATATTTCAGAGGTAGTGCCGTATATTAACTGGCTGTATTTCTATCATGCCTGGGGATTGAGCGGAAAGAAGGAAGAGGTAAAACAGAAAATTCGTCAGGAGGCTGAGGAAATGCTCAGCTCGTGGGAAGGTAAATATCATACCCACGCACTTTTGAAAGTCCTGGATGCCTATAGCGAGGGTGACGACATCATCGTTGAGACAGGGATTTCTGATGAGTTGAATGGATGTGCTGATGCAGAAAAGAAGCTGGTCCGATTGCCGCTGCTCCGGCAGCAGCATCCATCTGCTCCAGGAGCTCCTAATCTCTGCCTGGCTGATTTCATCCGCCCTCGTAGTCTGCAGGTTTCGGGCGCTGAAACGAAGATGGAAAAGATGCAGCAGCAAGACATCGCAAGAAGATTAGGGGTGTTCTGTTGTACGGTAGATGCTTCTATCTTGGATGCTTATCGCAATCATGAATATCTGGGAATGATGGCACAGTTGCTTTGCGACCGGTTGGCTGAGGCTACGGCAGAACTGCTGCATGAGCAGACACGCAAGACTTATTGGGGATATGCACCTGATGAACATCTGACTCCCCAACAACTGCATCGTGAAGAATATCAGGGCATCCGTCCTGCTATCGGCTATCCGTCGCTACCTGATACGAGCTTCAATTTCATCATCGACCAACTGCTAGATATGAAGCAAGTAGGTATACGACTGACGGAAACGGGTATGATGACACCCCATTCCAGTGTGTCGGGCTTGATGTTTGCACATCCCAAGGCTCAATACTTCGAATTGGGTAAGATTGGAGAGGACCAGTTATGCGACTATGCACATCGTAGAGGTGTACCTGTAGAGTTGATGAGAAGATTTCTGCAGTCGAGTTTACTGAAGCGATAGTTTTATAGGCATATGATTCATAGGATATTTGTCTTTAAACTATCTTCAGGCTTCTCCTGCGTAATAGATAAAAAGATGTCTCACAAAATATAGTAAGAAAACAAAAATGGTAGCTAGAATATTAGTGCCCGTTATCATCCTGACCATTCTGCCATATTGGTGGATAGGGAAGCAATACCTCTTCTTGAATAGGAGGAAGGGCTGTCTAGGCAAGTCTTTTTGCCATTTATCCAGACGGTGGTTACGTCTTTTGTGGTGGTCGCCGGCAATGGGAGTCATCGGGTATAGCGGTTTTCTCGCTTTGGAGCGTAATTTCCTTCCCGACAACCCTGTACTGATTGATATCTGGTTTGGAGTGATGGCGATATTTGCTGTGCCCCAATTTGTCTTTGCCTTCTGCAGCTTTATCGGCTGGCTGTGCATGTGTATCGCTAAAAGTGGTAAGTTGGGCAGATTTGGATTCCGTCCCGGCAATCAAGGCAGAAACTGGGGGAAACTCGTAGGATTGGTACTGGCGGTGTGTGCGTTTTTCACGTTCATCTACGGCTTTACCTTGGGCTTTCCAAAGATGAAAGTAAAGCAGCTTACGGTGTATGTACCAGATTTGCCAAAGAAGTTTGATGGGTATCGTATCGTGCATTTCAGTGATATTCATCTTGGTTCGTACTACGGCTGGCGTCGGGGGTTGCCTCAGCGGGATGTAGACAGCATCAATGCTCAACATGCCGACCTGATATGCTTTACTGGCGATTTGCAGAATGTGCAACCTTCAGAACTGAAGCCTTATATCAAACTGATGCAGCGTCTGAAGGCTAAAGATGGTGTTTTGAGCGTATTGGGCAATCATGATTATACCTGGTATCTCAACATCGATGAGGATGACAAGGCTGAAATGGAAAAAATAGAGGCTGAAGTAAGACAGGCAGAAAAGAATATGGGCTGGCGACTGCTTAATAATGAGCATATCGTGATACACAGAGGCAACGACTCTATCTATGTGGCTGGTACCGAGAACTATGAAAAGCCTTACCGCTCTGATATTGGAAAGGCACTCTATGGTATCAAGCCTGGATCGTTTGTCATGATGTTGCAGCATATGCCGAAGCAGTGGAGCAAGACTTTGCCATCTGCCATTGCTGGAAACGATTCGGTGAAGGTGGCTCCGCAACTTACGCTCAGCGGTCATACTCATGCTGGACAGGTTTCGGTTTTGGGATTACGCCCTTCAATGTTTACCCCATTTGATTATGGGCTGTATGAGCGTGAGGGTTGCCAACTCTATACCACATCGGGCTTAGGCGGTACTGTTCCAATACGAGTGGGAGCTACAGCTGAAATTGCAGTCATCACGCTGCGCTGTAAATAAATGATTTCTTACCGTAGAATAAATAGCAGCATCTGCTAATCATAAAGTTCAAAATTCAAAGTTCAAAATTCAAAGTAAAATGAAGTACATATATCGATTATATCAATTGCTCATCTGTCTGCCGATACTTGTGGTAGCCAGCATTATAACCAGTTTGACAACCGTGATAGGCTGTATGTTGGGCAACGGACACTTCTGGGGCTATTATCCAGGAAAAATCTGGTCGCAGCTCTGGATACGTCTTCTCCTTCTGCCGGTAAAGGTAGAGGGTAAAGAGCATCTCAAGAAGAATCAGAGTTATGTGTTTGTAGCTAATCATCAGGGTGCATTCGACATATTCCTGATATATGGTTTCTTGGGGCGTAATTTCAAATGGATGATGAAGAAAGGCATCCGTAAGATTCCTTTGGTAGGTGTAGCTTGTGAATATGCTCACCATATCTTTGTTGATAAGAGCGGTCCATCCAAGATTCGTGCTTCTTACAATCGTGCCCGTGAGGTGCTCAAGGAAGGTATGTCGCTGGTGGTATTTCCTGAGGGTGCCCGTACCTTTACCGGTCACATGGGTGTATTCCGTCGTGGTGCCTTCATGCTTGCTGATGAGTTGCAGTTGCCTGTTTGCCCACTTACTATTAATGGTAGTTTTGATGTGAAGCCTCGAATGAAGGATATGTCGTGGGTATTCTGGCATCCTCTCCGTCTTACCATTCATGAGCCTATCGCTCCTATCGGTAAGGGCCCGGAGAATATCAAGAACCAGATGACCAAGAGCTATGATGTCATCATGGCGGGACTGGAAAAGGAATATCAGGGATTTGTGGAGAATCCCGACCAATAAGATAACTAACAATGAACATGATATGAAAAGTGATAGTATTGTAATTATTCCTACCTATAATGAGAAGGAAAATATAGAGAAAATCATCCGTGCCGTATTCGGCTTGGAGAAGAAGTTTGATATCCTGGTGATAGATGACGGAAGTCCTGATGGTACTGCTGCTATCGTTAAATCATTGATTGAAAATGAGTTTGGGGATAGATTACATATCCTGGAAAGATCAGGTAAGCTGGGATTGGGCACAGCCTATATCATGGGCTTCAAATGGTCGTTGCAGCAGGGCTATGACTTTATTTTCGAAATGGATGCTGATTTCAGTCACGACCCTAACGACTTGCCTCGCCTTTATGCTGCTGCCCACGATGAGGGATATGATGTGGCTGTGGGTTCACGCTACGTATCGGGTGTGAATGTAGTAAACTGGCCTATCGGGCGTGTTCTAATGAGCTATTTTGCTTCTAAGTATGTGCGTATTGTTACAGGATTCAAAGTACATGATACTACAGCCGGATTCGTTTGCTATCGTCGTAAGGTGTTGGAAACGATAGATCTAGATAAAATCCGTTTTAAGGGCTATGCTTTCCAGATAGAGATGAAGTTTACTTCTCATAAGATTGGCTTCAAAATTAAGGAAGTGCCAGTAATCTTCGTCAATCGCCGTGAGGGCGTTAGCAAGATGAATGGCGGTATCTTTGGTGAGGCTTTCTTCGGAGTGATGCGACTCAGACTGGATGGCTGGTTCAAGAAATATCCAAAGAAGTAATGACTATTCAGGAAATAGAACAATTATATGGGCGTTCGCCACAGGCGAAAACCTTTTTGAGTTTATTGGAAGAAAAGTCGGTTCGTTCGGTTTTTCTCCAGGGCTTATTGGGTTCGTCGGTCCCTATGTTTTTTGCTCCTTTGCAGGAAAAGATGGATCGAACCGTACTGTTTGTGCTCAATGATGCAGATGAAGCCGGATATTTTTATCACGATCTTACGCAGATGATGGGGCAGGAAAATGCGTTCTTCTTTCCATCCAGCTATCGCCGTGCCATCAAGTATGGACAGCGGGATGCAGCTAGTGAAATCCTGCGAACAGAAGTACTTGCCAGATTGTCATCGGAATCATCTTCTGCTTCTGGCGGTATTTATATCGTTTCTTATCCTGCAGCACTTGCGGAAATGGTAGTTGGTAAGCAGCAGCTTGATGATCGTATCCTTAGATTGCAGGTAGGGCAGCAGGTCTCGCTTACAGACGTGGTTCATACCTTGCGTGATTTCGAACTCGTAGAGACCGATTATGTCTATGAACCGGGTCAGTTTGCCGTTCGTGGTAGTATCCTCGATGTCTATTCGTACAGTTGCGAATATCCATTCCGTGTAGACTTCTTCGGAGATGAAATAGACACCATCCGTACATTCGATGTTGAAAATCAGTTGTCTAAAGACAAGCGGGAGCGTATTGAGATTGTGCCGGAGTTGGCGAGTGTTCAGTCTGTGAAACAGTCTTTCCTCAGTTTCCTTCCTTCTGATGCTCTTGTGGTGATGAAGGATTATACTTTTGTGCATGACAGTATCGAAAAGATCTATGAGGATGGCTTCTCTGCCCAAATCATGCAGGAACGGCTAGAGGGAGCCAACGAGATGGAAGCTGAGAAAATCATGCATGAGATGAAGAAGGAATTCAATCTCGTAACTTCTCTGGAATTCCAGAAAGGAGTGGCTGAGCACCAAAGAGTAGTGTTATCCGGTAGTGCAGATTCTTCTATCAGCTTTCAGATTGCACCACAGCCGCTCTTTCATAAGAATTTTGAACTTTTGACCAAGACTTTGGAGGATTATCAGCTTCAGGGGTACACCTTATTTATATTAGCTGATAGCCAGAAACAGCAACAGCGACTCAAGGATATCTTCAGCAGTGAGGAACTGAAGCGTTACAACATCAGTTTTACATCTGTGGACAAGACTATCCACGAGGGGTTTATCGATCATGACAAGAAATGCTGTTTCTTTACCGATCATCAGATTTTCGACCGATTCCATAAGTATAACCTCCGTTCGGATAAGGCAAGGGCAGGAAAGATGGCACTTACCATGAAGGAACTGCAGGAAATGGAACCGGGGGATTTTATCGTGCATGTGGACTTTGGTATCGGTAAGTTTGGCGGACTGGTACGTGTTCCTACTGGCAATAGTTATCAGGAAGTAATCCGCATTATCTATAAGAATAATGATAAGGTGGATGTCTCAATCCATTCGCTTTATAAGATAAGCAAGTATCGTAGAAGTGATACGGGTGAACCGCCTCGTCTGTCTACGCTGGGTACTGGTGCCTGGGACAGACTGAAGGAAAAGGCAAAGAAGAAGATTAAGGATATAGCCCGAGATCTGATAAAGCTCTATGCGCAGCGCAGGAGAGAAAAGGGCTTTGCCTATAGTGCCGACAGTTATCTACAGCATGAATTGGAAGCGTCTTTCCTTTATGAGGATACCCCCGATCAGGGAAAGGCTACAGCTGAGGTGAAGAAAGACATGGAGAGTGGCAGACCGATGGATCGTCTGGTTTGTGGCGATGTTGGCTTCGGAAAGACGGAGGTTGCCATACGAGCAGCTTTTAAGGCGGCTTGCGACAGTAAGCAGGTGGCTGTACTGGTGCCTACCACCGTGTTGGCTTATCAGCATTACCAAACCTTTAAAAGTCGATTGGAAGGTCTTCCGGTACGTGTAGATTACCTCTCTCGTGCCCGTTCTGCCAAGGATACCAGACTGATTATCGAAGATTTGAAGGCTGGCAAGATAGATATTCTTGTAGGAACCCATAAATTGATATCCAAAACGGTGAAATGGCACGACTTGGGTCTGCTGATCATTGACGAAGAGCAGAAGTTTGGTGTTTCAACCAAAGAAAAGCTGCGTCAGCTCAAGGTGAATGTTGATACGTTGACCATGAGTGCTACTCCAATACCTCGTACCTTGCAGTTCTCGCTGATGGGAGCGCGTGATATGAGTATCATGCGTACACCGCCACCTAACCGTTATCCTATCCATACCGAGTTGATTACTTTTAACCGTGAGGCGATTATTGATGCAGTCAACTTTGAAATGAGCCGTAATGGACAGGTATATTTCGTTTGCAATCGTATATTCAAGTTGGAGGAACTGAAACTCTTCCTGGAGAAACATATTCCAGATTGTCGTGTGGTCATCGGCCATGGTCAGATGGCACCAGAGCAATTGGAGAAAGTTATAATGGGATTCATCAATTATGATTATGACGTATTGCTTTCTACTACTATTGTAGAAAACGGAATAGATGTGGGTAATGCCAATACTATCATCATAGAAGATGCTCATAAGTTCGGACTGAGTGATTTGCATCAGATGCGTGGACGTGTAGGACGTAGCAATAAAAAGGCATTTTGCTATCTTATTGCTCCTCCAAAGAGTGCGCTTACTCCAGAGGCACGTCGCAGACTGGAGGCGCTGGAAACTTTCAGTGAGTTGGGAAGTGGTTTTAATCTGGCTATGCAGGATCTGGATATTCGTGGTGCAGGTAATCTGTTGGGTTCGGAACAGAGTGGATTTATGGAAGATCTGGGTTATGAAACCTATCAGAAGATTCTTTCGCAGGCTGTAACAGAATTGAAGAACGAAGAGTTCTCTGACCTCTATCAGCAGGAAATGGAGGCTGGTGAGCAATTTACAGGAGATGATTTTGTAGACGACTGTGCGATAGAAAGTGATTTGGAGACCTATTTCCCTGATACCTATGTACCGGGCAGCAGCGAACGTATGCTTCTGTATCGTGAGTTAGATCATCTGCAGAGTGATGATGAGTTGAAGGCTTACCGACAGCGTTTGATAGACCGCTTTGGTCCGGTTCCGAAAGAAGGCGAAGAATTGATGCATGTTGTAACTCTTCGTCGTCTTGGAAAGCGTTTGGGAGCAGAGAAGATAATGCTCAAGACAGGAAGTATGCAGATGCAATTTGTGAGCAATGTTAACAGTCCTTTTTATAAGAGCCAAATGTTCTCTCGTGTGATTAATTATGTGACAACCCATGTTCGGGAGTGCGCATTGAAGGAGAAAAATAACAAGCGTTATCTGCGCATTAAGGATGTAACAAGCGTAGAACAAGCTGTAGAGCTATTGCGGAAAATATCATCCTTGGAATTGAAATAAGGAAAAAACTCATATACCTCGTTACCTTGGATGGTATATAAAATGAAAAAACAATGAAAGATTAGATACCCCTATCTGCTTTCATTGTTTTTTCTTTATGTATAAGTAAAAGATGATGAATGGCGTTTCACAACGCCTGTTTGTTTTAACTGTTGCAAAGATAGTAATTTATCTTAATACATAGGGGTAATATTTGATTTTATAGGAGTAAAAAATGTTTTATTGTTATATTTTGAATAGAATTTATTGCTTTTCTTGATATATTGCCGTCATTTTAAGATAAAAATAGGAAATAGAAGAGAAAAAGATGAGTAATTTTTTTCTTAATTGAAATATTATTTGTACTTTTGTCGTGGAATAATAGATAATGTTTCATTTGGAAAGCAAAATCTTTTCTGGAAAAACAAAATGAAAGCGAATTTTCTAATAATTTAAACATAATATTATGAGACAGAAAAAGTATTTACTGCAAGAGCAGGATATTCCTACTCAGTGGTACAACATTCAGGCAGACATGCCTAACAAGCCATTGCCACCATTGAATCCACAGACTCACAAGCCGCTCAATGCTGACGACTTGTCTCACATCTTTAATAAGGAGTGTTCTAAGCAGGAGCTCGATGTAGAGCATGCTTGGATTGATATTCCAGAAGACGTAAGAGAGAAGTATACTTATTATCGCTCAACTCCTTTGGTGAGAGCTTATGCTCTTGAAGAGGCCTTGGGTACTCCGGCTCACATCTACTTCAAGAACGAGAGTACTAACCCATTGGGCTCTCACAAAATCAATTCTGCCATTCCACAGTGCTATTATTGCAAGCAAGAGGGTGATTCTAATGTTACCACAGAGACCGGTGCTGGTCAGTGGGGCGCTGCTCTTTCGTATGCTGCTAAATTATACGGACTGGAGGCTGCTGTATATCAGGTTAAGATTACTATGCAGCAGAAGCCTTATCGCTCCAGCATCATGCGTACCTTCGGAGCCACTGTAGAGGGTTCTCCTTCCATGAGTACTCGTGCGGGTAAGAACATTATTACTCGCGATCCTCATCATCCTGGTTCTCTCGGTACTGCTATCAGTGAGGCAGTAGAGTTGGCTACAACAACTCCGGGATGTAAGTATACTTTGGGTTCTGTACTCAATCATGTGGCTCTTCATCAGACTGTAATTGGTCTTGAAGCAGAGAAGCAGATGCAGATGGCTGGTGAGTATCCTGATACCATTATTGCTTGTTTCGGTGGTGGTAGCAACTTTGGTGGTCTTGCCTTCCCATTCATGCGCCATAACTTGAGCGGTGAGAAGCATACTGAGTTTATCGCTGCAGAGCCAGATAGCTGTCCTAAGTTGACCCGCGGTAAGTTTGAGTACGACTTTGGTGATGAGGCAGGTTATACTCCATTGTTGCCAATGTACACTTTGGGACATGACTTCAAGCCTGCCAATATCCATGCTGGTGGTCTTCGTTATCATGGTGCAGGTATGATAATCTCACAGCTTATCAAGGATGGTTATATGCACGGTGTAGATATCCCTCAGTTGGAGTCGTTCAAGGCTGGTATGCTCTTTGCACGTACCGAGGGTATTATCCCTGCTCCTGAAAGTTGTCATGCTATTGCAGCTACTGTACGTGAGGCCATGAAGGCAAAGGAAGAAGGTAAGGAGAAGGTTATTCTCTTCTGTCTCTCTGGTCATGGTCTTATTGATATGCCTTCATACGAGAGCTATCTCAATGGTGATTTGCAGGATTATAGGGTAAGTGATGAGGAAATCAATAAGTTCCTTTCTACAGTGCCAAAGGTGGATTAATGAATGGATTGTTATTTTGGAATTAATGGATTCCATCATATAAATACAACAAAGAGGGTGCAACATAATTTTATGATGCACCCTCTTGTTTTGGGTATATTATTGATATGTTTTTGGAAACGACAGGATACATCCTTGAGATATTTAGTATCTCTAGCCGCACAACAGCTGTTGTGCGCTTGCATATCAGCTGCTATGCGCTCGCACAACAGGTGATGTGCATGCGGTGCTCAACTGTTGTTTAAGCTTTGAGCCATTCCTCAATAGCTTTGGCAATTACGTCAAAACTGGTTGTAGGTTCAAAACGTGCTACTACCTGTCCCTTCTTGTTGATAAGGAACTTGGTAAAGTTCCACTTGATGTCGGCACTCTCCTTGTAGTTAGGATCAGCTTCACTTAACATTTTGTCGAGTACAGGATAAAGAGGATGTGATTCATCCCAGCCAGCAAAACCCTTTACTTCCTTGAGGAATTTGAAGAGAGGAGCAGCATCATCACCATTCACTTTTATCTTCTTATATCTTTGAAATTCTGTACCGTATGTAAGTTTACAGAATTGATGGATGCTTTCATCGGTTCCCGGTGCTTGCTGACCAAACTGGTTGCAAGGGAAATCGAGAATTTCGAAACCTTGTGAGTGATATGTTTCATAGAGCTTTTCTAATTCCTCATACTGAGGTGTAAACCCACACTTGGTGGCTGTGTTGACGATGAGTAATACCTCGTTAGCGTACTCTTTGAGGGAAACATCTTTTCCCTTTCTGTCCTTGACAGAGAATTCGTAAACAGTTCTCATTTTTTTTTATATTTTATGTATCAAATTTGCTTGTAATACGATTTGTATTTACGTTACGAGTGCAAAGATACTATTTTTCTTTTAGACAGAATAATAAGTTTACATAATTTATCTAAAATGTTGGGGAATATGCTGGAAGATTGTTGAATAGAGAGAGATTCTCTTGGAAAAAGAGAAAAAAAAGTCCGGGAATTTCACAATCCCCGGAATACTTCCAACTTTCTTCCACTCTAAAATTTGTAGTCGAAGAAAGTTTTGATTAATCTATCATTTAACTTTTCTAAGAACTTGCTGCAAAGGTAATACTTTTTCTTGAAATTATATCATCTTTTTCTCACTTTTTTCTTTTAATAAGTTTAAAAAATGCAAAATATCGAAGAAAAGTATGTTTTTGTTGTCTTTTTACACCCTACGCAGTACTTCTTTATTGTCTTTTCACACGTATCCTCATACTTTTCGTGTTCGTTCCCGATATTCAGTTGGAACCACGCCCATTTCTTTCTTGAATACTTTCGAGAAGTATTTTGGATCGCTGAAGCCCAGATTGAATGCGATGGCTGTGAGTGTATCATCTGTATCTCGTAATAATTCTGATGCTTTCATAATGCGGATATGGCGCACAAAGTCTACAGGAGTCATGCCTACAGACGTTTTGATGCGGTTATAGAGAACGCTGCGACTCATGCCTATGGCATCTGCGATGTCGTCAATCTTCATTTCTGGTGAACTGATATTATCTAATACATAGTTTAGAATATTCTCAATCAGTGCATCATTGATTTGTACCGACATGAATGCCTTGTCTCTTTCCTTTACTTCTTCCGCATTGACTGGAGCTGTAGCCTGTTCCTTGTTTGCCGATGTAGGAAGAATGCGTAGGGCAGCAATAGCGTCTTGGTCGCCTGCGGCTTTCAGTCTCTGCAAAATGTCGGTTTGGATGGCACGACGCTTGTTGAGAACCGCCTCAATGCGGCCTAGCAGATAATTGACAGAGAATGGTTTGGTGAGATAACCATCAATACCTTCCTCAAATCCCTTCAGCTGGTCTTCTGCACTGGCTTTTGCTGATAGCACCACAATAGGTATGTTTTTGAGTGCTAAGTCTTGCTTCAGATGATGTATCATCGTGATACCGTCCATTACTGGCATGGTTACGTCGGTCAGGATGAAGTCTGGAGTATTCTTTCGTGCAACTACCAAACCTGCCTTGCCATTTTCGGCAAGTAATACATTATAAGAATCGTTCAATATAGTATAAAGGTACTTGCGAAGGTCATTGTTGTCTTCTACCACCAGGATAGTTATTTCCTTCTGCATGTCTCCTTTTTCTATCTGATGCTCTTCTATACGATTTTCTTCTATCTGCTGTTCTTTCTGTTTTTCTTCAAGATAGCGCAGTACGTTCTGGTCATCAATCTGACCTTCTAACAATTCGTTTTCCTGCTCATCGTTAGGATTTACCTCATCGAATCCGCCATTGACGTAGAAATTGCTGTTGTTGTCAAATTTCAGCATCTTGTTGATCATTTCCAGCATTTCCTTTGCATTGCGTTCTACTATCTGCAGCAGCTCGCGGCTCTGCTTGGTAAGACCGGGCTCATTGGCAAGTACTTGAGATACTGGGCCTCCGATGAGCGTAAGAGGGGTGCGGAGACGGTGAGAGGCATCGCTGAAAAATTCATTTTTCATCACACTGATGTCATGGCTCAAATTCTCACGTTGACGCTGGTTGTATGTATAGAAAATAGCACCGACAATAGCCATGAGAATAAGCATAAGTGCAATTCTTCCCCAGATACTTTCCCAGAAAGTAGGACGTACCTCAATAGGTAGTTCTGCAATGTATTTACTCCAGATACCATGCGAGTTGGTCGCCTTTACCTTGAGGATGTATTTGCCGTGTCTGATATGGTTGAAACCGATGATGTTGCTGCTTCCATTGCTAATCCATTCGCCTTCTGGGGTGAATCCATCCAGGCGATATAGATATTTGGTCTGGTATTTGCGGGTATAGTCTAATGAAGCAAAACTGATAGTCAGGTTTCGCTTGTTGGCTGGGATTACTACCTTTTCGCTGTGCAGGATTGGATACTGTTCTGGTTCTCCATTATAGTGGAGTGTCGTAAAGATGATACGTGGCTGATAGGTGCTCTTCTTCAATGTTCCTGGATTGAAGGTAAGTGCACCCATTGGAGTTCCTACTGTGATGTTGTTGGTTGCAGGGTCATGATAAGGGCGTGCCTCGGTAAACGACATATTGTAGTCGAAGTCGTTGGGACCGAATGCAGCTATCTGCCCGGTTTTTGCATCAAACTTATCAATACTGGATTCTCTTATTACCCAAATATAGCCTTGGTTATCTTCTATCATACTTTGAACCAGTCCCTCGTTGAGGGAATAATTCTTCATATAAGATACCTTGAGGTTGTCTTGCAGCAGATTAGTGCTTTTTATCTGTTCGAAAGCACCACCAAGCTCACAGATGAATATCTTTCCGCTAGAGTGCTCTAACATGAAGTTTACGTCATTGGCCTCAAGGCTGGTTGAATCGTTTTCTATAAAAGTCGTCTTATAGTATTTTATCTTTCTTGGGTCCTTGAAGTTGTCGCTGAAGGTAACAAGACCATCTGTAGTTCCTACTAATATGACACCATCATTGGTACAGGTGATACGGCGTGTCTTATGGAAGAGATGCTTATCCCAAGCGAGACCGTTCTTGAAGCTTGTAAAGTGGATGCTGTTGTCTTCCTGAATGTTTGCAAGAGCGATTCCACCACCGTATGTCGCTATCCAAATGCGGCCCTGACGGTCTGACTTCACATCGTAGATATTATTGCTTGGAAGTGAAGCCGGATTGTTCGGATCGCTGAGGAAATGGTAATATTTGCCTCCTGTGAGCAGGTAGAGTCCATCGCCATGAGTACCAATCCAAAGACGGTTGTTGTTATCTGTGAACAGGCAATAGATACCCGCAGGCGAGAAGGGAACCTGCTCGCTTGTAATGTTGCCGCTTGGGGTAAAATATCCTAATTTGTTATGATGTACATCGGCCACCATGATGCAGCCGTTCTTGTGACCATATAGCTGGTTACCGTTGGCTAAGGCTGTAATGGCACGAACCTCCGACTCTCCGTTGTTTAGTTTGTTGAGGGTATATTGGTGGTTCTTGAAGCCAATCAATGTGAGGTCATGAATTCCTGTTATCCAAAGTACTGCCTGGTCTGTGAGACAGAATTTCTCAATCATAGGGATTCGGTAATTGCCTGATGAGTTACTGCGCAGCAGGTATGGCACAAGTTGTCCTGTCTTGCGGTCGTAATAACTGAAGGTACCTTGGTTAGGTACCACCCATACTGTATGATTCTCATCCTGAGTGATGAAGAGTTTCGAGCTGGATGTGCGGTCTACAGGATCCGGTTGGTCTGCGAAAAGCCATCGCTTCTCGGATGTTTTAGGATTAACAATAGTTACACCCATGCCGTTAGTGAACGCCCAAACCGTTCCATAATCATCTACATATAGTTTCTTCACTTCTGCTAGAGGCTGTGAAGGACTTTGTATATTGATGATTTCTGATTTGAAAGTTCTCGGATTATAGATGACTACGCCAAGATTGGTGGCAAGAAGAAGCTGATAACCCGTATTCTTTAATTCGTTGATGTGGGTTATACCTTCAGGAAGGGGAACATTGGTAGCTCGATTTTTTTCATCTACAACGATAACCTTTCCGTTCTCTGTAGCCAGGAAGACATATTCTCCTACTTCTCTAATCCACTTATAAGGTACGTTAGTACTGAATTTCTTGCCATAGATGGTTGTACCCTTATCTGTAAGGATCCACTCTCTGTGTTTCTTGTCGCCATAGATAAAATAAACTTTACCGCTTTTCAATCCTTTTTGACCTACATGTATCAATTCAAAATCGAGTACATCTGTATCATTGGTGCGTAGCAGATAATCGGCATTGGCGGATGTGACCCAGGTGTTCCCTCCATTAATATCATAGATATTGTCTGCCCTGAAATCAACCTTGAATTTCTCATTAATCTGATTGCTGGTTTTTAAAAACTGGCAGAGATGGGTGTCATAGAGATAAAGTTTGTGGTCTTGGGTTATACACCATACGTTGTTTGCTGCAGTTGGCTGTATGTTCAATATGCGGTTGGTTGACAGAACGCTTACACCGTCTGGTTCATCGCGGAAAGTATGGAAGCTATATCCGTCATAATAAGACAAGCCGTTCCATGTGGCAAACCACATCAGCTTGTCTTTTCCTTGTTTTATGTCAGAAATAGTATTTGCTGCAAGTCCGTCAGCTATGGAAAACTTGCGGATGTCACAATAGGGGGTAGCTATGGCTGTGATAGCCGAAAGCAGTCCCAGGAGTGTTATATATAGATGTTTTTTTATCATAATTATTTGTCTTGTTGGCATGTATTTTTATTAATTAATTCGACACAAAGATAACAAAAATAATTGTAAATTGGAAGAAAAATGGTGGATTTTTTGTTGAGATAGGGAAATTTTCCTTTATCATAGGGAAATTCCCCTAAAAACTTCCCTTTTTCCTTTTGAATGGTGTAAAAAATGCTTTATCTTTGCACCAAGTTCTACAGAAGGTGTCTTTTTGATAGATTGATACTTAGTAGCAAAATAGTTTGTTGTATTTTTTAAAAGAAGAAAGGATATAAGACGATGAAAAAGATGAAGAAACTTTTGATGTTGATGGCAGTAGCTGTCACTTCATTCACTTTTACTGCTTGTGACGATGATCCATGGGATGATTCTTGGCATGATGATTATTACTGGTATGATGACTATAATCATGGTGGCTGGGGATGGGACCAGGGGGACTGGAACCAAGGTTCGCTGGGTTCGCAAACCCAATGGTTGCTTGATGAAGCTCAGACTTTGGTAGGTGATTGGTATGGAAATGTCCAGCTTTCGGAGTTGGCATCCGATGGTAATTCCAGAAATAACTACCAGTTTGAAGCTAATATGATATTCTATCAGGACAAGAATAACCGCAACTCGCTTAGTGGAAGCGGCATAGAGATAGATTATGCTACAGACGGAAGTAATGACCAACAGACCTTGAAGTTCTCTTGGTATATTGATAATAATGGAGATATTTACATCAAGTATGCTTCTGGTGCTACTTATGTCATGGATGCCAACGCCAGCCAATACGGTTTCCATTTGGGAGCAGAGCAAGGTAAGAGATATGATACATTCTTTGGTTATATGATAGGTACCGGTATGGCGAAGGGCGATATCATATATATTGATTTGGAACGTAACTCTTCGAATGGTGCTAGGGTTTCCAGAAGCAGTACTTCTACAGGTTCTTCATTTGGTAAGGGAACCGGTCGTACTCCAATTAAGGGAACTGTCAAGGGGTTGCCGAAGAGATAGAAAATTAAGCTTGTTTTTAGTGCTATATATACAACTTTCTCTTGAAAGTTCATTCGTTATTAAAAAGAAACCGCTCCCTCAGTATTCTCGCTGAAGGAGCGGTTTTATTAGTTTATGGATGTAAGGAAAAGCCCCATCTGGTATCTTTTCCTTTAATACTTCTTTACTTCTTACTCATCTTCTTGCCGTTCTTGATTACAATACCCTTGTAAGCTGCGTTAACCTTCTGACCTGCAAGGTTGTAAGCCGGAGCATTGTCCGCTTCAGATGTTGTGATGTTAGAGATGCCGGTAGGATTTGATTTCTTTGAGATAAGAATGTTGTTAGCATCAACTTCATATGTTGTGTTAAACAATTTGAGTTTACCGTAAACAACAACTTCGTCACCCACTTTGATATCGTCGATAGATTCAAACTTTGCACCTTCGAAAGAAAGACCTCCGTATACCATCAGTTCATTTTCTTCCTTCCCATCATCTGAAATGTAGTATGAAAGACTTCCGTAAGTTTCGTTCAAAGTTTCACTTGCTTTGCTGACGATACCTTTTACGTAAACCTTCTCACTCAAGCCTTTACCTGCTTCGATAAGTTCCTTTGCCTTAGCAACGGTATAAGCGGTTTCTGGAGTATTTGTGATGTCTACGATAGTAGGAGCATCTCCAACTTTGTAATATTCAACTTTGGAAACCTGTACTAAACCGTTAGAAGAGCCGCTTGCGCAATCGAATACTATCTTGTAGTAATTGTTTGCTGAAGCCTTTGTTGGTTTGAAAATCATGTCTCCATCTGTCAATTCAGGAGCAGAGATTTCTTCTGTGACATTTTTAAACTCAGCATCTGTAGCTACTTTTAGTGTAATGGAATTAACTTTGTCTTTTGTTAATTTGTCGATTGTTATGAGAACGTTGCTGATAGGCTTGTCAATAGCTGGAGATGTAATGGCTGCTACTGAGGCATTGCCCTTTCTGCCGCATCTAATATACTTCCAGTTGTTCCATTTGTTTGTGTTGAAATTCTCGATGGTCCATGAATCTGTCCCGATAGTTGCAACCCAAGTTTTTGTGTATGCAGAAATCTCTTTACCTGCTGTACCTTCATCTGGGAAAGTCAAAACTTTGTAAGGTTCTGCTGCAAATGTAATGCTTGCTACGAAAGCAAAGATTACTGATAATGAATAGCGTAAATACTTGTTCATAAGCTAATTAATTTAAGTTGTTAATAATAAGTTTTTTCATGTTACCATGATTATGTTGCAAAGATACAAAAAATAATTAGATGTCTTGTTAAGATAGTGTTAAATTGTTGAGCTTGTGGCTATTTTAGTAGATTTTAACGAGAAAAAGATGGAAAAATCAGGCGGCGGTGGATAGAAAGCTACTTTCAAAAACACTCTTCACTCTTCACAAATACACTGTAAACGGCTATTGTACAGTAGTTTAGGTGTGTGAAGAGTGGTAGCCTGCTCTTCACCACTCTTCACCACTTTTCACCCCTCATCTACAGTATCTTATGCTGGTGGAAATTTTGAGTACGTGTGAAGAGTTGTGAAGAGTTGTGAAGAGTGGACTACCACTCTTCACCTCTCGCAACCCCTGTGTTTATCGGGGTTTCAGGCTAATCTGTGAAGAGTGAAGAGTAAAAACGAAAGTAAGGTTTTTCACGAGCTAAACCACGCTTCCTGCAGCCGGAAAGCATATTCCGAATGGCGATGGTAGACCTCCCGAAATTTTTCTCCCGACGCATCACTTTGCGCCCGGCAATGGCAAAAAGTTGCCCCAGTAGAGGGCAATATTGTGCCATAGTCAGGCAAAAAGTGGAATGAGCCTCTTTTCTTGCCCTTACTTAAATCCCCAGATATTCTTTATAGCTTGTACGTCCATTTCTTCAACCTGCTTCTCTATGTCATCAGGCAAATTGCAGAAGAAATCGATGCCTGTTCGCTCCTCCAGGGTCTTGATGTTGACTACATAATTGCCTAACTTGTCGTTCTTGGAATCGAAACTCTTGTTTTCATGTTTAAACCAATAACCGAAGGCACTATAGCCGTAACTCTGAGTTTTTGTATTGAATTCCTTTTTCAGTACTGCAACGAAGAAATATTTTGGCACAGGGATGTAGCCTGGTAACTTTACGTCGCTGGATGCACCGTTCTTCTTCCATCCCAGGAGGTTGCTTTCGCTTCCTACGGCATCAATAGTGCCACCCTTTACGATAAAAAGAGTATCGCTGTCAATCTTTGGAGCCAACTTGCGGAGCTCTTCCTCCATCTTATACCAGGTACCCTTCTGATTGAAGTTGCTATACTGTGGCTGCATGTTGGTCATGAAGAAAGTCTGCTTCTGTTGGGTAAGGTTCAGCTTGCGGTCGGCAGAAGGGCAGATATGTCCATGGTCGAATCCCTGCTTGGTAGGGGTAGGGTCTTCGGTGAAATCGGTGATGCCCCACTGCTCCTGCAGGTCGGTATCCCATGGATACTGACGCTCACCCTGAGCAGGTTTCCATCTATCTACGTTAGATGCCGTGTTTGAGGTGTTGAAAGTATAGCAGCTCCAACGCTGGCTTTTCATGTCGTCATCCCATTCGGTAGAGAAGTTCACCATGCCCGTGGTATTATCCATGTGCACGATGGCGTAGCTAGTTCCGTTGCTCTTGAGCTTTGGGAACTCCAGGCCGTTGATGGCGTTCTTTACCACGGTTGGCATCTTATCTGTTGCCACATTCTTGTTGGTGTTATTCTTATCGGTAGATTCTCCGGTGCTGCCGCCAGTATTTCCACCACCATTGTTTCCTCCGCCGTTATTTTCTTTGTCAGGAAAGTTAAACTGAAGAGTATCATCAGTACCGCAGGCTGAGAAGGTCATCACCGCGATGAGTGAGAGGATAAGTAACTTAGAATGTTTCATTTCTCGTAATTGTTTTAAGTTATAGATTACTTTCTTTATAATAATAGGAGATTACTTTTCAGAGAATAAGAAGTTAAAAAGTGATTTCCTGTATGTATAAGAAGAGAAAAAGTGCATTCCTACGTATATGCAACTACGTTGGAACGCACTTTGTATCTTTCGATAATAATATATCCTTATGAAAAAGGTATATATATTACTTCTTCAACTTACCGTAACGGTTCATGAAGCGGTCTACGCGACCAGCTGTATCAACGAGCTTGCTCTTACCTGTATAGAATGGGTGAGAAGTGCTAGAGATTTCAATCTTTACAACTGGATAAGTTTCGCCCTCGAATTCTACTGTGTCGTTTGTCTTGCATGTAGACTGTGAGAGGAACATATCGCCATTAGACATATCCTTAAATACTACAGGACGATAGTTCTCTGGATGAATACCTTTTTTCATTTTTTCTTTTTTATTTTTATTTGGTTATTAAAAATAGACGTCATGGGGATGCTTTCGCATCATATCGTGTCCCTCATCGGGGCATGCCCATTATAGCCTGTTGACAATTTCAGGATGCAAAATTACACTTTTTTCTTGAATCCACCAAATTTTTCCTCTTCTTTTTAAGAAATATTTTGGAAAAGAGCATAATATGTAGGTTCTAAAGTTATGCCAGGCGATGTTGTCTGTTAGGCGTTCCGGCGGATTTGCAATCCGCAGCCGTAGGCTTTTCATATCCCCAGGTCTTGATGTTGCATTCTCGCTTGAAGCGGATTACAAATCCGCATTAAAGTGGTCGAGCCTTTTTTGTCTGCGGATTTCAAATCCGCAGGAACGCCTAGCGGGCTTGCGTTTCCTCTTGTCGCCTGGCGGGCTTGCGTTTCTCCTGCCAACTATGTTTTCGATGGATAAGAAAAAGAAATCCCCATCGCCTCTGTTTGTGTAGAGGACGATGGGGATCAGTATTTTTTCTAATACATAATATCTACTAGGGGAATTACTTGATAATCGCTGTGCTGCCAAATGTTACAGTGAAGTCATCGATGAGAACATCACCGCCTGGCTTCTTTGCATTCATTATGACGAAGCAGTATGTGCCGTCAGCAGAAATAGTGAGTGTTTGCTCTACTAGTTTCCACTCTGTATTCTTGAGTTCGTTAACGTACTCACCATATATATAATCGCCTACTTTTCCATCTGTAACAGGAACTATACCTGGACGGACAGAAGCGCCTTTCTCTGTTACGGCTTTAACATAGAACTTAACTTTGTATTTGCCAGCCTTGAGAGTCATCTCCTTATAACCTAAGCGCTTGTTCGCACTAGCAGATCCGCCTACTTTTACAGAGTACTTGCCGCTATGAGCGTCTTCGCTCTGAGAAAGGGTAGCATTGCCTGCTGTAGAAGCTGTTTTCCAGTTGGTTGGCTTACCATCTGCCCAAGTCTCGAAGCCGCCATTCTCCCCTGTTGCTACTTCGCCTGGGTTTGGATCTGGTTCTGGGTCTGGCTTAACCTCACCGCCGCCTGTACCTTCACCTTCAATCTTAACGATAGAGCTGGTCTTGTCAACCTCCATGATTTCGTTATTATTCTTATCAACGAACTTCATGATCTTACCCAGGATAGTAACCTTCTGACCCACCTTCAAATCTTCCTTAGAAGCGAAGTCTGCGCCGTTCAGTCCCTTACCAGAGTAAACCTGCATGTCCTTGCTCTTGCCATCGTCTGAGATGTAATAGGTGATGCTCTTGTATTTCTCATTATAGAAAGCAACATCTGAGATGATACCTGTCAGGTAAACCTGTGTAGTAGGCGCTGTGCCAGCCTTGATGGCTGCGATAGCTTCTGCCACGTTGTATGGGTCACTGAGAGAACCCTTACCAGTTGCTGGAGTATCAGGAGTTGTAGTTCCTGCGTTCTCGATAGAGATGATGGTGCTGTTCTTGTCGATTTCATTGACAATAGTGCCATCATTCTTCGTGAATGCCTTGACGATTCCTTTTACTACTACGATCTGACCAACTTTCAAGTCATCCTTGGAAGAGAAGTTTGCACCATCCTTGCCTTTGCCAGAGTATACTTCGATAACATCTGAAGAACCCTCGTCTGCGATGTTATATGACAAACTGCTATAGGTTTCGTTGAAGAAAGTTACGGCTGTAATCTTACCCTTTACGCATACAGCTGTAGAAGGTGCTGTACCTGCCTTGATGAGGGCGATAGCTTCTGCTACAGTATATGGATTGCTTTCAGAACCCTTTTGGTTAGGATCTGTCTCTCCTGGAGTCTCAGGCTGAGTAGGCAGTGTGTAAGGTTCTGGTACATCCTCACAACTGCTGAATGTGAAGGCAGCCATCGCCGCCATCAAAACTGAAAATATATACTTTTTCATATTGTTGTCTTTTTTATTGGTGTTACTATATATAATTAAGGTGTAATTTACTTGATGCTGATGAGCTGGTTGCCCGAGTTGATCTCTGCTACGCCGTTGTAGAGTGTCAGGGCTCCCAAAATAACTACCTTTTTGCCTACAGTGAGAGTACCCTTGGTTTCCTCGGTCCACTTCTCACCACCGATATTGTAGCCACGGAACACCTTCAGTGTCTTGCCTTCTGCTACCTTGCCATCCACAGAGATGGAGTAGGTGGCGTTGCCGTAGGTGCCAGTGTCGATGTCGTTTACCTCGCAGATGATACCAGTGGTATAAACTTTATCTGTTGTAAAGGTACCGGCATTGATGATTTCAAGAGCCTTGGTTACCGTATAAGGATCTTCCAACGTTCCGCTCTTGTCGAGTACAACAGGGGTAAGATCATCTGTGTTGCGGATGATGATCTGCCATACATTATTATATCTGGTGAAGATACCGGTGATGTCGAAAGCACCATCAGGCAGGATGGCATTGGCGAATCTGGCATAACCGGATGTTCTTACTACTACTGTGTTTGAACTGATCCACTGACCTGACTCTGCATCCTTCAGGTTTTGGTTGGTTGTTTCGTCATTAGCTGCCCAAACAGTCTTTCCGTTTGCACTGCTGAACTTCACGCCTTTGATGGTCATCAGCTTGCCTGCATTCTCTTCAAGGTAAGTAGCATCAGTAGCCTTGGTGAGATCAAAAATCTCGGCCTTCACATTGCTGGCATCAGCTTCATCAAGAAGCTTGAAATGCTTCTGCCAGGTAGGGCGGTCCATCTTTCCTACAGATGTAGCCCCCGTCTTCAGGTTGGTATAGATACCGCCAATTTTTGCCTGCTTGCCATAGCCACCGATGTAAAGACCGTTGAGGTCGATGAGAATCTCCTGTCCTACAGGAAGATAACCATGCAGTCCGCCTGCGTTGATATCAACGAGGATAGCCCCCGTTTCGTCTTGAAGAGCAACTTCTTGATAGAGGTTGCCGCTGATGTCATTGCCTGTGATGTAACCTTTGATCATCATCGGCTTATCAATGAGCTTGTAGCCACCACCATTGATGGTAGTCTTATAATCGCTCTTGAGTTGTGCAATGGAAACTACGTTTTTCTCCCTAAGCAGGTTGTTACCGTATGGCGCAGCAGGGATAGTCTCGACCATATCTGGGTCAGCGTAGCTGTCACCCATACATGATGCCAGCATCATTCCCGTCATTGCCATTAGGGCCATTGCTATGAATTTTATCTTTTTCATTGTCATATTGTTTTTAGAATCGGTATCCTATCTGGAACATACCATTGGTACCAAATGCGTAATACTTCTTAGGATTCTTTGAGAACTGATAAATACGAACATTGTTGACCTCTCCGTCTGTGGTGAGCGTATAGCCTGAACGTGAATTCTGTTCGTAGCCACCAGTAACCATCTTCTGGTTGTTGAAGAGGTTGGTAATCATGAGGTTGAAGTTGAGCGAGCCCTTCTTCAATCGGATGCTCTTGCCGATGCTCATATCTACCATCCAACCGCCATGCCCCTTAGCCTGTGCTACAGCTTCTGGCAACCAGCTGTTTCCATCTTCTGTAACTACTGCCGGGAATATCTCTGGATACTTCTGGTGAGCCGACTGACGGTTCTTGAGCACTTTCTCGTAGCGGTAGCTAGGAGAATAAGAGAGGTAGATACGGTCATAGTAGTTGGCATTCACATCGATGAACCATCCGTTCAGATGTGTGCTCAGACCGATGCTTCCCACTGTGAGTGGAGTTCCGCTCTCTCGCATGTCAAGAACGTAAGCCTTGTCGGTATAAACCTCAGCACTCTTAGAGAGCATATAGTTGGCTGTTACATTGTTGATGTTCTTTGCCTCGCTGATAGCTCCCAAGGTCTTGAGGTCGAGCCATGAAGTGAGTTTGAACTTCAAGCCAGCTTCCAAGCCATAGTATTCCTTCTTCAGACCGGTCATACTTACGTATGTAAATGAGTTCTCATCATCGTTGTAGAAGTTCTGCCACTCTGTAACATGTTCCAGACGGCTATAGTAACCGCTTAAGTTGGCATGCAGCCATGCATTGCGATACTGGTAGCTGAATTCTGAGCTGAAGATGCGTTCGTTCTTGAGATTGGTTACGAAATCATTGTTGATTTCTGGTGCAATAAATGCAGTATTAGCCATAGGGGCACGCCATTCGTAGCCAGCGCCAATGCTGAAAGCATGACCTCTGCCTAAGTCTACATTCAGGCTTCCCTTCATACCTCCATCCAGGAAGTTGGCTGTCTCGCTGTTGCCGTAACTGTTGTTGGCTGCCATACCATTGCGCATATATCCATGACGCTTCATGCCTGTATAACCGATACGGCCACTCAACATTGCCTTCATGCGGTAGAATTCGCTGGTATAGGTGCTCCAGAGGTTCGCCTTGTTTACATCGATACGATAGTCGTAACCGAATTTGTCACCCTCATAGACAAGTTTACCAGTGTTGTTTGGACCAGCTGTGTTAAGGTCATACTGTACACGTGGGTCTGTGATAGGATAATCACCGATAGCATAAGAGTTTACGTTGTGGAATATGGTTCCGCCGAGCATATCCTCCATGGTCTGATAATGGCGATTGCTGTTAGTGCCAAGCACGAGACCTGTAGCCAGGCTAGACTTCTTGGTCAACTTGGTGTTCAGGGTTGATGACAAACTTACATTGAGGTTGTCATTATGCTTTGCCTGCAGATAGTACATGGTTTCCTGACCATTCTTAGCAGCCTGCTGGTTAGAATAGTAGAGACGGTCCCAATCAATCTGTCTGTTCGCCTTGCTTGCTGTCCAGTAGTTTACAGCGTTGTTCCAGCTGTCCCAGTTATAAGCATTGTTACCGTTCTTGAAGTCGCCCCATACGTAGAAGTTAGCCGATGGCATGTTCTTCCAATAGTCTGGCTGAGGGTTCTCGGCGTTGTTGTAGTTGAGTTTGGTGCTCTTGTACATCGAGTATTTGCCAAACAGTGAGGTAGTGAGCTTCATCTTGTCATTGATGTCCCAATCCCATGTAGCGATAGCAGAAGGTGCAAAGTCGTTCACTACGCGTGAGTTTCTCTTGTGCCCGTTCTGATAACCCCAGTATGGGTTGTAATAGTAGTCGTTGGCAAGCCAGTAAGCCTCATCTGTAGATGCTCCCTGAGTACTTCTTTCGGTAGGGTTACCCCAGGTAGAGAAGCTCAGTGAGTGACCGTTCATCCATTTCTTCTGTACTCCGAAGAAATAGGAGAGAGCATTGTAGAAGGTTCCCTCTACATATCCACGGTTTGCCCAGCGATAGGTCAATCCGGCAGTGATAGCCCAACCTTTCTCATTGAAACCGCTGGCATAGGTGTATAATCCACGAAGTGTGTAGTTGCGGTTGGCAGCAGCCACGCTGGCATACTGACCTTCCTGCATGCTTCCTGCACGGAAATCGTAGTTGTTTGAACCCGCCATACCTGTCATTGAGTAATTGTTGGCTTCAAAAGGTAAAGAAAAGTCTACATTTCTGGAGAAACGGTTCAAACCACCGATGTTGGAAAATCTGAACTGTCCCGTCTCCATATCGTTCATGGCTGTTCCATTAATATAGACATCATTGTACTTCTGGTTGAAGGCACGATAGCGGAAACGGACGGGCGAGAACAGGTAACCTGCCTTGCTGGCGTAAACGTTGCTGGTTGAATTGAGGATGGTGACATTTGAAGACATGTCATCGTCCTCACCCAACTGTGCCTCTGAGAAGGTAAAAGCATTCTCGTCAAGACCCTGTGCTATGTTTTGCTCTGTTTTTTCATTTTGAGCCATAGCAAGCGTACAGGAAAAGAGTGCTAACGTTGCTAAGTTTACTTTCTTTTGCATAGTTTATCGTTATTAAGAATTAATAATTACTTATAGACGGTACCTTTATAAGGTTCTTGCCTCAAGATAATTATAAATTTGTTTTTAATGCTGCAAAGTAACAAATAATTTTTTGAAAAAGAAAGTCTTTTTAGTTAAAAATGAATGAATTCTGAAAAAATATTCATTTTTATGGGGAAATCTGCGGTTTTTGTACTATCTTTGCCCAACAAAATCGCACAGTTATGTGCTGTGTGCATACTAAAAAGTATATAACTTTAATATAAAAATAGGTGGTATGAGAAAACAAATGCTTTTTTTGGCAGCCTTGCTTTTTATAAGTTTGGGTGCTATTGCCCAGAAGAAATCAAAGGCTTCTAGTGGTAAACAGTTTCAGGTATATGCTGTTGGATTCTACAATCAGGAGAATCTCTTTGATACCTGTCATGATGCGGGTAAGAATGATTATGAATATTTGCCTGCCAAGGGATGGAATGGTATGAAGTATACCAACAAATTGAAGAATATGTCCAGAGCCCTTGCTGATATGGGTACTGATGTGCTGCCTAACGTGGGATGTGCATTTATTGGTCTTGCCGAGGTGGAGAATGCCAACGTCTTGAAAGATCTTACAGCTCAACCTCCTTTGAAGGCTCGCAATATGCAATTCTGTCATGTTGAGGGTCCTGATAAGCGTGGTATTGACTGTGCTTTAATTTATAATCCAGCACTTTTCACTGTCAAGAATGTAAAGTTGGTTCCTTATGTCCAGGAATTGGAAAAGGATTCGGCTTTCATGACTCGCGGATTCCTTACCGTACGTGGTGAAATGGGAGGTGATGATGTGGCTGTCATTGTATGTCACTGGCCTAGCCGTTTCTCTGGACCGTTCTATCGCGAGAGTGGTGCTCGTCAAACGAAAGTTGTGAAAGATTCTCTGCTCCGCCTAAATCCTGGGATGAAGGTCTTTGTGATGGGTGATATGAATGATGATCCTACCAATGAGAGTATGCACAAGGTATTGAAAGCAAAGGCAGAAATCTCTGAGGTTGGTCCTGATGATATGTATAATCCATGGTATAATATCCTGGCTAAGGAGGGTAAGGGTACTTTGTTCTATAATGGCTCCTGGAACCTTTTCGATCAGATTGTGCTTTCGCCTAGTCTTTTGAATAAGGATTCTAAGAACAAGGATTACAGCAGCTTGAAGTATTGGAAGCACCACGTATTCCGCAGAGATTATCTGATTCAGCAGGAAGGACAGTACAAGGGAGCTCCTTTGCGTACCAAAGCGGGTGGCAGATGGCTCAACGGTTACAGTGATCACTTGCCTGTAGTTTTATATTTGGTGAAGGAGAAAAAATAAAATGGTTGAAGAACATCCTTTTGAACCATGGTTACCGGGCAATGCCAAGTTGCTGATGCTCGGTACCTTTCCACCCGCAGAGAAGCGATGGTGCATGCCCTGGTATTATCCTAACTTCCAGAACGACATGTGGAGAATATTCGGACTGATTTACTTCGGAGATAAATTCCATTTCGTAGATGTGGAACATAAGACTTATAGGCTGGATGCCATCAAGGAATTTCTGAAAGAAAAAGGAGTTGCTATCTATGATACCGCCCAACAGGTGGTTCGAACCAAGAATACGGCTTCTGATAAAGACTTGCAAATTGTGCAGCCTTCTGATCTGGATGGTATGCTTGCCAGATTACCCGAATGTAAGGCGGTTCTTACGGCAGGACAGCTTGCCACCAAGGTCTTTTCTGACCATTTTGGCATTCGTTCGCTTCCCAAGATGGGAGAATTTGTTGAGTTTACTGTCGGAACTCGTCAGCTTAGGCTTTACCGCATGCCGTCCAGTTCCAGGGCTTATCCGATGGCGGTGGAGAAAAAGGCTGAGTATTATCGCAAAATGTTTGAAGAAATCTTATAGAAAATGGAAAAGATAGATAAGGTAACGGTGATAGGTATTGCTGGAGGTACAGGTTCTGGCAAGACAACAGTAGTAAAGAAACTCGTAGAAGTGCTGCCGCCGCATTATGTAGCAGTGGTGCCGCTCGACTCTTATTATAATGACACCTCGCATATGACGGAAGAGGAACGCCATCAAATTAATTTCGACCATCCGTCGGCTTTCGACTGGAAACTCTTGCATCAGCAGCTTGCTGATTTGCGTGCAGGCAAGGCAATAGAGCAGCCTACTTACAGTTATCTCAAATGCAATCGTGAACCGGAGACGATTCTTGTAGAGCCAAAGCCGGTAGTGATTATTGAGGGTATCATGACCTTGGTGGATAAGAAATTGCGCAGCTTGATGGACCTGAAGGTATTTGTAGATACCGATGCTGATGAACGCTTGATTCGTAATATTCAGCGTGATACGATAGACAGAGGTAGAACGGTATCAATGGTCGTAGACCGTTATCTCAAGGTTCTTAAGCCTATGCACGAGCAGTTTATCGAGCCAACCAAGCGTTATGCAGATATCATCATTCCGCAGGGAGGTGAGAATGAAAAGGGTATTAGTATCCTTTGTCGCTATGTAGAGGGACTCGTAGAAAAATAATAAAAATAGCCTCGCAAGTTTGAAGATACTTGTGAGGCTATTTTGTTTTCTATTCAATAAAAGTAACTTCTTCGTTTTGGGTACTGGTAGAATCTGAGTCTACTACGATGTTGTTCTTTTGGTTGTTCTTTCTCTGCCAGTTACGTCGGTTGTTGGAAATCTTGAAGGCATTGGCGCATTCTACTACACCGTATACCAACATGGCCCAACCGATGATGAGCAATGGGGCTGAGGCTAAGGCAGAAGGCTTGATGACTGCCAGTATACCCAAGAGCAGAAGGGCTGAAGGCATAAGCCAGTAGATGATGCCCACACGCCCCATCTTGGCAGCTGTTACCAGATTTGCCATTTGAGTGATGGCACCCAAGATCAGGATTGCCGAAAGGATAAACATCAGCCATGCGATGAATACATTTGGCATCAATGCCAGAATCATGCCGAGAATCAGACTGCCCAAACCAACGATAGGGAAGTTGGGCTTGATTCCGATAATCTGTTTGCCGTTGGCGTCAGAAAGCATCTGGCCTTGCATCTTCTCTGCAGTTCTCTTAGCGCTGAAGTAGGAGATGAGGGAGATGGCTCCTGAAAGGAAAAACAACACACCGATAGCGATGGTAATCCATGTGACTGTCTGTTCGCGGTATTGGATGAGTAAAACACCAATGATGATGGCGCAGACGGCACGAAACAAAGAACTATGTACTACTTTCATACTTATCTTTTTTAAAACGATTTTGCAATGTTATATTAATCTTTATGCAAAAATACGAAAGAAAATTGAGAAAGCATGATTTTTATGATTTATTTAACGCAAATTATTCCTTATTTTCGCCAATTATGAGTAATTTTGTAAGCAAAAACTATAAGCTATGACAAAGTTATATCTTGTGCGCCATGGTGAGACCGTGGATAATGCTGCTCAGATCATGCAGGGGCAGACACCGGGCAAGCTGAATGCGAAAGGTATTGAGCAAGCTGGGGAGGTTGCCAGGAAGATGGTAAACGAACCTATTGATGCCTTCGTTTCCAGTGATCTGTATCGCAGTATTCAGACTTGTAAGATTATTGCCCGTCCTCATATAGAAGTTCTCTCTCTGACTGGTAATCTGACAGATGAGGAGCTTGATGCTCATATCGTTACCACTCCATTGCTGAGAGAGCGGGATTGGGGTGACTTTACGGGTAAGTTCATTCCTTCCTTGCCTAAGGATCCAAAGGATTGGCCTGATAATATAGAAACTTTGGAAAGGATGAAGTCCAGAGCTCAGAATTTTCTTACCTGGCTCAAGGTTGCTTATCCCGATAAGACTATTCTGGCAGTGGGACATGGCATCATCAATAAGGCGATTCAGAGTGTCTATTTCAAACGCCCGATGAATCAGATAGAGAAAATGGCAAATGCAGAAGTGAGGGTTCTGATACTTTAAGTGAAGAATGAAGAACGAAGAGTGAAGAAACAACGTTCGGCGGCCGAAGGGAAAGCCAATTCATATGCTTTACTAATCATAAAGCTCAAAGTTCAAAGCTCAACGTTCAAAGTAACAAGTTTAAAAATCAAAGTTCAAAGCAAATGAATAAAATAGCTCTTATCACAGGTGCAACAAGCGGAATAGGCGAAGGTTGCGCTCGCCGCTTTGCAAGAGGTGGTTACAATCTTATTATCACTGGTAGAAATACTGGCAAGTTGGAAATCCTGAAAAAGGAATTAGAGGCAGAAGGCACTGAAGTCTTGGCTTTAGCTTTCGATGTCCGTAATCGTGAGGCAGCAAAGAAGGCTGTAGATTATATTCCTGATGCATGGCGCAATATTGATGTGCTGATCAATAATGCCGGATTGGCTCGTGGTCTGGAACCGGAGTATGAAGGTGATTTTGAGGATTGGGATCAGATGATTGATACCAATATCAAGGGACTTCTTACCATGACTCGCCTGATTGTGCCTGGCATGATTAAACGTAATCATGGTCATATTATCAATATTGGTAGTGTGGCAGGAGATGCTGCTTACGCCGGAGGCAATGTTTATTGTGCCACCAAGGCTGCCGTTAAAGCTATCTCTGATGGGTTGCGTATTGATGTGGCACATACCAAGGTGCGTGTAACCAATGTGAAACCTGGATTGGTAGAAACCAATTTCTCTAATGTCCGTTTCCATGGTGATAATGCGCGAGCTGACCAGGTTTATCGTGGTATCACTCCTTTGAATGGTGATGATGTGGCTGACGTGGCTTACTATGCAGCTTCTGCTCCTGAACATGTGCAGATAGCAGAGGTGCTGGTTCTTGCTACGCATCAGGCAAACGGAACGGTTATCCATCGCGATTAGTCGCATATTATAGGAGTTAAAGGAGTTAAGACGTATGTCTTGCTGCTTAAAATCTACGCCAAAAAGACTGTTGTCTTAACTCCTTTAACTTCTTATTATATAATATGGCAGAGACGGTTGATGTCGCTCTCAAAAGTCTCGCGATTCTTTGCCTTTGCTCTCATCCCCGATTTATAGTTGTAGATGGTCTGGGTGGAATAATGCAGCAGGGTGGCTATCTCCTGACTGTCGGTTATGCCTAGTCGCATCAATGTATAGATACGGATTTCCGTGGTCAGGGTGTGGGCAGTAGGAAGTTCCAGCTGGCATTCTGGCAGCAGGAGCTTGTTCAACTCCGTCACGAAACCGGGATACAGTTCCATGAACGCCTTGTCGAAGCGGTTGTAGAACATCTGTGACTCCTCCTCTTCCATCTTGTGGGTGTTGAGGGTTTTCAGCAGGTCGGCAGTCTGGTTAGCCTTGATCTTTCGGTTCACCAGTTTGCGGTAATCTGACAATTTTCTGATATATGCCGCACTGATGTCCATGAAGAGTCGCATGTAGGTCTCTCGCTTGATGTTTGTTTCTATCAGCTGCTGGTTCAGCTGGGTGAGCTGTGCGTTCATTTCTTTCTGTTTCTCGTTCTGCTCTTCTATTTCCTGCTTGTTTTTCTTCAGCTTGTTCTTCTGTCGGTTGTTGACGAAGGAGAGAATGAGGATGATGATGAGTGCTACGCTAACACCGATGAAGCCGAAGAGGAAACGGGTACGTGATTTCTCGGCAGCCTGCTGGTTGGCAGAAGCAATGACTGGAAGGATATTGGAAATTTCCATCATGCGCAGTCGGTTGTTGAAGAACTGGGCGTCTTCCATCGTGTGCTGGATGTATTTGGCAGCTCTCTTACTGTTGCTTGCATCCTTTTTAAAAAGAAAGTAGGCAAGTTTCTGCAGGGCTAACGTTTCCTTGAGCTGGCATAGGCCATCACTCACAGATGCTTCCACGAGATATTTCTCGTAGAGATCGAAGTTACCTGTAAGTTTGTAATATCTGGCGACACCGTATGCCGACATGGCATGGATGCGTGATTTGGCTGGAGACATCTTCACTGCCTTCATGAAATGGTAGAGCGACTGCTTGCTGGTAGGCTCATTCAAATAGATGTTTTCGCCTAGCAGATAATTGTAGTAGACGGTGTTTCTGCTATCTTCTTTGAAACTCTGGAGCAAGAGATTCATGTAATGCTTCCTTTGGGTGCGGAATTCTTTTGCGTAATCAGAGTTTTGGGCGTATGATTCCCAGTAATTATAGATCCAGGCGAAGGTATAGTAATAGTATAACTTCAGCTTGTAGGGCATCGTGTCGGGATGGAGTGATTCGAGCAGAGCTTCGGCTTTGTCATAGAATCCCCTTACCGAGAGTACTGACGCCCGGTTAATCTGGTTGAGAGTTATATAATAGGTATCGTTGATCTTCTGTGCCAACTCCAGTCCACGCTGCATGTAAGCGTATGCCGAGTCGTAGCGGTAGGCGCTGTAGGCACGGTATATGCTGTCAAGGAAAAGGAGTCGGGTCTTGTCATCTTCTGCATCAAAGGCTACCTGTTTCAGATGTTTGAGCTCGTTTTCCTTGATATCTTGATAATGCTTGTCGTTATCAATCATGTAGTCGATACGCTCAAGGAGCTTTTTCTCGTCGGTTTTGCTTTGAGCGAGCAGTGGCATCATAAGCATAAGAAGTATTAGTAATAGTCTCATCTTCTGTTTATGTTTTGTAAATGACATAATTGTAGTCTGAAAAGGATAAAATTAGTCTATTTGTCGTTTTTGTGTTGCAAAGATACAAATAAAAAATGGTATTATAGTATTTACTTTGATAAAAATGGTTAATTTTGTAAGTTTTTGATTTAAAACAAGTTAGAAAGGTGGAATTTTACTTTCCATTTACTTTTCTGCTACTTAGGGATACAACTGTAGATTTTTTGTAGTATCTTTGCAATCGAAAAAAGAAAAAAGTAGTTATTATACTACCACTTCAAGTCTTCTAAGGTAAATATTCCTTTTGTTGATTTAGTATGTTGATTTAAATAAAAAACAGGTTTTAGTTTATCTAAGGGAAAAGAAAATTAGTGTATTAGGTTAAACCCGTCAGGCTCTTGTGAAAGATTCTGGCGGTTTTTTTGTCTTCTTCATTTTCCATTTTTAGGGTTTACACCTTATTTATATATTATTAATACAAATTCCTCTGCTATTTTTTGGGAATCTCAGAAATAATCTGTACTTTTGCCACATAGTTTTATTAAAAGGTAATATTTAACGACCAATGAATATTTTAGTAACAGGCGCTAATGGCCAGTTGGGTCATGAAATGCAGATTTGCGCCAAAAGAAGCAATCACAAGTTTGTCTTCACCGATGTGGCTGAAGGCTATGAGAAATTGGATATCACTAATCTTGACGCTATCCGTGCCAGCGTAAAGGAGAATGATATTCAGGTTATCGTTAATTGTGCAGCTTATACCAACGTGGATAAGGCTGAGAGTGATTTTGATTTAGCCAATTTACTTAATAATACTGCGGCTGGCAATTTGGCTCAGGCAATGAAGGAAGTAGATGGTACCCTCATTCATGTTAGTACCGACTATGTGTTCCAAGGCGATAAGAATATTCCTTGTAAGGAAGATTGGGAAACCAATCCGCTTGGTGTATATGGTAAGACCAAATTGGCGGGTGAAAAGAGTATCGAGGATACGGGCTGCAAGCATATCATTATTCGCACTGCTTGGCTCTACTCTCAGTGGGGAAAGAATTTCGTGAAGACCATGCAGAGTCTCACGGCTAGCCACGACACCCTGAAGGTGGTATTCGATCAGGTGGGTACTCCTACTTATGCCGGTGACCTTGCTGCTGTCATCTCTCACATCATCGAGACCAACCAACTTGACAAGACCGGCATCTATCACTTCTCTAACGAGGGTGTATGCTCCTGGTTTGACTTTGCCAAGATTATCTGCGAACTCAGCGGCAACACCTGCGATATTCAACCATGCTACAGCGAGGAGTTCCCAAGCCCAGTGAAGCGTCCTCACTTCTCTGTGCTCGACAAGAGCAAGCTGAAGCAGACCTTCGGTTTTAAGGTGCCATACTGGACTGACAGTTTGAAGAAGTGTATCGCCGAATTGGCGGAAGCAAAATAATAAAGAGTTAGAAGCTTTAGTAGCTTCTGCTCAAAAAAACGAATCATAAAGTTCAAAGTTCAATTTTCAAAGTTCAAAGTAAATGAAGAATATCATTATCACGGGCGGTGCTGGTTTCATCGGCTCACACGTTGTAAGACTTTTCGTGAACAAATATCCTGAGTATCACATCATCAACCTCGACAAGTTGACTTACGCAGGTAACCTGGCTAACCTCAAAGACATTGAGGACAAGCCTAACTATACTTTCGTTAAGGGCGATATCTGCGATTTCGACCAGATGTTGAAGCTGATGCAGGACTACAAGGTGGATGGCATCATCCATCTCGCTGCCGAGAGTCATGTAGATAGAAGTATCAAGGATCCTTTCACCTTCGCTCAGACCAACGTGATGGGTACCCTGTCTCTGCTCCAGGCGGCAAAGATTTACTGGGAGAGCCTTCCAGAGGGTTACGAGGGCAAGCGTTTCTACCACATCTCTACCGATGAGGTGTATGGTGCCTTGCAGATGACTCATCCTGAGGGCGTTTCTGCTCCTTTCACTACCAAGGCATCCAGCGGTAAGAACCACGAGGCTTACGGCGAGGAGTTCTTCCTGGAGACTACCAAGTACAATCCTCACTCTCCATACTCAGCATCTAAGGCAAGCTCAGACCACTTCGTCCGTGCTTTCCACGATACATACGGTATGCCAACCATCGTGACCAACTGCTCTAACAACTACGGTCCATACCAGTTCCCAGAGAAGTTGATTCCGCTGTTCATCAACAACATCCTTCATCGCAAGCCATTGCCAGTATATGGTAAGGGTGAGAACGTGCGCGACTGGTTGTATGTAGTGGATCATGCCCGTGCCATCGATATGATTTTCCACAAGGGCAAGATTGCCGAGACTTACAACATCGGCGGTTTTAACGAGTGGAAGAACATAGATATCATCAAGGTGGTTATCAAGACCGTTGATAGATTGCTCGGTAGAAAGGAAGGCGAGGATATGGATCTCATCACCTACGTAACAGACAGAAAGGGTCACGATATGCGTTATGCCATCGACTCTAGAAAGTTGCAGAAGGAATTGGGTTGGGAGCCATCTCTCCAGTTTGAGGAGGGTATCGAGGAAACCGTAAAATGGTATCTTGATAACCAGGAATGGATGGACAACGTAACCTCTGGTGATTACCAAAAGTACTACGACAACATGTATTCCAATCGATAATTGATACATATTATTATACATAAAGTCCTGCATTTGCCACTCAGTCAAATGCAGGATTTTTTGTTTTATACGATAAAAAACGACTAAATCTATTATTATTTCTTAATTTTCAATCATTATTTTCCGGAAAACTGAAAAGTACAGAATATTTTTCTATCTTTGCAAATCCTATCATTGAAGTCTTGTGAATTTCTCTTAGATTGAATAGGAATAAAACAGAAATGAAATAAAATAAACTGGTATGGAAAAAAAAATAGTATTTAGCTTGGCAATAGCTTTGGCATCCTTATCTAGCCTTCCTGTACAAGGACAGAAAAAGGTAGTTCCATTAAAATATGGAAACATGGATCACTGGGTGATTAGAAACATCAAGGAGTCGGCTATCATTGGTGGAAATCAGAAAACCATCTATGCCGTAGGACCTAATATGACCCTCAATGGTAATACTCCTTATACCAACAAGGGTGGTTCCCCCTGGGGATCATCCAATGTTCTGGCACATGTTTCGGGTATCTACAAAACCAATAACTCGGTTTATCGTGACAAGCGTGGCAATGGATATTGCGCTAAATTGGAAACCCATATAGAGAAAGTGAAGGTGCTTGGACTTATCAATATCAAGGTTCTGGCAGCAGGTTCCCTTTTCCTGGGTGATGTACGTGAACCGATTACGAGTACCAAAGATGGTCCGAAAGCCATCAATTGGGGTATTCCGTTCACTGCACGTCCTAAGGCAGTACAATTTGACTATAAAACATATATGCCTCAATCAGCTAACCGTATCAAGCAGAATGGATTCAGTGGAGCATCCACTGTAGCAGGTCGCGACTATGCCATTGCCGTACTCTATTTGCAGAAGCGCCATGAAGATGCTCAGGGAAACATCACAGCCAAACGAGTGGGCACGATGGTAGTAAAGTATGGAAAAAGTACCAACGGATGGGTGAATGATGCTACTTATACCATTCATTATGGCGATATCCGTCACATGGCTGGTTATGATGCTGCTACGATGGGACTTCGCTCTACCGACTATGCCCGCAACAGCAAGGGAAAAAGTGTGCCGGTAAGGGAAACCGGATGGGCGGGCAATCATGAGACGCCTACGCATCTTATCCTGCAGTTCTCTTCATCCCATGGTGGAGCCTATATCGGTACACCGGGTAATACATTGTGGATAGATAATGTGGCATTGGTTTACGAGTAAAAATCACATGTAGAATCAAGATTATAGACATTATGAAGCATATTCTGACAATACTAGTCATGATGATGGCATTGGGCTGTTATGCCTTTGAGCCATTTTCGCAAGATACAATCCCCTCACAGCAGATGGCGGATACAACCCGGCATGCCAGAAAATCATGGATGACACGATTTCTTGACTATTTTAATGATGCCAACAAAAACAAGGAGCATAAGCGGTTTGACTTCAGTATCATCGGAGGTCCTCACTATGCTTCTGATACGAAGTTTGGCTTAGGAATGGTAGCGGCAGGTCTTTATCGTTCAGACGCCAATGATACCCTACTTCCTCCTTCCAATGTTTCGCTTTTCGGTGATGTGAGCACGGTAGGTTTCTATATGTTGGGTGTTCGTGGAAATCATATAGCACCTCGTGGTCGTTATCGCATAGATTATCGTCTTTATTTCTATTCTTTCCCTTCTGATTTCTGGGGAATAGGTTATGAGATGGGTGATAACGATGACAATAAGAGCGACATGAAACGATGGCAGGCACAGGCTGAGGCTGCTTTCCTGTTCCGGGTGGCAGACAATTTCTATGTTGGTCCGATGGCTAGTTATGATTATGTAATTGGTAAGCACATTGAGCGTCCGGAGTTACTGAATGGAATGGATCACCATACATGGAATGTGGGAGCCGGTGTATCGCTGGTATATGATAATCGTGATAATCTTACCAATCCGCATCGGGGCATCTATCTCAATCTGAAGCAGATGTTCCGCCCTCGATTTATGGGAAATGATTATGCCTTCAGTACCACAAAATTCCGCTTTGACAGCTATCAGCAGTTGGGAGAGGGTACGGTTCTTGCCGAAGATTTAGGAGCAAATTTCAATTTCGGCAATCCTTCATGGGGTATGATGGCCAATTTAGGTGGTACCAGCTCTATGCGTGGTTATTACGAGGGTCGTTACCGTGACAAGCATTCCTTGGAGGCTACGGTGGAGTTGCGCCAACATGTTTGGAAACGGAATGGCATCGTGGTTTGGGCTGGAGCTGGAACCGTTTTTCCTAAATTCTCTGAATTGCGCAGTAATCGGATTTTGCCTAATGTTGGTGTGGGTTACCGATGGGAGTTTAAGAAGAATGTCAATGTGCGTTTGGATTATGGATTTGGTAAGTCGGGACAGTCTGGCTTTCTGTTTAATATCAATGAGGCATTTTAATACAAGAGAAGAATGAATCGTTTATCCTATATATATAATAAGGTGTCATCGGGGCAATTTCTGTATGCTTATGCCGTGGTGGCATTGTTGTTGCCTAATATAGCCTTGTGTTATACCGAGTGTTTGACTCCGTGGGCATGTGGTGTCAATGTGTTGCTGCCTTTGTCGCTGTATATGTTGTTCTTTTCTGCGGCTAAGCGTCCTGGTAAGATGATATGGTGGGCATTTATCTTTGTCTTTTTCGCTGCGTTCCAGCTGGTATTGCTTTATCTTTTCGGAACGGGAGTGATAGCGGTAGATATGTTTTTGAATCTCGTAACTACCAATCCCGGTGAGGCGATGGAGCTGCTCGATAATCTGGCTCCTGCCGTGGTTGGTGTCTTCGTGGTTTATTTGCCCTTGCTTATCCTGGGGGGTGTCATTATCAGAAGAGATAGCCGGTTGTCGGTTTCTTTCCAGCAGAGAGTCCGCCATTGGGCAATGCAGATTGGGGCTATAGGACTGTTCTGTCTGCTGGCAAGCTATCTGATGGTGGATGATTACCGTATGCGCAATCAGCTTTATCCCGTCAATATCTGTTACAACCTTTATCTGGCTTTTGAGCGCAATGCTGCTTCAGAGAATTATAAGGAGGCAAGCCGTAATTTTAAGTTTGAGGCTAAAAGTGAGCGCTCGCTCTATGCACCTGAGGTGTATGTAATGGTGGTAGGAGAGACGGCTCGTGCCCATAACTTCAGTCTTTATGGGTATCCTCGTGATACCAATCCACTGCTCTCCAAAACGCAGGGTATCAAAGCTTTCCCGAATGTGACAACTCAGAGCAATACTACTCATAAGAGTGTTCCGATGCTTCTGTCTGCTGCATCGGCAGAGGATTTTGAGCGCCTTTTTCATGAGAAAGGCATCCTGGCGGCCTTTAAGGAAGCCGGATTCTATACTGTGTTTATCAGCAACCAGTTGCCAAATCATTCGTTTATCGATTTTTTGGGAGAACAGGCTGATGAACATTATTTTCTGAAGAAAGAGGATGCTTTGCAAGGTAATCATTATGATGAGGATTTGTTGCAGAAACTGGATGAGATATTGCCCAAGGCTGATGCTTCCTCGTCTGCCCATTACCGTTATCGCAAGCTCTTCGTGGTTCTTCATACCTATGGTTCTCACTTCAATTATCAGGAGCGTTATCCCCGTAGTTTCGCTTATTTCAAGCCCGATAGCAGAAGTGAGGCAAAGTCGGAGAATCGGCGTGACCTCTTGAATGCCTATGATAATACCATCCGATATACCGATTATATCCTGCATGGTATCATTGAACGTCTGCAGAAATGGGAGGGGATACAGACTAAGACGGATGGGGTATATGGTCAGCCTATATCAGCGATGCTCTATACCAGCGATCATGGAGAGAATATCTTCGATGATGATCGCCACCTCTTCCTTCATGCTGCCCCGAAGGCTTCGGATTACGAACTGCATGTGCCTTTCATCATCTGGACTTCTGAAGGATTCAGTAAACAATATCCGGATATATTGAAGGCATTGGGAGAAAATCGGTCAAAACAGGTACAGAGCAGTCTTTCGGCTTTTCATACCATGTTGGGCATCGGTGGCATTCAGACCCATTATCGTCAGGATGAATACTCGGTGGCAAGTGATAAATATCATCCGGTAAAGTTGCTCTATCTCGATGATCATGACGAGGCAATACCGCAGGAAGATGCCAAGTTTTTGCGTTAAATTCTAAGCCAAAAGGCTTTCTTACAGCAAAATATATGAAAAGAGTTTTCGTAAATATCAATTATTTACGAAAACTCTTTGTCGTATCTATAAATTGCTGTAACTTTGCACCCGGATTTAGATAATAATAAAAATACAGTTGTTATGGAACCAACTCGAAAAATCGAAAAGGTGAGCATGCGCAACCTCCGCATGGAGGATTATGACCAGCTTGCCAAGTCATTTAAGCGTATTTACGCAGACTCAGATGTATTCTGGACAAAAGAACAAATTAAGAAACTCATTACAATCTTCCCTGAGGGACAGGTGGTTATTATCGTTGACGATAAGATTGTGGGCTGTGCGCTCTCCATCATTGTCAACTATAATATGGTGAAAGGCGACCATACCTATGCTCAGGTGACAGGCAATGAAACCTTCAATACCCACCAGCCAAACGGCAATATCCTTTATGGTATTGAGGTATTTATCCACCCAGATTATCGTGGCTTGCGATTGGCTCGTCGTATGTATGAGTATCGCAAGGAACTCTGCGAGAAGCTCAACTTGAAGGCTATCATGTTTGGTGGTCGTATTCCAAACTATCATAAGTATGCCGACAAGATGCGCCCTAAGGAGTATATCGAACACGTAAGAAACCGTGAGATTTACGACCCGGTTCTTACTTTCCAACTCTCCAACGATTTCCACGTACGCCGTGTGATTCGCAACTATCTTCCTAGTGATGAGGAGAGCGAACACTGTGCAACCCTCTTGCAGTGGGATAATATCTACTATCAGCCACCTACGGATTCCTACGTAGACCGCAAGCCAACCGTAAGAATCGGATTGGTACAGTGGCAGATGCGCCCATACGCTTCGGTAGATGACCTCTTTGAACAGGTTGAGTTCTTTGTGGATTCCGTAAGCGACTACAAGAGCGATTTCATTCTCTTCCCTGAGTATTTCAATGCGCCGTTGATGGCACGTTTCAATGATTTGGGTGAGGCACAGAGCATCCGCAAGATGGCTCAATATACAGAAGAAATCCGTGACCGTTTCCGTGAACTGGCCATCAGCTACAACATCAATATCATTACCGGTAGTATGCCTTATCTCAAGGACGATTCCCTCTATAACGTCGGTTTCCTTTGCCGTAGAGATGGTAGCGTGGATATGTATGAGAAGATTCACGTAACTCCAGATGAGCAGAAGTGCTGGGGATTGAGTGGCGGTAGCCATATCCAGACTTTCGATACCGATTGTGGTAAGATTGGTATCGTCATCTGCTATGATGTGGAGTTCCCTGAACTTTCCCGTCTGATGGCAGAGGATGGTATGCAGATTCTCTTCGTTCCATTCATGACCGATACGCAGAATGCTTACTCTAGAGTAAGAGTCTGTGCACAGGCTCGTGCCATCGAGAATGAGTGCTATGTAGCCATTGCAGGTAGTGTGGGCAACTTGCCCCGTGTTCACAACATGGATATCCAGTATGCCCAGAGTGCTGTATTCACCCCTTGCGACTTCGCCTTCCCTAACGATGGCAAGCGTTCGGAGGCAACACCTAATACTGAGATGATTCTCGTATCAGATGTAGATTTGAACCTCTTGAACGAGCTTCATACCTACGGTGCCGTTCGAAATCTTCGTGATCGCCGCAAGGATCTGTATGACTTGAAGCAGAAGAAGTAAGTTAAGTGAAGAGTGAAGAACGAAGAGTGAAGAATTCAATTGTATTGATATATAGATATAAAGAATGTATAAGATAGAAATCTCGGAGCGCACGCTCCACTTTAAGCAGCCAGCAGGCACGTCTCGTGGAGTTTATACCACGAGACACAGTTATTATCTGACTCTTACTTCGGATGAAATGCCGGGGATAGAAGGAGTGGGAGAGTGTGCTACGCTCCCTGATTTGAGTTGCGATGCCAAACCGGAATATGCTGTTACCCTTCGACAGGTGTGCCAGATAGTGGAACAGATGGGACGCATCCCTTACGATATGATTCGTGCCTATCCTAGCATCACCTTCGGACTGGAAACAGCCTTTGCTTCGTGCTTCGATGCAGCGAAGAAGCAGGGAGTAAGTGTCTCTGTTCCAGCTGGAATGGAGAACCTGGCCAATCTCTTCGACTCTCCTTTCGGACGAGGAGAAGAGGGCATTACCATCAACGGACTGGTATGGATGGGCACCTATGAGGAGATGCTGGCTCGGTTGGAGGAGAAGCTCCAGGCAGGTTTCCATTGTGTGAAACTGAAGATTGGTGCCATCGATTTCTTTAAGGAACTCAATCTTATCAAGCGTATTCGTGATGTCTATACCCGTGATCAGGTAGAACTCAGAGTAGATGCCAATGGTGGATTCCTGCCGGAGAATGCGATGAGTCAGCTGGAGGCTTTGGCTAAGTATGATATCCATTCCATTGAGCAGCCTATCAAGCAGCATCAGTGGTCTAAAATGGCTCAGCTCTGTCGCGAAACACCGCTTCCTATCGCCCTGGACGAGGAACTGATTGGTGTGAATGTCCGTAGTATGAAGCAGGCTTTGCTCGATACCGTCCGCCCTCAGTATATCATCCTGAAGCCTTCGCTTCATGGTGGAATCTATGGATGTAACGAGTGGATTGAGTTGGCTAACCAGCGTGGCATCGGCAGTTGGATTACCTCGGCTTTGGAGAGCAATATCGGTCTCCATGCCATTGCCCATTATGCTGCCAAGGTATATGGTCCTAATGTCCAGATGCCGCAAGGTCTGGGCACCGGTCAGCTCTTTACCGATAACATCCCAATGCCTTTGGAGATTCGGGGTGATCAATTATTTGTCGTAAAATAACTTAGGAAGAATTCTGAAAATGACATTAGAAGATTTCCTTTCCGAATGGAATAACGATAGCGACCGGGTGCTTGTACATACCAGTGGTTCCACAGGAAAACCCAAACCGATGATGGTAGAGAAGAAGCGAATGCTCAACTCAGCCCGCATCACTTGTGATTTCCTTGGATTGAAGCCAGGTGATAGCGCTCTGCTCTGTATGTCGCTTGATTATATTGCCGGTAAGATGGTGGTGGTACGAAGCATTGAGCGCCATCTCCATCTTATTTCTGTCTCTCCAAGTGGGCATCCTTTGAAAGATGTAAATGAAGAGATTACTTTCGCAGCCATGGTTCCGATGCAGGTATATAATACCCTGCAGGTTCCTGAGGAGCGGGAACGGCTCTGCCATATCCGTCATCTGATTATCGGTGGTGGTGCCATTGATGCAGCTTTAGAGAAGGAACTGAAGTCATTTCCCGGCAATATCGCCATCTGGAGCACTTACGGCATGACCGAAACCTTGTCTCATATTGCTCTGAGGCGAATCAATGGTGATGAGGCAAGCGAATGGTATCAGCCTTTCGATAGCGTTCATATCAGTCGGACCGAAGAAGGCTGTCTTGTCATTGATGCCCCTCAGGTTTGTGCTGAAACCTTGGTAACGAATGATATCGTGGAGATAGAACCCTATATATATAATAAGGTGGAAAAACTCCGTTTCCGCATCAAGGGCAGAAAAGACAATGTCATCTGTAGTGGTGGCATCAAGATACAGATAGAAGAAGTGGAGGCTTTTCTGAAACCTCATTTGGAAAAACCTTTCATGATAGCCAAGAAGAAAGACGGGAAGTTTGGAGAAATCGCAGTCCTCCTGACAGAGGATGAGGATATAAAAAAAGTAGAGGCGACTGTCCGCCGCCTCTTATCAGGTAAATCAGATGATTCAAATAAATCATCTGAATCTAAAAGTCATAAATATTGGATTCCAAGGGAATTCCGATATGTAGAGCATGTTCCGCTTACCGAAACCGGAAAGCCAAAGCGATGCTGTTTGGCATAAGGATACAATAATGGCGGGTTGATAGCCCGCCATATTATATTATCCTTCTCTAAAGAAGTCGAGTGCTTCTTTGATTTCTTCTGTAGTAGCTGTCTGGTTGATACGGATATCCCCTATACCGCCAAGCATGGTGAAGTTGATGATGCCATTCTGATTCTTCTTGTCGTGCTGCATCAGCTCGATGAGCTCATCATAGTCATCACAGGTGATATTCAGCGTACCATAGTTTTCCTTGATGAAAGTAACGGTCTGGCGCATCTTGTCTGTAGGGAATCCTGTCTTAGCCACGCTGAGATAAAGCTCAGGGATGAGACCGAATGCTACGGCATAGCCATGCAGGATAGGCTTGCGCTTCAAAGCCCAGCTCTCGAAGGCATGACCGAAGGTATGACCCAGGTTCAAAGCCTTGCGGATGCCCTTCTCATGAGGATCCAGCTCTACGATGCGCTCCTTTACCTTCACGCTGTCGCCCACCATGCGCTGCAACTGCTTCAGGTCTGGGTTGGCAAGGTCGAAGCTTACCAGTTCCTCCCACATCGCCTCGGTAGAAATCAAGCCGTGCTTCAGCATTTCTGCATAGCCCGAACAGATGTTCTCGGCATCCAGAGTCTTCAGAAATTCTGTGTCGAGAATCACGTATTTAGAGTCGTTGAATACGCCCACTTCGTTCTTCAAACCACCGAAGTTGATACCGGTCTTTCCGCCTACCGATGCATCTACCATGGCAAGCAGGGTAGTAGGGATATTGATGAAGTTGATGCCACGCTTAAAGGTGCTGGCCGCAAAACCACCCAGGTCGGTTACCATACCGCCTCCCAGGTTAATCATGCATGAATGGCGTGAAGCGCCACCCTCCTGCAGTCCCTTCCATACCATCATCAGACTTTCGGTGTCCTTATGGCTGTCGCTTGCAGGAATAGTGATTACCTGTATGTGCTTCAGGCTATAGAAGTTCTTGATGACTGGCAGACACAGCTCTTGGGTCGTGGTATCGGTAAGCACAAACAGCTTGTCGTGCTCGCACTCAGCGAGAGCGGTTACCAGTTCGCTCTCCAGATGGGTTGATATGATTACTCTTTGACTCATAACTTACTAACGTTTTTAAAAAAGACGAATTTATATAGGGCCGTTGGGAAGTCCCGAAAGGACAACGCCACGGCTATTTTGGCTGCAAAGGTACGTTAAAATGAAGACAAAACAAAATAAATAAGCACTTTTTTATCAATAAAAGTTTAAACCTTGATACATTTCGTTCGTCAAATGAAGCAAAATGCCCCAAAAAGTGCATCTGTTTTTTACAATTGCGCTCTAATCGGGTCTAATCATATAAAAGCAAGTCTATATACAATTTAGAAATAATAAATAACATTCAACAAATAATGAAAAGATCAATTCTATCGATGCTGTTGATGCTCGTTGCAATAGCATCCTTAGCTCAAGAGCGTTTGATTAGCGGTAAGATAACAGACCGCGATACCAAGGACCCTGTAGAGCAAGTAACGATTCAACTACTCAAAACCGACAGTACATACGTGTCGGGTGCCATTTCTAATGAGCGGGGACTCTTCCATGTCAATGCCCCGGCTAATGGCAAGTATCTCCTCAAGATTACCAGTGTTGGTTACAAGCCTACCGTTAAGCGAATCCAGATTTCTGAAGACAAGAATCTGGCAATGGGGAATGTGGTCATTGGTGCTGATGCTATCATGCTGAAAGGTGCCGTGGTAACCGCCATGGCTCAGAAGGTGAGTCTGAAGGAGGATACCTTCGTCTATAATTCGGCAGCCTACCGCACACCGGAAGGTTCGGTGGTTGAGGAACTCGTGAAGCGTCTGCCGGGTGCAGAGGTCAGCGATGACGGTACCATCAAGATCAACGGTAAGGAAGTGAAGAAAATCCTGGTAGACGGCAAGGAGTTTATGACGGGCGATACCAAGACTGCTCTGAAGAACTTGCCTACCAGCATCATTGATAAGATCAAGGCATACGACGAGAAGAGCGATCTCTCCAAGGTGACTGGTATTGATGACGGTGAGGAACAGACCGTGCTCGACTTCGGTGTGAAGAAGGGGATGAATAAGGGTGTGATTTCCAATATCGACCTGGGTGTGGGTAACAAGAACCGCTATAATATGCGTGGTATGGGTGGCTATTTCGCCAACAACAACCGATTCATGCTCTTTGCCAATGCCAATAATACCAGTGACCGTGGATTCGGCGGTGGTCCTGGCAGAGGATTCTGGGGCGGTGCCAACGGTTTGAATGCCAGCAAGATGATAGGCGCCAACTACAACTATGAGTTGAAAGACAAGTTCAAGTTCAATACCTCTCTCCGCTGGAACCACAGCGATGGCGATGTATGGAGCAGCCGTTCCAGCGAGAACTTTATGGGTACCAGCAGTTCCTTCAGTAACAGCTTGAGTCAGAGCTATTCCCGCAGCAACAGCTGGAATGGTAACATCCGTCTGGAGTGGATGCCTGATTCCATGACCAATATCCTCTTCCGTCCTTCCATCTCCTGGAGTTCCAGCGATGGCTTGAGTGGTAGCCAGTCGGCTTCCTATAACAAGGATCCTTATACCATCACTACCAAAGATCCTCTTTCTGAAGAAGGTATCGAAGAGATGGAGAAGGCTGAGGCTATGGTAAACAGCCAGTTGACCAACGGCATCACCTACTCTGATAATAACAATATCAATGGTATGCTGCAGGTAAACCGCAAGTTGGGCAACAAGGGACGCAACATCACCTTCCGTGTGGATGCCAAATATACTGATAATGACAGCAAAAGCATCTCGCTCAACAATGCAAAACTCTATCTTGTGCAGACAGCGGAGGGTAAGGATTCTACTTATCAGACCAACCGCTATAACCTGACTCCTTCGAAGAATTACAGTTATGCGGGACAGTTGACCTATAGTGAGCCGCTCTGGAAGGCTACCTTCCTGCAGTTCAGCTATAAGTTTACTTACAGCTACTCCAAGAGCGACCGCAGCACCTACGATTTCAGTAAGTATGCGATGAGTGGTGATCATGAATATCGCGGTTGGGACAGCTACTTGAATCCGTTTGCCGGTCATCTCAATGACTATAGGGATGATAATTTGAGTCGCTTCTCAGAGTATCGTAACTATAACCATGATATCCAGGTGATGATGCGATTCATCCGTCAGAAGTATAACCTGAACTTTGGTGTGATGGTTCAGCCACAGCAGTCTAAGTATATCCAGGATTATCAGGGCGTGCATGTAGATACCGTTCGCAATGTGGTGAATGTGAGTCCAACCCTCGATTTCCGTTATCGCTTCTCAAAGATGAGTAACCTGCGAATCAACTATCGTGGTACAACCTCTCAGCCAAGCATCTCTCAGTTGCTCGACATCACGGATAACAGCGATCCGTTGAACATTTCGATGGGTAACCCAGGCTTGAAGCCATCGTTCACTCAGAACTTCCGATTGTTCTACAACAATTTCGTGCAGAACCATAATAAGGGTATCATGACTTTCGTCAACTTCTCTACCACCAACAATAGCATCAGCAATAAGGTGACATACGATGAGACGACTGGTGGAAGAATCACCCGACCAGAGAATATCAATGGAAACTGGAATGCGATGGGAGCCTTCATGTTCAACTGCTCTATCGATAGTGCAGGTGTATGGAACATCAATACTGGAGCCCATGCCAATTACAATAACTATGTAAGTTATCTGAGTCTTGACAAGAAATCAGACTCTCAGAAGAATACTACCCGCAGTATCACCTGGCGTCAGAATCTTTCTTTCAGCTATCGTAATGACTGGGCTGAGTTCTCGCTCGATGGTACGCTTACTTACAATAAGGCAAAGAACAAGCTTCAGCCTACCAGCAACCTCGAGACCTGGCAGTTCTCTTATGGTCCAAGCATGACGCTTACAGCTCCTTGGGGAACCAGCCTGAACTCAAGTCTCTCTATCAACAGTCGCCGTGGCTATAACGACAGTAGTATGAACACCGATGAGTTTGTATGGAATGCGCAGCTCTCTCAGGGCTTCCTGAAGGGCAAGCCTCTTACCATCATGCTTCAGTTCTACGATCTTCTTCGTCAGCAGAGCACCTTCTCTCGTGCTATCTCGGCTACATCCCGTACGGATACCGAGTATAATGCCATCAACAGCTATGCGATGCTCCATGTGGTTTATCGCTTGAATCTCTTTGGAGGCAAGGAGGCACGCAAGGGTGGATTTGATGGCCCTGGAGGTCCTGGCGGTCGTCCTAACTTCCATGGTCGCCCATTCGGTGGTGGCCATCCAGGAGGAAGAATGTTCTAAGTGAAGTTTAAATAGATATGCCAAAAAAAATCCCCGCTCTTCATGATGAGGAGCGGGGATTCTTTTTTGTCTTATTTTAAAGTCGCTGCTTTTTAGAGAGCGAACTTGTAACCGATAGTAATCTGGATTACGTTGTTGTAGTGATCGACGTCTTCAAAAACCTTAGTTACACCGATGTTGTAACGAGCATCGAAAACAAGGTTCTGGTACTCGTAAGAGAGGCCTACAGGGATAGAGAGATCTACTGTCTTAACGTCTTCAGCATCGTCCTTGTTTACCAGGAAACCTGGCTGCAAACCTGCCTTGAGAGCAAGACCAGCTACAGGATAGTAGTTCAAAGTGATAGGCACATTGATATAGCCAGGGTTCCACTTTCCACCTTCAAAAGTCATACCTGCAATTTTTACGTCCTCTGCCTTGAAGCCCTGTACAGAATAGAGAGCACCTACAGCAATACCGAAGTTGCTTGTAGACTGATACTGCAACTCAGCACCAGCAGCGAAACCTGCCTTCCAGTCGTTATCACCTATTGTAGCAACGTTCAAACCAATCTTAGGCTGAATAGTTGTTGTACCAGCAGCCTGCTGTGCGAAAGCACCTACTGAAGACAGCACCATGGCTGCCATAACCAATAATTTCTTCATAATCTCTAATTTTTTAATTGTTAATACTGTTGTTTGTTGATAAGCCTTCATCTCTGTTGATTCAGAGTATTAGGTATTTTTTCATATCTAACTGGGAGCAAAGATATATGAAAAAAATATATAAAGCAAGCTTTTTACAATAAAAAATGTACTTTTGAACCAAAAAATCTCATTTTCGTGGTAAAATCGTATATTCTTATCCTATCTTTGCTCTATTTTCTTCAGTTCTTTCTCAAATCGGCAACGATACATTTCGCCTGCTATCGTCAAGCCGAACGGGAAGGCAATCCAGATGCCCAGTATGCCCATGCCGCAAGGAAAACCGAGGGTATAGCCCAATGGAAGTGAGATGACGAAGTAGGCGATGAAGGCATAGAGCACCATAGGTTTTACACAGGCGATACCTCGAAGGGCATTGGCAAAGGTATATTGCAAACCATCGCCAAACTGATATACCATCATCAGGATTATCAATACCGACACATACGCCTGTACCTCGGCATTGTCATTAAACCAACCGCCTATCTGGTGGCGAAGCAGAAATACCGGAATTCCCATGCAGAGAGAGAACAGCAGGTTCAGACGGAAGCCATCGTAGGCGTTGCGGCGTACGGCAGCATAGTCTTTCTGTCCCATAAAGTGACTCACGCGGATTGCCAGCGCTGCTGCCATACCCGAAAGTACGAGATAGAAGAGCTGGGAGAGGGTAATCATTACCTGATGAGCTGCCAACGGGATAGTACCCAGCCAGCCTACCATCACGCAACTCAGCGTAAAGGCTGCCGATTCCATTCCCAACTGTAAGGCTACCGGCCAGCCCAGACGGTTCATCTCCTTGAAGTCTGCCTTATTAAGTGAACTATGGATGAGGTCGTGTCTGTATTCTCTGAATCCCTTGCCGACAATCACAATGCTCACCATTGCCAGAGCCATGAGGATGCGGCTTGCCAAGGTTGAGATTCCGGCTCCGAGCAAACCCAGTTCCGGAAAACCAGCCACACCGTAAATCAATACCCAGTTGCCGAGGATATTGACCACATTTCCGCCTATCATCGCCCACATCGCCACCTTGGTTTTTCCGATACCATCCAGGAATTGCTTCATCGTAAAGAAGATACCCATGAAGAGAACCGAGGCAAGGTTCACCAGGAAGTAGGGACGGATGAGCGATAGCAGTTCTTCCGGCTGTCCGATATGTGCCAGATTGAGATAGAGCAGGATGAGAGCAGCCGTAAAAATGGCTCCCGTCAGCATATTGGCAATGAAGGAGTTGCGAACCTTCTGTCCGATGCAGTCGGTGCGTTCCTCTCCGTAAAGCTTGCCGATGATAGGAGTGAGTCCGTAGGTGAATCCCATATAGGATACAAAGACGAGACCGAAGATATTGTTCACCAATCCTGCTGCTGCCAGTTCAGGTGTACTGTGATGACCAATCATCAGCGTATCAGCAAATCCCAGAATAATGGTTCCTAGTTGTCCGATAATAATAGGAAATCCTATCGAAAGCAGTTCCCGGTAATGATGTTTCTTATTCGTTGCAATGGATGTTGTATGATTATTCATATTGCTTTTAATTACTAATCTATTTCTTGTATTTTGTCATTGAGGAATGCAAAGTTACGGCTTTATTCAGTAACTACCAAATTTTTCTTTCAGAAAAAGATTTTTTCCTCTGTTTTATTTGGAGTTATCGGATTAAAAAACTATATTTGCAGAATCAAAACAACTGACAATCAGATTTACAAACCAAATAAACATACCATTATGAACAACATTCCATTAGTATTTTGGCTCATCCCGATAGCCAGCGTTGTTGCATTGGGAATGGCATGGTTCTTCTTCCGTTCGATGATGAAAGAGGACGAGGGAACCGAGAGAATGAAAGAGATTGCAGCACATGTTAGAAAAGGTGCAATGGCCTACCTCAAGCAGCAGTACAAGGTGGTGATCATTGTCTTCGTAGTGCTTGCCATTGTTTTCGCTTTTATGGCTTATGTGCTGAAAGTGCAGAATCCGTGGGTTCCGTTCGCTTTCCTTACCGGTGGACTCTTCTCCGGACTGGCGGGATTCTTTGGTATGAAGACGGCTACCTATGCTTCGGCACGTACAGCCCATGGAGCTCGTACCGGTCTCGATAAGGGACTGAAGATTGCTTTCCGCAGCGGTGCCGTGATGGGACTCGTTGTGGTTGGTCTCGGATTGCTCGATATTGCCATCTGGTTTATTGTTCTTAATGCGGTGTATGCCGGTGAGTCTACTGCCCTCATCACCATCACTACCACCATGCTTACCTTTGGTATGGGTGCTTCTACCCAGGCTCTCTTTGCCCGTGTAGGTGGAGGTATCTATACCAAGGCTGCCGATGTGGGAGCTGACCTGGTGGGCAAGGTAGAGGCTAATATTCCTGAGGATGATCCCCGGAATCCTGCAACCATTGCCGATAATGTGGGTGATAATGTAGGCGACGTAGCCGGAATGGGGGCCGACCTATATGAGAGCTATTGCGGTTCTATTCTCTCTACCGCTGCTCTGGGTGCCACCGCCTTTGCCATGAATAGCGACATGCAGCTCCGTGCCGTTATCGCACCTATGATCATTGCAGCCATCAGCATCTTCCTCTCGCTTATCGGCATCTATCTGGTCCGTACCAAGGAAGGCGCATCCATGAAGGATCTGCTCCATTCCCTGGGCTTGGGAACCAATGTAAGTGCCGGTCTTATCGCCGTTGCCACCTTTATTATATTATATCTCCTGGGCATCGAGAACTGGCTCGGACTCTCATTCTCTGTTATCAGCGGTCTGGTGGCTGGTGTCATCATCGGTCAGGCTACGGAGTATTATACTTCCCAGAGCTACAAGCCAACACAGAAGATAGCTGAGGCTTCGCAGACAGGTCCTGCCACGGTGATTATCAAGGGTATCGGAACGGGAATGATTTCCACCATGGTTCCTGTGGTAACCATCTCTGTTGCCATCATGTTAAGTTTCCTCTGTGCCAATGGTTTTGACATATCGATGTCTGCTAAGTCTATCAGTACCGGTCTTTATGGCATCGGTATCGCAGCCGTAGGTATGTTGTCAACGCTCGGCATCACCCTTGCTACCGATGCCTATGGTCCTATTGCCGACAATGCCGGAGGTAATGCAGAGATGAGCGGACTGGGTAAGGAGGTGCGTGAACGTACCGATGCCCTCGATGCACTTGGCAATACCACAGCAGCTACCGGTAAGGGCTTTGCCATCGGTTCAGCAGCCCTTACAGCTTTGGCGCTTCTTGCATCTTACATTGAGGAGATTAAGATAGCCATGATTCGTGCCGTAGAGAATGGCAAGCAGTATGTGGATGCTGCCGGCAATCTCTTCGACCCATCGAATGCCAACACCATCGACTTTATCAACTTCTTCCAGGTTAACCTGATTAATCCTAAGGTTCTGGTAGGCGCTTTCCTCGGTGCGATGGCTGCCTTCCTGTTCTGCGGACTGACGATGGGAGCTGTGGGACGTGCTGCTGAGTCAATGGTTCAGGAAGTTCGTCGCCAGTTCCGTGAGATTCAGGGAATCCTTGAAGGAAAGGCAACTCCGGATTACGGTCGTTGTGTAGAAATCAGTACCCGCAGTGCTCAGCGTGAGATGATAATCCCGTCTCTTCTTGCCATCATCATTCCTATCGTAGTAGGTCTGGTTTTGGGAGTTGCCGGTGTGCTCGGTCTTCTTACCGGTGGTCTTGCAGCCGGCTTCACGCTTGCCGTCTTCATGTCTAATTCAGGTGGTGCATGGGACAATGCCAAGAAGATGATAGAGGAGGGCAACTTCGGAGGCAAGGGTAGTGAGCATCATAAGGCAACGATTGTAGGCGATACCGTAGGCGACCCATTCAAGGATACCTCTGGTCCATCGCTCAATATCCTCATCAAGTTGATGTCGATGGTAAGTATCGTGATGGCAGGTTTGACCATTGCGTTCTTGTAAAAATCTGATAGTACCCCCTAGAAAAATAGCCCCCGATGCAAGAAACGCATCAGGGGCTATTTTTTTCTATATATTAATGCCATATTTGCCACGCTGCGCGTTAACTATTTGATTTACAGGAAATAAAGCGTGGCAATAAGCGTGTTTTTTATTGCCACTTATTGCCACCTAATGCCACGTGTGCGAACACAAAAGCTTTTCTAGTATACATGAGAAGCAATTTTCCTGTAAAAATAGGCATTTTTATCGAATACTGCAAGTGTTGCGGAGATTATTTGGCTTATTCTCCGCAAATTTGCGGAGAATAGACACAGAAAGATAGGAAAGAAAGGAACGGAATGAATTATGTGGCATAAATTAGGAACCCACAAAAAGAAGTGACTACTAAATCAGGAAAAGTCACGCTGTACATACCTGGAAAATAATCTGCGTATGAGAAATTTGCCCTGAAGCCTTGCCCAACTTTGCCCGAAGCCTTGGGCAAAGTTGCCCGACGGCCACGGTCACATTTGTTCATCGTTTCGGTCATGCTTACTCATGTACATGGGTATGGATGCTCATGTACATGAGTAAGCATGCTCATGAACGCGGGCAGATTTTTATAAGAATGATAGCATTCACTACGACTGAAGTTGCTTCAGCTGTTCTTCTGTTAATCCAGTTAACTGCACGATTTGAGACCAAGGCATACCCATTGCCATCATGTTACGGGCTACTTCCGCTTTACCTTCCGCTTTGCCTTCTGCTTTACCTTTAGCTATTCCTTTTTCTTCGCCTTCAACATAAGAGCCATAAAGACCGGAGTAGTAATCGTCAACAGCCTTAATACTTTCATCGTATTTTTCCTGTTCCTCACTACTCAAGCAACGAACATCTGCCAATTTAGCAAGATGATCGAATATCTTCTTCTGTGCCGTAAACGGCAATCTTTCCAATACTTCCATATACTTCAATACATAAATCCATTTTTCAAAACCTGTCTCGCATTCTTCCTCACTCTTATCAAAGAAGGGAAGAGAAAGATAGATGAAACGAAGCTTATCAGAAAACATAGAGTTGCTGGACTTTTCTCTTAAAGCCACGTCTGTCCTAAACTTTGTCACCTCGTGCCCCCTTGGCATAAAATTCATGATGCAAACCACATAAACCGGCACAAACTGGTATAAAACAGGAGTGCGCTCACCTGCTTCATCAAACCTCTTGCGCTGGGCGACAAAAGCCTTACTAGCATAATAGATGGAACGATTCACAAAGAAAGGTACCCATCTGTTCTGCATCTCAACGATGAAATGCTTGCCATCGTCGGTTACACAATAGATATCAAAGATGCAGCCACGGAGATCATTAGAATCTCCAAGCTGTTCCTTATCCTTGAATGTTACGTCCTTGATTTGAAACTCGCCTTCAAACAAGTCGTTCAAAAAATTAATCAGCAAGTCCTTGCTGAACTCTTGACCGAAGAGACGCTTGAAGCCCCAATCGGTAAAAGGGTTGATGTATCTACCCATAATTAATTATTTTAGATTCTATAAATCTGCTGCGAAGATACGCATTTTTATTGAATCTGCCAAGAAATTCCAGAATTTTCTTTCTAAAAGAGGGTAAGGAAAAGGTTAGGGGAAAAAAAGTGAAGAACTGAGTCCACTAGAAAAAGTCCCCAATTATATTTTTTGTCTTTGTAACTTATTGACAATCAACAAACGTTTTAGATAGAATTGCTTCTCTAGTATGTTAGAAAAGCTTTTGTGTTCGTGCACGTGGCATTAGGTGGCAATAAGTGGCAATAAAAAATGCTCTTATTGCCACGCTTTACTTTCTGTAAATCAGATAGTTAATGTGCAGTGTGGCAAATGTGGCATTAATATGGAAAAAACTTTTTCATGTATATTGCGAAACTTATATTGTCTTTTAATATTATGGTAAGAAGTCGGATTCTTGCATTGTAAGAAAGAAGATGTTGATTGAAATTCTAGAAAAATGAACATAATATGTGAGAAAACATAAGAAAAAGGAACGTGCATGAATTCTTTTTTGTACTTTTGCATTTGAAATAAAATACAAGGCTTATGAAATCGAGATTCTTAACAAATTATACAGAGACAACCTTCCTGTCAACCATTCAGATGAACTTGCGTCGCTGCAAGGCATTTGATTTCTCGGTCAGCTTTATCAAGAAAGCCGGCTTGGTACTCCTGTCTAAAGATATCAAAGCAGCTGTAGAGCGTGGAGCCAAAGGAAGAATCATCACTTCTACCTATCAGAACTTCACGGATGTAGAATCCTTGAATTTTTTTATGAGCCTAACTCGATATCCCAATTTTGAATGCCATCTGGATGATGAATGCTTCCACGATGAGAAAAACTATTCTACCAATGGATTCCACTCCAAGGGCTATCTCTTCGAGATGGAAGATGGAATCGAGATGGTTGTTGGGTCATCTAATATCACTCGCTATGCTTTGTTGAAAAACATAGAGTGGGATTTGGTTGTAAACTGCGACCGTGATACCGAGGCTTATCTTGATGCAATGAATGAGTTTGAAAATCTTTGGAACCAGACTTATGAATTATCACAGGATAGAATCAAGGATTACTCTACAAAACTCAGTTTTGCTATAGAGCGTTGGGATATGGATTACGATATGGCGAATTCCGATATCAAGCCTAATTATATGCAGCGCAAAGCGCTTCGAGAATTGAATCGTTACCGTGCCATCGGACAGGAGAGGGCTTTGGTGATTTCTGCTACAGGTTCCGGAAAGACATATCTGGCAGCATTTGATGCGCTCAATTTCAACCCAGACAGATTACTCTATATTGTGCACGAGGGTTCTATCTTGAAGAAATCCTTAGAGACATTCCAAAAGGTATTTGGTGGCTCTAAAACTTGCGGCTTGTATAATGCGGAAGCAAAGGAAACAGAAGAAGATTTTCTGTTTTCTACCAATGTATCTATGTGCCGCTCACTCGAACTCTTTGATAAGAAGGAATTCGATTATATCATCATCGATGAGTGTCATCATGCTGTTGCGGACAGTTATCGGAAAATCATCGACTATTTTGAGCCAGAGTTCCTGTTGGGCTTGACAGCTACCGAGAACCGAATGGATAATCAGGATGTAGTAGAGATTTTCGGCAATAATATCCCATACGAGTTGCGGCTTCGTGATGCCATCATCAATGATCTGATTGTGCCATTCCATTATTTCGGCATTCGTGACGAACTGGTTGATTATGGCTTGACTGCTTCAGGAGAACGCCGTATGATATCACAGATTTCTACACCAGAGAACTGTGAGTTTATCCATCAACAGATAGAGAAACATCGTATGAAAGGACAGAAACTGAAAGCTATGGCTTTCTGTAGAAACATCCAGCATGCTAGAATGATGGCTGATAATCTGGGTGATTATTATCATACAGCTTTCTTGAGTGGTAAGAACAAGACCGGTGAACGTATTCGTGCCTACAATGATTTGCAAGATGAAAACCGGGATTTGGAAATCCTGTTTGCTGTAGATATTCTGAACGAGGGTGTGGATATTCCTGGTGTCAACATGGTGCTTTTCCTGCGCCCAACGGAATCGAGTACCATCTTCTTACAGCAATTGGGTCGAGGACTTCGTAAGTATGCCAACAAGCCTTATGTTACGATACTCGATTTCATCGGCAACAGCTATAAGCGTAGCGTTCATATAGCCTTGGCACTTGGTAGTCTTTCCCGAAATTCCATCTTGGAAAAGAAACTTTTGAAGTTTATGGTAAGGAATGATTTCAAAAGTTTAGGTCTGGACAATTATGGTGTTGAGATACATATCGACGATCTTTCTAAAGAAGAAATCATTGACAAGATAGAGAGCGAGAATTTCAATCGCATCAACTATCTGAAGATGGATTATCAGAATTTCAAGGCATATTTGAAGACTCCGTCTTATCCATCGCACATGGATTATATGAATAGTGATTATGCTCCTAATCTCTTGAAATTCATGAAGATAAAGATTGGTTCCAAGAAAACCAATTCTTATTATGGCTTCTTGAAGGGCATAGAGGAAGAGGATTTGCCTGTATTCTCAGAAGAGCAGATTGCTTGCATCAACTATCTTTCAAGTCTTTTGCCTTTGGTAAGAGAACACGAGTATTTAGTAATCAGAAATTTACTGGAGGGAGAGACTTCTTTATCTCGCATAGAAGCCAATATCCAGGAGGAGATTCCTGGCTTCAGGCATGAGCAACTGGAGCACGCTTTGCGATTCCTGGAAGAGGGATTTGCTGTGAAGATAGAAGCGGATGAAGTGCATTTATGTGGCGAAAGAGAAGATGAATATGATGCGTATCTGCAAGATTTGCTCAACTATGGCTTGACGCAATATGAGGCAAGATATGCTGAAACGAAAGAAGATTTCCTGTTGTGGCAGGATTATCGTCAGGACCAGGTGCTCTTGAAAATACTGGAAAATCCGAAGCACAATCAGTATGGCACTTATTATAAAAATGGCAATATGTATATCTTTGCGGGTTTAAAGAAGGATGCCTCGCTGTATGAACATTTGAAGTATAATGACAAGTTCTTGTCGCCAGATGTTTTCCAGTGGGAAAGTATTGCCCGTATTTCTGCCAAGGATGAGGCTTTGCAGCGGGCAGCCAAAAGGGTATTGGTATTTGTGAGAAAGGTGAGTGCCGAGAATGGCATTACTCTGCCATATACTTATATTGGAACAGGGTATTTGGAGAATCCAAGAAAGGGTGCCACGACGAATGGTTCCATATTGTATGATATTCACATGGATAATCCGTTGCCGCAGGAATTGCAGGAGGATTTCCAATGGATGGAGTAAATGAAATTTTAAATAGGAGATAAGACAATGAAACATTATAATGTGGTTGCAGCCGTGGTTTGCTATGAAGGCAAGTTTCTCTGCATGCAGAAAGGCAAGACGAAGTTTGAATATATCAGCTATAAATGGGAGTTCCCTGGTGGCAAGATAGAACCAGGTGAAACTCCTCAACAGGCGTTGGCTCGTGAGCTGATGGAGGAGATGGAGTATCCGGTAGAAGTAGGAGAGAAGTTGGTGACCGTGAATCACGAATATCCCGATTTCTCGATAACTATGACAGCCTATCTATGTACTCCAAAAGCTGAGGCTGATGGGTTCAGGAGAAGGGAGCATGCTGATAGCAAGTGGTGCAGCCCTGTAGAGTTGAAAAATCTCGACTGGGCTGCAGCGGATGTTGGGGTAGTGGAAAGTATCTTATAATACGCTAGTCAATCTTGCCGTTAGTTGATAAGGCAAATTCCTCTAGATGAAATTTCTCCTTGGTAGCCTCTATTATCTCTTCTTTTTGCTTCTCATCAGAATTGTTTTTTTCGAGTGCAAGTATCAGATAATCATTGCCTTTTGATGGAGAGAAGATTTTGCCGATAAGCATTCTGAAATGCCTGTTGACGAATTCTTCTACTTGAGTACCTTCTTTCGGTGTAAGGCGATAGAACTCATATCTTTCATCCAGCATTTTCTGGATTTCATCCCGGAACATCTTGCGGACTCTGTTCTTCCAGGAAAATTTCTGGTGCTCATTATGACGGGCATACAGAGATACGACATAGAGGAAGTTTACATCGTAATGGAAGACTAGGAGGGTGTCTCGATCGAACAGGCGGTTATTGAAATGCTGGGTATTGAAGCACTTATGTTCCCTGTCGGTTGACGATACCTGGTCTGAGAAAGATAGATTCTCTGCCATCTTTGCGCTAATGAAGAAGTCCGGAATGATGTTGTATCCTTCCGTCAAATCATCACGGAGCTTTGGTACGTTGCCAAAGTTACGCTTGTCGTATTGGAGCTCTTCATCGTCCTTGTCGTCATTCATAAAGAGGTTCAGGTTCCACTGGATGATATTTCTGGCGTACGTAAACTGCTTATATACAGATTCTTTTCCGATGGCATGACCAAGCTTATAATATTTGCTATCACCGATGTAATAAACAGGCTCTGGATCTTTGCTTGTAATCAGGTTCTGGTAGGTGTACAAATGGTCTATGCGTTTGCCATCAGCCTGTTCTTTCAGACCAGCTGGGATGTTCTTTTCTCCCAGAAGTTCATCAATAATGGCTTCGAAAACGATATTGAAACTCTTAACCAGAAGATACTCTTTGCGTTCCTTCTGGGTGTTCATGCGCTTGGCGTTGTCAAAGAAGTCATAGCATAACTTCCAGAGATATAATGCTTTATCAGAAAAGTACTTGTATTTAATCTGGAGGAGTCTGGTCTTTCCTAGTCCATCTAGATAAGACTTGAAACGATAACCTGTGATTAACTGGAAATTGCAGTTGATATGATTGGTGAAACCATATCTTTCGCTGATATAGTTCAGGATGGAAAAGAAAATAATCAGTAATTCTTCATCGAAGTTTATCTGTTTCTTCCTGTTAACAGGATTGGTATAAACAGGACTGTTTTTGCAGACAATGGCTCTTGTGGTGGCTATGGTCTTTGACCAATGAATGCGGTTGTAACCGGAATGGATGTTCTTCAGGATGAAGAAGATGAAATCCTGGTTATGCTTGTTGAAGTCGATGAGAGCCAGCAGAATATCGAGGAATGTGTTGTTGATTTGTCTGTTACTTTTACCGAGGCACGCTATTTTCTGGTGATAGACAATGCCGTTTCTGGTGGTATTGTTGTAAACCTCGATGGTGCGGTAAATCCAGACAGAGAACTCATAGATGAAGTCTTTCTCCTGTTGAGAGAGTGGGTTGTTCTGGTTCAGGTTGACGATGTTTTCTGGGGCGTATTTGCCGAATACTTTTTCGCCCTCTGAGGTGTCTTCGAGCAGTACTTTCGGCAAAATAAAGACGCAATCGTTAAGCTGGGTATTGTAGTAATACCCAACGTAGTTGATGCTGACGTTGCCATCAATGTCCTGCATGGCGTCGATGCCGTGCAGGACATCCCTGATCTGTTCAGCCTGATACTGATGTTCTTCTATGAGGATTCTCATAATGTCTTTATTGGTCTATTTCTTCAATGTTAATACCCCAATCTTGTGCATTTACTTTTTGAATAAACTCTTTAATGCGCCCAGGATTAAATTGATTAGAGATATAAACTGTTTCATCATTTATAGTTAATTTTTTAGCCTTATCTCTAAATTTTGCATCTTTGGTGTTCAGTCCACGTCTTTCGAAGTCCTGTTCACTTTCTATAAGATGAGGTATATGTTTGATATTTAGTGATGACCATATTTTAATGATGGTTGAGGCAGGTAAAGTTGGGTGACTTGATGAGTATAGCTTAATAGCTTCATAAGGAACTGCACATTTACCATATGCTCCACTATTATTTATTGAGTATTTTTCCCTTTTTAAAGATGGACTTGAAATGTTTGGATTACTTGAATCTTCATTCTCTTCATCTTCATTGGCATTTATGTATTCCTCTCTTTCGTCAGAAATGAATTCATCTACTCCCAAATTCTCCAAGAACTGCTCAACGATAGCTATATCAACGTAGGTTGTGCCGTTCTTATCCTCATAGAATCTATCGAAAGACAGGATCTTGCCTTCTTCATCCTGAAAGTCCTTATCATCGAAACCATAGTCCTTGAATACATCATTCCAGAGATAGAAGATAACCTTGCTTACGAATAAATCGGCATCGATTTCGCCATCCTTTGCCTTGCAGAAGAAATAGCCGAGCTTCTTGTCTTCTGAATTGGTAAGTGAACCAATCAGGTTGTTAACCTTGCTGATAAATGACCACCATTTGTACTGCTTATCTCCCGTGTTGATGTACCAGTTGAGAGGAGCGTTGGTTTCTTTGTCACGACCTTCGCGAATAGGCACATACTTCCAATCCCAGCGGCGCTTAAAGGCAGAGTCGATAGGGAAGAGGCTCTGGTCGCTGGTGTTCATTGTTGCCCAAATATAAAGATTGGAAGGCAGAACAAGTCGTTCTCCCCTCATGATGAGGCTTACCATATTGGCTTCGCCATAGAGCTGATTGATTTTGTCTTTATTCGTAATCTCCCATCCTTCAAATTCCTTTTCAAGATATTTCTGCATATCCTTGTCTGCTACGATAGGATAATCAGAAAAGCCATATTCGTTGCGATCAAGCAATTGGAATAGGTCACCAAAGATCTGGGCGCAATTACCTCTGTTTATTTCTTCGATAATAAGATATTGCTTTTTTGATGCCTTATTCTTAGTGAAAATATCTGGAGTATCGAGAAGTGCTGGGTGGATCCTATTATAGCTTTTGTCGCTCTTTTCACTCTTTTTGCTACCAAGTTTTTTCCACGCTTCAACATAGGCTTCGAGAAAAGCCTGAGGAATGAACTTATAGGCAATTCTGTCTTCCTTTACAACCTTTCCGGTTTCCTCATCAATAACCTTTTTGCCATTACAATCTCGGAGTACAACTTCTTCTGTAATAGGTTTATAAGTACCTACAAAAGAGGCGTAATCTGAGTCTGGATGGAATGTAGTTCGAATAACGTCTTCACTAAAGGTCAAATCCTTGATTGCCTTTGATTTACCTGTGCCTGGAGCACCATAGTAGATCTGTTGAAGTCCTGCCGCTTTAAGTAAAGAACTTTCTGTAGAAAAAGAATCTGTAGAGATACCCTTTCTTATAAGCTCGTTCTTTGGGTCAAGAACCATCTTTGCCATAGCTGTCAACGTTGCGCTGTAGCCATATTCAAATTTATCAATATTAGATAATTCTTTGAGTTCTACTCTGGCATCCTCTGCCTTTTTGTCGGGGTTCTTTCTATAGTAGTCTATAAATTCTCCCAGTAATTGCTTGGATATGGTACGCATGCTAAAAGCACCTTTGTTTTCTAATTTTACCTGATAGCAAAGTCTGTCTTTGTCTGCAATTAAAAGGCGTCCATCTACAGATTGGTCGCCAATCATAAGTTTATCGTAATCTTCCATGTTGTTCTTTAATGATGTTTCGGCAAAAGTACGACTCTCGGGTGAAAGTTGTATTGCACATTATTGTTTTTCGTTGATAAGTTTGATGATGCTATTTAAAAAGTCATGAGCTGGTTGCTGCATATTCTCGACATCTGAATTACTTACATCATATTCGCAGTTATAATCAGCTTTCATTCTTAATTGTTCCATTCTGGAGAAAAATGCACCAAGTTCTTTGTCAATTTTACCTGTCTTAACGAAATTCATGCCAAATACGCCTAAAGTACCAGCATGAGTATGTGCCGAAAGCCCATAATGTATTAATAGTGCCTGAGCAGCATGGAAACAAGAATAGTAAAACCTATTAGCTGCCAAATCCCATAATCCCATAGAAAGCATTTGCTCTGCTTCTGCTATAAATCTTTTTGCTTTTTCCAGACGAAGTTCTACTAAAGAACTTCTTTCATCGTTTGTTAGCCCCATAATCTTACTCCTTCCTTTTCTACGTTTTTATAAAATGGTGTAATTTTATATTTCTGCCACTCCTTAGCGGAATACATTACAGGATTTATTTCTTTGCCTAAATCCCAACCTAGCTCGGTAAGAGGATAGGTAACATTGTCATAATCAGAAGGAAGAAGCTGTTCCTTGTCTAAGATAACAAGAATGTCCCAGTCGCTATCATCCCTTGCGGTACCTCTAGCTTGTGAGCCAAAAAGTATCGCTTTTCCGTATGGTGGCATATTCTTAGCCAGGCATTCACGGATAGCAGTCAATGTATGTTCTTGTTCCTTCTTCATATTGCAAAGATAAGATAAAAAGTTGAATTAGACAAGCAAAAGTCTTCTTTTTTATGAATTATTACATGATTTACAAGGTATATGGTAGAATGATTCCTGAACATTGTGGAATATTCTTCAGATTTTCATGTATTTGTTCTCTTCTAGTTTAAATGTTCAGATGAATCACTTCAATCCCCTCTCTTTCAACTTCCTTGAGAAGGAAGGGATTGAGGTGGTGATGCTTTCTGATAATATCAACTGGGCAGCCTAGAAGTTTTTCAAGGTATGCTTTCAGACAAACCACAAGGAAAAACTTGGGTGGGCATTTCAACGTATATATCAACATCGCTGCCTCCTGTGTTCTCACTGCCACCGGTAGCAGAACCGCCACCGCTAGTTCCGTCATCGCCTCCCTCCTGTGTGGTTGGAGCATTGAGGTCAATGATGGTCTTACCTTCCTTCTTTGCCTGGTTGATAGCCAGGAGATTTGCGTTCACGCTACGCATTATGATGCTGTAATTAATTATAGTCGTTTGTGTTAAAAGGTTCATTTTTCTCATCTCCCCGGAAGCCCCGTTTCCTTTCCTTTTCGGGGGCATCATTGATGAGTGGCGCCTGTCATCATTTATCCCCCGCCCCGGTCATCATAGATAACCGTTTTCAGGCATATAAGGCGTTTTCTTAGATTGCTGGTGCAAAGATACGAAGAATTTCGGTATCTGCCAAATTTTGGCATGTGATAAGAATCGATTTTCTGCAGCTTACGATTTGAAACTAAGTTAAAAAGACTAACTCTATGTTTTATGGGGCACATCTCTATGTTTTGCGGTATAGAAAACTATGTTTTGCGGTATAAATCATAATATTACAAAGTAATACCCGATTACGGGAAACGTGT
>NZ_JBNPLT010000003.1:0-209620 GCF_050313615.1 Prevotella sp. SGI.167 | reverse complement strand
TGGCAACTACTAGGAATATTGCCGATTGCACAATAGCTGCCCAAACATCAGCAAAGAGACCATAGCCATAAATAAATGCATAAGTTTTACCAGCCATAACTTGTACATACATCTTTAAGCATAACAATACTAAAACAACATGCCCTAAAAGATACTCGCCCCCAAGCCAAACTGTTATAAAGGGTTCTAAAAATAAGTAAATAACAAAAGTAATAAACGATGCATACAAATAACGGAGTGAACAATTCTCATAAAAGACATCCATAATTTTCTGTTTATTACCTTCAGCAATCAAATTACCCACACTGGCATTAATGCTACTTAAGAAAGTATTCATTAATTGTATAATTTTATCCACCAGCAAGGTATAGTTACCATAATATGCCACTATCTTCAATGATACAAATGCATAGGTAAGAAATGGAGTTGTCTGGAACTGCACGAAGCCACTAATTTGATGAATAAATAGCTGCTTCGTTTTCTGCATTACCTCAGGATACTTCTTAAAGAGTTTCTTGCCTAATTTTACTTCTGCTTTGAGCCATGGATAGGTTTGGTCTATCTTCCAGTTCAAAATGAAAGAATAACCAATACCAAATACTAATTCTATTACCATCCATAGATAATAAGACCCAGTATAATAGGCTGATACCATCTGAAGGATTGTCTTGACAACTGTTGCTGTTTGAAAGTAAGCTGTTACTACATAATTACGCTGATCAGCACCCAACAAATTCTGACGATAGTTGATGAAATAGCCAATCAGCGTACTTGCCAAGAATGTAAAATAGGCAAACACTATGATTCCCATACCAAAATCGGTATTAGGATAAATCAGAGGAAGGAAACAAGCTAAAATACAACCGGCAACAAGTATCACCAATCCGATGATTCGATAAAGATATCCCATAACAGAGATAATCTCATTTATCTTATCTTGATCATGATCATATAAAGGTTTGTATAACAAATAACCTATTGCTGATCCAACTCCTAGTTCTGCCAAATTGAGAAATCCCAAAAGGTTTTGCAAAGTGCCTGTTAAACCAACAAAGTCAGCTCCCAGGCAATCCAAGAATACCTTACGAGAAAAGAAGCTTAATATAAGGGTAATAAAATAATATATAAAATTAACCCTTGCGTTTAGTAATGTTTTCTTTATTCTAGATTCTCTTTCTGCCATAAAAATATGTAATCTACAAATATCTTTTCAATCTTACCTATTGCCTAAAATATTCTTCCATTTTTTGAATATTGATTTTACTTTGTAAAAAATCAACAAATTTGATTACCAGATGCCCAATTAAAAGGCAAACAACAGGTATTGCTATAACAAGCAACACACCTAACAACATATCATCTTTCAAAACAGAAGTTACCCATTCGTAAAAAGGAACAAATAAACCATCTGTAATCAGATAAATAAAGAGCACAGGCTTCAATAACGTATTTATTTTTGGAGAACAATGTGGTGTCATTCCCTTTACATAATAAAACACGGTAATCGCCATAGTCATAACCAGAGGCGTATTGTAATTCAACAACGTAAATACGTGATGCTTACAATAATTATTCGCCAATAACATCAGACCTATAAGAGATAACCAACATGCCAGAAATAGGAGAAGTGCTGTATTCTTTTTAATTTCTATTTTGTAAATATTAAAATAACGACCTAATAAAAACATCGTCAACAATCCTAGAATATTGTTGCCTCCGAGAAATCTTAAACAAAGAAAAAAAAGGATTTGATTAGCTACCAATAAAACTATAATTAGCAAAAAACTATTTTTCCTCAGATTATCGATTCCCTTATTCAATATCGGAGATAATAAGAATATCTGCATATAGCATGTCATAAACCACCATTTCCCTGTGCTTACTGGGAAGCAAGCTCTTACAAACTCAAATATCGGAAGTTTTACAAAGAAAAAACTACCGATAAAAGAAGTCAACAATGATGCCTGAATTAACCAAAGTTCTAATGAAATGCCTTTTTTAACAGAGAACTTCAATCCATAATATCCTGATATAAACATAAAGCAATAGGTAGCAGGAGCAAGTAACGAAGCCAAAATTATTGCAACTTCATCACTTAAGCATTCCATATTAGCATACCCAAAATTCTTGAAGCCATACCCATGAACCAATATATGCCAGCATAAAATGGCAAGCATAAGAACTAAACGTAAGACTTCTACATTCGTATTTCTTTTATTTTCCATTGTTATTTTAGTAAAGGTGTCCCCACGATTTTATATATGAGACAGCAGCGATATAATCTACAAAAATCTTATCAGTCATCTAATAATTGCAGTTGCCAATGTGGAACAACAACAAAAGGAAAGCGCGCTTTCGACCTGCAATTTAGATATATATCAGGATGCTGTCCATTATGAGTTTTGCTCGCTACGATACTAGCAGCCTCACTGTGAACATCATCAATGCTCACATAATAAGACTGATTATCATGCTGCTGCAAAGTTTTGATTTTTTCTATTTGTTTTTGGCTGTAGCCAACAACTCATGACTATAAAAACCACCAACACGAGGATTTTCATTAGCGGTTTCATTATCAAAATTAGAGAAATAAACCACCTGCATTGTTGAAGGAGTAGCCTCTATTAAGTCGTTATACTCATTTCGACATAAATCTGCATAAGCACTATTTCTTGCATCTTCACTTGTGCTAAACAAGCGTACATCTGCAATACGACCACCTTCCTGCAAATGATATATAGCTCTGCAACTATCTGCTATCACTAAACAGCGACTTCTAGCAACTGCTCCGAGCAAATCATCAAGATTTAATTGAAAATCCTGACGAACCTCAAAGAAAATTTGATGATTTTGATCTGTAAATCCATGACCACAGAATACTATCAGATAAAAATCTATCGGGTGTTTATTTACTCTTGCCGTAAGATCATTAATCTTTAGAGCTTCTAAATAAAAATTATTTTTATCAAATACACTTATCTCGTCATCCTTCCAGGCTCCACCTTCTGGAGACTTGAAGAAATTCAGAAAATTTTCTTTATCTATGTGAACACCACGAAGAGGAGCATTTCCCCCGCCATCACTTATAATTAAATATAGTTTGCGCCTCATAATCATTACTTTTTTTCTTCTGTTACATTTGACGTGAATGACTCTATGATAGAAGGTACAAATCGCTCATTAAAACCAGCAATAAAACCAACTATACAATGATATGCCCACGGGTTTGAAACTGTAATATCTTTTAAAACTAATCCTGTATCAATAAACAATATGGCTACAAAAGCAAAGATTCCTCCACAAAGCAAACGGGCAAAAGCCTCTAAATAATGAATATTCTTAGAAGCTAGACCCGTCATGTTCATTTTACCAAACCTTGACCAAATGGAAACATAAGAACCAAGAACACCCAGTTCTAAGCCGATTATTTTTTCATCAGAAAACACATCACAAAAGTAACCTGCTATCAGGGACATAACAACAATGAACGTTGATACGAGCAAAATAAGGTATCTACTCTGTTCTTTGTTTCTGGCTTTTAGAAAAAGCAAAGCTTGATCTATGCAGGACTGAACAGAATCGAAATTTCCATATAAGGCACTTTCATAACCAGCTCCTAGCATTATCTTGAACTTCATGATGTTTTTCTCTGTCAAATTCAAACATGGTGAAGCTTGTGCTATGTCTAGTTTGGCTAGCCATTTGTTTCTCTCCTTAGTTAATTCTTCATTCCCATTTAAAGGATCTTGCTTCATGATCCAATCTATATCATTTTCTGGATCAATGTAAATCAGTATTTTGGCATTTTCATCTTCACAATGATAAATCAGATACTTATCTACAACGCCTTCAAATGCTTGGCGATATTTTCTCTGATATTCATCTTTTGGAGGATAAAACTCGTCAGAATCTTGCTTATTAAACCACATTCTCAATTAAGTTCTTATATTATAGCATCCTGAGCCTCTATCGGTAACCGTCTTCCGATAGAAAGCTGCAAGATGCGTTGCGGGTGATTATGTAGCGCCCACACTACTAAGCTACTTCTCGTTTTATATATTATTTCGTTATGTCTAACTATATAATTGGTTCGTATCGGAAATTTAGGACATAGAGTCCTTACCAGATAAGAATCGCTTTTAGGGTATTCTTACCTGGATATTGATTGAGTAAAAATAGTCTGAATTTGATATTATAAGAGATATTTCGAATCCCTCCGTCTCCCTTTAGCCAAAGGGAGCTCCACCTTTCTCACCAAGCCTCTCTTTCCTCAGGAACGAGAGGATGTAGCTGGCGACGCTATAGCTCTGCCAGAGTTTTGGTCAGCCAGCGGAGCCTGTGCCCGCAAGGGGCTGGCTGAGAGTGCTTACGCAACAGAGTTGCGATTGTCTGTCGCCTAGCGGAAGACTTTATTCTGGTTGTTCTTGCAGATATTTCTCTATCCAAGGCTTTAACTCTGGAATATCACATTCTATTGTATCCCAAAGACTTTCCTGATCTACAGTATAATAGCCATGAATAATACTTTAACTCTTTCTCTCATAAATCAAGAACTTGTCGTTATTTACTGAGTCTAACGCAAAAGGTAAGAGGCGACTGGCTTCTACCATATCTACCTTACGATGAAGTAAATCTTCTAAATTGAGCATCATGGCAGCAATCTTCATCAATGAAACTCTGGAGTTCTGGCGATCATACTCTACAAGAATATCGACATCACTATCCATACTCTCTTCGCCTCTTGAGCATGAACCAAAGAGCCAAGCCTTCTTGATGGGTTGGCTTCCAAAGAATTGCTGAATCTTTGGAATCATATTTTCAACATTCTTACTAATCATAATCGAGTACCTTTTTATTGTTTACATGCTGCAAATATAAGGGAAATATCTGAAATAGCCAAGATATTTCCGGTTTTTAACACATCGATGTCCCACAGATTTCAGAGATGAAGTAGCTGGCGACGCTATAGCTCTGCCGAAGTTTTGGCCAGCCAGCGGAGCCTGTGCCATTGTTCTAAAATCATCCTTCAATAGTCTTTACGACCCCTTCGGTTCCCCTTATAGGGGACAGAAATCTAAGGGGCTGGCTGAGAGTGCTTACGCAACAGAGTTGCGATTGTCTGTCGCCTAGCGGAAGACTTTATGGCATATGATGCTCGATGAAGCGAGTAATCATTGATGATACCGTTTTAGGAGATTGCTTCTCGTGAGCTACAGCCATTATTGTAATCTGATTTGCAAACTGAATATAATATACAACATTGGGGTGAATAGTTAAATGTCGTACGGTATAGCTATCTGTCGAGTATTTTTTATCAAAAGAACCACTTTCTGGAAATACATACAGGCCATTAACCTTTTTCACTATTCGCTCTAAAGATTTATTAGCAGTACGTTCTCCAAAATTATCAGCAACATACTGACCTATATCTTTCAATTGCTGCTTTGCCAATGTTGACCAGGTGATTTTCATTTCCATCCTAATTCCTCCTTCACGACATTCAAAATCTCTGAATGAGGAATCGTTTTCTGAGACAAAGACTCCTTATAGGCGAAATCGGCAGCGGACTTCATTGCTGTTTCGTCTAAGTTATCGATAAATGATTTCATCTTTTTATCGTCATCATTATCTTCTTGTAAAGACAATTCGATGAGTTCGACAAGATTGCTTCTATCTTCCCTACTCAATTTCTTTATCTCATTCCAAAATGGAACAACTGTATTATTTCTTTCAACAGAATTTGTCATATACATAATCTTATCCTCCTATTTTATTGTTTACACGCTGCAAATATAAGGGAAATATCTGAAATTGCCAAGGTATTTCCGGTTTTTAACACATCGGGAGTCCCACAGATTTGGCTTTACTTCCCGCTGGTCAGTGGGTCCGGAGGACAAATCTCCCTTCAGCCGCCGATTTTCAATTCACGGATTTACACAGATTTCTGTGCGGCCGAGGATAAGAGGACCACGCAGATCTCGCAGATTACGCAGATTTTTTACGTTTCCTCCGGTTCCCCTTATAGGGGTATATGTTTGGGTGGGTGTGAAGGGGGTGTATAAGAACTTTTGTATATACATCGTGCGCAAAAGATAAAGAGAAAGGGTATCAGATAGTTATGCCTTCTTTTTAACACTCTTTTCACGCTAAAGTTCATATACCCCCTTCACACTTCACACTTTGTTTGCTAATCTAAAAATCGATCATTTCGGCGACAATGGTTCCAGCAACCCGTCAATCAGACGAAGCAGCTCGTCTCTGTGAGCCTCGTCAACCAACGACTCCATCCAACGTATCGCGCCCCAGTAGTCGTCGATGGAAACATCACGGTCCATCGCCTCCAGACTCTTGGTATACGCATCAGACAGCAGGAACTCCTTGCGGATGGCTGACTTGGTGGAAGCCCAATGCTTCTCCTCCTCGGTAAGACCACCCTCAAAACGGTCTTCCTTCAGTTCTTCACGCATAGCCCAGAACACGTTGTGGACTAAAAGATTAAAACACTTGTGGACAGAAATCATGCCCGTCTGTAGTCGTAGGAATCCTTGATTCCCATGACTTCACTTTTGATTTTTTTGAAAAACATTTTAAATAATTTTATGTTATGTTCCAAAATCGGAACTTTTTGATTTCAATGCCAAATTTTATGCTTAGCTTTGCAGCGGAATCTATATGATTCAATTTTAAACAACTTCATATAATTTGCTTAAAAATGGCAACAACAGAACAACAAAAAAAACAAGAAATGGTATTACCATCTTTCTTCTATGCTATCGCCTGCAGCGAAAGCAGACAACTCGTCAGTCTTGATGAACTGCAGCGAATCATCACCCTCGACGCCATGACCCAGGCTCGTACCGAAGACTACCGCAAGAACATGCGCATCAGCAGCGAGCTCGCTCATCAAACCAAGGTGATGATGCCAGGCATCACTACCTCCGTGCTCATGGACGGACGGGGCAAGGAACTGCGCAACGTGGTGAAGACCACCCAGATGATCGCCGTGGACATCGACAAGATTCCTGCAGAAAAGATGAAGGAGGTCGTACAGAAGGCGGACGCAGACCCTCATACCATGATGAGGTTCATCACCGTGAGCCAACGGGGCCTGCGCATCATCTCCAGATACCTGCCCATAGATGACGACGAGGTGACCGCACTGGAACTTTTCGATGTGATCATACGCAAGGCGATGAGCTATTACAGTAAGTTGCTAGGCGTGCCTGCCGACGAGCAATGCGCAGACATCACCCGGATGTGCGGACTCGCACACGACCCTACCGCCTACTTCCATTGGGACGCAGAGCCTTTCGGCCTGGACACCCACGACCTGAAGGCGCTCTACACCAAGAAGGCCAACGAGGCGAAATATGCCAAACGTGCCAGCAAGCGCAAGCGAAACAGCCAGAAGATGGTGGCACTGGGCAAGGGGGTTCCCTCGATGGACGAGGCAGCGCAGCACATACTGAACCTACTCGACACGTGGGGCTACAAGTTTGAGAGCGGTGCCCACAACGAGTATGTGCTCCACTTCGGCAAGGTGTGCGTGCGCTATGGCATAGACAAGGAAGAGGCAATGGCCTACGCCAAGAGCAACTTCAGTTCCGACTATCCCGATGCTGACAGCGTGATGAAATCATGCTACAAGCACACCGAGAAACTAGGCACCTGGCACTTCTACCGCAAAGGCGAGGGCTTCTCGGGTAAGCCGACCGTCAAGGTAATCAAGCAGTGGCTCTCGATGAGATACGAGTTTCACCACAATGAGGTGACGGGATTTCACGAGGTGCTGAGCCGCGATATAATCAAAGGCAAATACCATAAGTGGACCCGCATCGACGACAACATAGAGAACACCTTCTGGACCCAGATGGACGAGATGGGACTCGAAGTGAGCGCCATCAAGCTGCACGCCATCATCAACAGCGACTTCAGCGAGCCTTGGGATCCCTTCGACGAATATCTCAGGAGTCTGCCCAAATGGGACGGAAAGACCGACTACATCGACGAGCTTGCCAACCGGGTAACCATCAACTATTGCCCTGGCTACCACCACTCGCAGGAAGAGTTCAGATACTTCTTCAAGAAATGGCTCGTATCGATGGTGGTGGCATGGGTATCACCGAGAGTGGTGAGCCAGACCATCCTGATATTCATCGGGAGGGGTGGCATCAACAAAACCACATTCTTCTATTATATCCTGCCACCATGCCTGCGCCAGTACTTCATCAACGAGTCAACCGCCAACTATACCGACAAGGACTTCATGGAGGCTTTCTCAAGCAAGGCACTCATATGCCTCGACGAGCTGGAGTCTACCTTCGGCAAGGGGCTGAGCGCCCTCAAGAGCAACGTCACCAAGCTGGTGTTCTCCATCCGCCGCCCCTACGACAAGTATCGTTCGGAACTGCTGCACCGTGGTGCCCTCTGTGGCACCAGCAACAGCATACAGATCATCACCGACGAGGAGAACCGCCGCTACTCACCATGGTTCGTAGACAATATCGAGAGCCCTAGGGAGACACCCATCGACTACCAGCACGTCTATGCCCAGGCTGTAGCTCTGGGACAAGAGGTAACCAATCGGGTGAAGAACCAGGAAGAGGGATGGGTATACTGGCTCACCACCGCCGACATCGACGTGATGAGGGAGCACAACAGCATGTTCATGGTTTCCAACTTCATGGAAGACCAGATACTGCGCTTCTACAAGGTGCCGAAATCAGACACCGACCCTCAATATGTAAAGTTCCGCTTTTCATCGGAAATCATGGAGCGCATAGGCGGAAGTCCCGCCCTGAGCCGCAACATGAGTCACCAGAACCTGAGCGCCGTGATGCAGCGACTGGGATTCAAGAAGGTACACCGCGCCAAAGGCAACGGATGGCTCGTGATAGAGAAGAATCCGGGAGAAATCAACACCGAGGCGATCTGCAGTCCAAACGAATGCGCAGAAACGTACCTGAAACCGTACAGAACCGTAGCTACGGATAGCCAGAATGGTTCTGACCAACAGTAAACAGCGTTCTGGCAAGTGCTAACCAGCATTGCCAGCAACGCTAAGTATCATCAAGAGAAACGCTAAGTATCATTACCGCGGTTCTCATAAAAGTCAATTCTATATGAAGATCAAGATATACAAGAAATACGAGCTTGCCAAGCTCTACTTTCCGGAGCAGTCGAAACACGTGGCACTAAACCACCTGATGCGGATGGTGAACCACTGTCCGCCCCTGCTTGAGGCCCTGCAAAGAGAGGGCTACGAACGGTTGGCGAAGACCTTCACCATGCGCCAGACGCTGCTCATCTATGAGTATCTGGGCGAGCCATAATACTGAGTTTTCCAGTTTTATGCCCCATCGTATCCCTATCTCACCCCTATCGTACAGAAGCCTCTTCTGAAAGTCGTATCTTTGCAACCGTAAACAAGAACCAAGCACTGCGCAGCGCTTTAATACATGAAACACGAACCATAAAACAATTTATTAGCCTTATGATTGAGTACGATTTGAAGAAGAACAACAACAAGAAGAACGTGAAGGCTTATGGCAAGTACTACGCCAAGCCCCACGTAAGTGAAACTGTAGATCTCGATGAGCTCGCCGACCACATGCATGGTCACAACTCTCCATTCTCAGCCGGGACCATCAAGGGCATCCTCATCGATGCCGTGACCCACATCAAGGAGCTCCTGCTCATGGGCAAGAATGTAAAGCTGGACAACCTCGCCATCTTCTACATCAGCATCAAGAACAAGATGGGTGCAGAGAATGCCGACGACTTCACCGTATCTAAGAACATCGAAGGAGTGAGAATGAAAGCCCGCGCCACGGGCGACTTCCGCTACGTGAATCTCAACCTCGACGCCAACTTGAAGAAGTATGGTGCTAAGAAAAAGAAGTCTTCCACCACCGACTCCGGAACGACTACGCCATCGGAAAGTACAGACAAGAGCGACTCTGGCTCTGGCTCCACCACTAACCCAGGCAGCGATTCGGGAGAAGTAGGACTGTAGTAACTGGGATTGCATATCCCCGTTATCTCTTAACTGGGATTGCAAATCCCTTAACTAGTTTTTAAAATCAATTGACCGAAAATGACACAAGATCGATTTCCGATGACGATTGGCGGCGAGGAGGTGCTCAATGAGCATCTCCTGCTCGCCTACACAGAGAACGGCGAGATGATGGACTCACCTCTGAGCGTCCGTTTTCTCGTAATTCATTGCTCGGCAACACGTGCCGACCGTAACTACACCGACAAGCAACTGATGCGCGACCACAAGAAGCGTGGATTCCGCACCGTGGGCTACCACTTCTATGTACACAAGGACGGAAGCATCACGCAGTTCAGAAAGCTGCTGGAGGTGGGCTCACATGCCCGCCCCTACAACCGCTGCTCCATCGGCATCTGCTACGAGGGTGGGCTGGACGACGAGGGCCGTCCTGCCGACACCCTGACCCGCGCCCAGTATGACGCGATGTGGAATCTGCTGCGCAAGCTCAAGATCACGTTTCCACAGGCGCAGATTGTAGGGCACCGCGACTTGCCGGGAACGACTCCTAAGGAGTGTCCTTGCTTCGATGCAGCGAAAAAATTTCCACTTTAATGTGGAATGCTTAATGTTGAATGTTGAATGTTAAATTTGAACTATGAAGAAAGAAACCATCAAGAAGGTGATCAATTTCATCATCACCGTACTTACCGCCGTAGCTAGCGCATTCTGCGTACAGAGCTGCAAATAGATTTCAGTTCAAGTTTCGCAAGTGAGGGAATTGATTGAAGTTAAAGAAGTTATCACTCCCTACGGTCGTTCAGGAAGTTAAGGGACAATAGTTTTCTAGCGTAAAACGTAGGACATTTGTCCCTTAACTTCCTTCTAACTTCCCTAACTTCACTTAACTTCCCCATATGCGAAAGTTCAGTTATCAGTAATCAAACCTTAACCTTAATTTCTAATTCTACCAGTATCGCCAGTAGATGCTGAGGCGATGCATGTCGCTGCCCACGAAGTCGTACATATCGTGCTTCATGAGCCACTTGCATCGCTTCTGCACCTTCTTGCCATACTGCCCATCTATCGAGAACGCATTTCGCTGGAACTTGATGCCCATCAACTTGAGCTTCTCGTAGTCGCGCTTCTCCATATAGAGGTAGCGCTCAGGATGGGCAAGCACGGGCGTGTAGCCCTTGTTCTTGATGCGCTCCAGGAGGGCATGAAAATTCATCGGGGCAGAGAAGATGCTCGTCTCCACCAACAGGAGCTTGCCATCCTCGCCCAGCGGCAACAGGTCGTTTGCCTTCAGGCGCTTTTCGAAGAGCGCATCTAGCATATTTTCGGCTGCGAGATGCAGCCGGAGCATTTTTCTGTCAGCAGGGTTTCGCTCGGCGAAGTCCTGCTGATATTGTTTCTGGAAGTCGGCAAATACTTGGCGCAAATGGGTGGTCCCGTTGGGTACGTCTTCCATAATATGAGGCGTAAGCCAGACATCCCTCATGCCTGCGCCTTCGTAAAGGCACAACATTTCCAACGACTTCTTTACCTCTTGAAATCCGTCGTCCACGCCGGGCAGGATGTGGCAGTGCCAGTCGATGCCGCCGGGGAGTCTCTCTGAAGGTGCTTTCCTGCTTGCCGTCGGATTGCAAATCCAACGGAACGCCTCACGGAATATATTCATATTTTTCTATTCTTTTATCCAATTTCCTACTTTCCTATTTTTGCCCCCCATTCTTGTCGGAGCCGTAGTGGTAGCCGTAGCCATAGCCATAGTGGTAGCCATAGCGATAGTAGTGGCCGTAGCGGCCGCCCTGAGCCTTGGTTCCGTTCAGAATGAGCGACATATTCTTGAATTTCTTGTCCTTGTAGAGCTGCTCGATGTCGCCCAGCAAACTGCGCTGCATCAAGCCCGAGCGTACCACGAAGATGGTGCGGTCGGCAAGTTTCTCTATAATCTGGGTATCTGCCACGATTTCCACTGGTGGACAGTCGATGAACACATAATCGTACTCAGCCCTCATCTGCCTGATCATCTCGCCCAGACGGTCGGTGAAGAGGAGCTCCGTAGGGTTAGGCGGCATGGTACCGATAGGCAGCACGTCGAAATCCTCCACCAGTCCATACTCCTCGCCATGGCAGATGATGCCCTCCAGGTCATCGGTCCTGCCGTTGAGATAGTCGCTGAGTCCCTCGCCAGGGCTGCCCACGAGCATGGATGTGGAACCATGGCGGAGGTCACCATCGATGACGAGCACCTTCTTCTCCTTGATGGCGAGCGACATGGCGATGTTGCATGCCAGGTGAGTCTTGCCCGAGCCTGGGTTGAAAGACGTAAGGATGATGACGTTCTGCTCGGGATGGGTACCTATCATGAACTCCAGGTTAGTGCGCAGCACGCGGAACGCCTCGTTCACGATGTCGCGCTTGCCTGCCTTCACCACAATCTGTCGCGTCTCCTTCGGCTTCTTCCAGAACTGGATGCGCTGCAGAAGAGTTGGTCTGTTCTTGCGACTGATGCTGTATGGTATCTCACCGAGGAATGGTATGGTGATGTTCTTGAGGTCGTTTCTGCCCCTCACCGTCGTGTTCATGTTCTCACGGATAAATATGACTACCACAGGTATCAGGACTCCGAGAACGAAAGCCACGAGGATGATGTTGCGGCGCACAGGCTGCACGGGCGTGGTGTCGCCCGTAGGAGGGGTGATGATGCGCGTGTTGTAGGCGGTGAAAGCCTTGGAAAGCTCGTTTTCCTCTCTCTTCTGCAAGAGGAAGAGGTAGAGCGCCTCCTTCACCTTCTGCTGGCGACCCACTGTTTGCAGGTACTTTGCCTGGGTAGGGTTGCTGGCTATCTGGCTGGTGGTCTGCGCCTCGTTTGCCTGCAGGTTGGCAAGCTGCGAGTTGAGTGTCACCACGAAGTTGTCGATACTGGTTACGATGCTATGGCGCATGGAGGCGAGGTTCTGGTCATAGTCAGCCACCAATGGGTTCTGCTCGCTGGAGTTAGCCACCAGGTTGTTGCGCTCCAGCTGCTGCTTGTTGTATTCGGTAATCTGCTGCTCAATGCCCGGACTGTCGATGCCGATATTGGCTGGCAGGAGCTGGTTCTTGCCCACCTTGCCCGTCAGGAAGTCGCGCAGGTAGCGTGCCATGGAGAGGCGTGAGTTCAGCTCGAGTATCTGCTTGTCTACGTCGCCGCTCTTCTGCATGTATTGCTGTGCGGCGGTCTCTACGTCGGGCAGCAGATTGCGGCTCTTGAACGAGGAGATGTCCTTGTCTACGTCGCCCAGTTCCCGCTCGATGACGCCCAGGCGATCGGTGATGAAATGGGAGGTGGAGACGGTCATCTGGTTCTTGTCCTCCATCCAGTTCTTGCGGTATACGGAGATGATGGTGTTCAGCACGTCCTCGGCGCGCTGGGTGAGCTGGTCCTTATAGGTCAGGTCGATGACTGTTGCCTTCTCCTCGCTGATGCTTGCCGAGAGCGACGCCTTGATATGGTCGGTCATGGCATAGAGGTTGGTGCGGGTTACATGCAGTTTCCTGCTCTCATGTCCATTGATGAAGGCTGAATAGCCCGGTGCCAGGTCTACGCATACATGGCCCATCGCCGTGCGGACGGTCTGGCCCAGCTTGCCCTGTATCTCCTCGTCCGATTCCACTTGGTTTCCAGCCTTGTCGGTGCCACTCACGTGTACGATGGAAAACAGGTTGCCATGCTTTACTTCTACATCCAAATTGGCGCTCTGCATATCGTTCAAGCTATAGAAATGAACGGTTACAGGCAGCGTTCTGCCATAGAGAGCCACAGGATGGAAGGTACCGTCTTCACTGTAGTTTACGTCGAGTTTGAGCTGCTTGCCAGCCTCCAGCAAGACGGCTGGCGACTGGATGGCAATCAACTCGTTGTTGACGTTCGACTTGCCTCCCGAGAGTCCCATGTCGGAGAACATACTGGCCACATCGCTGTTGATGCTCTGGCTCTTGCCGTCTTCCTTGATGAGGATGGATGCCGTGCGCTGATAGACACCCGGCGTGGAGAGGAGGTAATAAGTGGCTATGCCCAGGGTGACGACGAGCGAGATGACAAACCATCGCCAGCGCACAAGGCACAGATACATTAAGTCTTGCAGACGAATGAAGTCATCTGCCTGCTGGGGGCGACGAACCAGAGCATTCTGCATCGTCGCTTGATTATTCTGAATCATTGAATTTGAAAGTTGTTTTTTTCGCATGTAGGGAAGTTAAGGGAAGTTAGAGGGAAGTTAGAGGGAAGTTAGAGGGAAGTTAAGGGAAGTTAAGGGACAAATGTCCTAAGTTTAAGCTAGGAGACTATTGTCTCTTAACTTCCCGAACGACCGTAGGGAGTGATAACTTCTTTAACTCCTTTAACTCCTTTAACTCCTTTAACTTCCTGATATGCGAAAGTTCAGTTACATTATTTCTTGATAAGTACCGCCACGCTGGTGGCAAGTGAGGCAAGGCTAATCCAGAAGCCCGTGCTCCTGACATTGTTGCCATTGACCGTACTCTGGCGAGCCTTGGTCTCGTTGGGGCTGATGTAAACCACGTCGTTCTGCTGCAGGTAATATACCGGACTGTTGAACACGCTGTTTCCCGAGCAGAGATTGATCTTGTATATCTTCTGGTGGCCGTTTTCCTGGCGCAACACCATCACGTCTTCACGGGTGCCATAGATGGTCAGGTCGCCTGCCTTGCTGAGGGCATCGAGAATAGTCACTTTCTCGTCCTCGATTTCATACTGTCCAGGGCGTGCCACCTCACCAATCACCGAATAGTGGAGATTTGTCAGGCTGACAGTCACCACGGGATCCTTCACCAAGTTGCGATCCACAAGAAGTTTCTTGATTCCCTCGGCTATCTGCTCTCGGGTACGACCTGCCACATGCAGGATGCCCAGCACAGGAAAGTCGATGTTGCCCTTGCTGTCTACCGTATAATAATAGGCATCCTTGGCGCCGGTCGACGTGGTGGCGGTTCCCGTAAGGCTGAAGAGCTGTGTGATCTGTGGATCCTTGCTCTTCACTCCGATGTAGAGTTTATCTGTTGGCTTGGCGGTGATCACCGCACTTTTCAGATTGATTAGCATGTCAGGATTTTGGTTAAAATCCTGGAAATAAGCTATTTGTTGTGGGGCTCCACAAGCTGACAGGACAAGAAGTCCCGTACAAAAAGCTCCAGAAAGCAATGAATTACGATATTTCATATTATTTTATATTTTTTCTAGAAAACATCTTGGTATATAGGTGGTGGCGACGGCACAGACCCCGTCTATCGACACGATGAGGCGATGGTCGCCATTGATGCGCTTGATTTCGCCCTCCAGACCTTTGAACCTGCCGTCGATGACCCTGACACGTTCTCCTTTCTTCCAGTTGAAGGCTCCGTCCTCGAAATATTCCAGCCCCTTCTGGTCGCCCGACGATACCATCATGAACATCTGCATCTGTCGCTTGGGAATGGCGATGGGCTGTGGGTCGAAGTCCACCAGCTGGCGATATAGCCTTGCCTTGCCACGCAGTTCCCGCTCCAGGCATAGTGCCTGTAGCTTGTTGCTGCGCATGAAGAAAAGCGAGGGTATGAGTGGGCGCTCCACCACAATCTTCTTGCCTTGGCTGTTTACTTGTCTCTCTTTTACGAAGGGGGCGTAATATTCCATCACATCGCCCATCATATCTTCGGGGAATGTGTTTATCATCTGGTCAGGATCCTTAAGCACGTTGTTGAAAAGGTTGAACTGGTCTCGGCAAAGCGCCACTTTGTTCATGTACACGCGCATGGCATACCATGATGCCTCTGTCTTGGCTGGTTCGCCAAGAGTCCCGGCTTGTATGCTTAGAGAATGATAGATATCTTTTATTGAATTGTCCATTCTTTCATTTTAAGTATTCTTATACAGACACATTTTCTCTTCCCCCTTATGTCGAAACGAGTCGTCACAAGCAGCAAGGAGATTGAGACAGTATACTTCCCGTAAAGCTTCTGTCGTTCGGAGCAACCCTGATCCAGGCGATGCTGTACCCGCAATCCCATTTGGGTAACTAAGCCTCATATTTTCTGGTTTAGTTCTCAAACGCGCCGCAAAGTTAACAAAAAAAAAAAAAAACGAAAGAATGTTAGCGCAACTTTAGATAAAATTAGTTTTTTTAAGTATTTTCCTAATATTCGTTAATTTTACTGTTTTGTTTGCATACAAAACATAAAATCGGGGTAAATCTCTTTCAATAAGTGATTTACCCCGATTAAACATTATACAGATGGAAGGAAACTTAGTTGTTTACGCTACCTCCCACAATATCAAGCAATTCATTGGTAATGGCCTGTTGACGACTCTTGTTGTACTGCAAGTTGAGTTCGCGCAAGAGTTCATCGGCATTATCCGTAGCGGTCTGCATGGCCACCATGCGGGCAGCATGCTCACTCGCCTGACTGTCCAGCAAGGCTGTGAAGAGCATGAGATGCAGCTGCTTAGGAATCAATACACCGAGAACGGTCTCCAAGTCTGGCTCCACAATGAAGTCATCGTTCAGAGGTTTAGCCTCTGAAGTCTTTCTTTCATTCTCCTCAGCCTGTTTCTTGCGTAGATACTCCTGCGCCTTAGCTGTAACCACATTAGAGGTGAGATCTCTGTCGTTATCCCCTCCTATTGCCTCTGTGCTGAGGTCGATAGGCAGGAAGGTCTTGCGGGTCAGAATCTGCGAGCCGGCACTCTTGAAGTGGTGATAGATCATCTCCACCTTGTCGAGTTCGCCAGCCGCATACTGCTTGGCAAGATTACTGGCGATGTCGGCACATACGCTTGAATTAGGATGATCGGCAAGATCCATGAAGTTGCCGCCAATCTTGAGTCCCAGCTTCTGTGCTTTCTCAGCCACCTTTCTTCCGATAGGATAAACCGTGATGTCGTCAATGCCCTGAGCCTTATACTCGTCGACCGCATGCATCATCATCTTGATGACGTTGGAATTGAATCCACCGCACAAGCTGCTATTGGAACTGTAAACCACGAGAGCCACTCGCCTGGTTTCCTTGTGCTCCACCTGCAACTCATGGTCCACATTCGGAGTACTCACCAGAAAGCTCTTGAGGATATGTTCCAGCATATTCTCGTAAGGCAGCATGTTCTGTATAGCCACCTGTGCATGATGCAGTTTGCTCGAAGCCACCATCTTCATGGCACTCGTAATCTTACGTGTACTGTTGACGCTGGCGATGCGAGTCTTAATCTCTTTTAACGACGGCATAGGCTATTACGCTTTATATTGTCCTGCAACATTAGCCATGGTCTCCTCGACTGCCTTAATGGCCTCGTCGGTGAGCTTACCATCGCCTAAAGTCTGAATCACATCGGCGTGCTGGCTGCGCATAGCGTCGAGGAACAGATCCTGGCACTCGCGAACCTTGTCCATTGGCACGTCGTGCATCAATCCGTGCACACCGCAATAGAGAATAGCTACCTGCTCTCCTACCGGCATTGGGCGGTACTGAGGCTGAACCAGCAACTGGTCGTTCTTACGGCCACGGTCCAGAGTCATCGCTGTTACGGCATCCATATCGCTAGAGAACTTGGAGAAGGCCTCCAGCTCACGATACTGAGCCATATCAATCTTCAGTGTACCAGCCACCTTCTTCATACTCTTGATCTGGGCAGAACCACCTACACGGGATACGGAGATACCTACGTTGATAGCTGGACGGAAGCCCTGGTTGAAGAGGTTGGTCTCAAGGAAGATCTGACCGTCGGTGATGGAGATCACGTTGGTTGGGATGTATGCTGATACGTCACCAGCCTGTGTCTCGATGATAGGGAGGGCTGTCAAGGAACCGCCACCCTTAACGTGACCCTTCATGCACTCTGGAAGGTCGTTCATCTGCTCGGCTACCTCCTGCTGGTCGTTGATACGAGCGGCACGCTCCAACAGACGAGAGTGGAGATAGAAGACATCACCAGGGTAAGCCTCACGTCCGGATGGACGGCGGAGGATCAGGGATACCTCACGGTAAGCCACAGCCTGCTTACTCAGGTCATCGTATACGACGAGAGCTGAGTAACCGCGGTCGCGGAAATACTCACCGATGGCTGCACCGGCAAATGGTGCATAGTACTGCATAGCAGCTGGATCGGCAGCGGTAGCACTTACGATGATGGTATATGGCAGGGCGCCATGCTCCTTAAGGTTCTGTACCAATGCAGCAACGGTAGATGCTTTCTGACCGATGGCTACATAGATACAATATACTGGCTTGCCTGCCTCGTAGAAGCTCTTCTGGTTGATGATGGTATCCACTGCGATGGCAGTCTTACCGGTCTGGCGGTCGCCGATGATCAGCTCACGCTGTCCACGACCGATAGGAATCATAGAGTCTACAGCCTTCAAACCTGTCTGAAGTGGTTCCTTCACTGGCTGGCGATAGATAACACCCGGGGCCTTGCGGTCCAATGGCATTTCGAAGGCATCAGTAAGGTCGATGTCACCCAGACCATCAATAGCCTGACCCAGAGGGTTTACGACACGTCCGAGGAAGTTGTCGTTCACGCGGATGGAAGCGATACGGTGTGTACGCTTCACGCTCTGTCCCTCCTTGATGCCAGCAGTAGGACCTAAGAGGACACAACCTACATTGTCTTCCTCCAAGTTCATGACAATCGCCATAGTGCCGTTCTCGAACTCAAGAAGTTCGTTAGCCTCTGCGTTGCGGAGTCCGTAGATACGTGCCACACCATCGCTGACGGTGAGAACAGTACCGACCTCATCAAACTTTTCAGAGCTATTCACCTCCTGCAGTTGCTGCTGAAGAACTTCAGACACTTCACTTGGTTTAATTTTATCTGACATTGTTTATTTATTTTAATTGTTAAATGAGGAGTTAAGGAGTTGAAAGAAGTTAAAGGAGTTAAGACAATAGCTTATCTTATATCCAGTTTCTCTCATTATTAAGAAGTCCTCCTGTTTTATCAGGATAAAGGTGTTGTCTTAACTCCTTTAACTTCTTAAATTCTTAACTACTCAAAAAAATTACTTTTTGAGCTGTGTCAGAATGTTGTTGAGCTTAGTCTTTACGCTCGCATCCATTCTGTAAGTATCATACTCAAGGATGAAACCACCGATGATATCCGGGTTCACCTCAGTCTTGAACTCCACAGTACCTTGCGTTCTCTGCTCCACCATCTTGCGCATCTTATCCTCAGTAGAGGCGTCAACGGCAGTGGCGGTGATCAGCTTACCGCGGATGATGTTCTTCTGTTTCCTGTAAAGAGTGATATACGAAGCAGCCATGAATTGCAGGGTGCTCTCCCTATCCTCTTTCAGAACGAGTGCGATGAACTTCTTGCTCAGCTCGGATGGGTTCTTGCCCAGGGCTGTGGTGAGAAGCGCCAGCTTCTTGTCTTTAGAGAGCATAGGGTTGTCTATCGTAAATCTCAGTTCAGGCACGTCGATGTAGCTCTTGTAGAGCGTCTGCATCTCCTGGTAGACCTGATCTTCGAGCTTCATGCTGAGTGCGCTCTTGATGAGGGCACGGGCATAACGCACCGATATTACACCTATATCCATAAGCTTTACTATTTGTTGTCAGAAGAAACCTCGTCCAGCAGTCGATTTATCATATCCATCTGTGCCTTGTCGTCAGAGAGCTTAGCCTTGAGCACCTTCTCAGCAATCAGAACAGAGAGTTCAGCCACCTGACCGCGGATTTCGCGAATGGCGTTCTGCTTCTCCGATTCAATCTGTGCCTTGGCGTCAGAGAGGAGTCTTGCTCCCTCTTCGCGAGCCTTATTCTGTGCTTTCTCTACGATGGCGTCGCGTGTTTCGGCAGCCTCTCTGAGGATGGCAGCCTGCTTCTCGCGCGCTTCCTGCAAGATGGATTCACCTTCTTTTTGGATATTGGCAAGCTTCTCGTTGGCCTCGTGAGCTTTCTTCAGGCTCTCGTCGATGAAGGCCTTGCGCTCGGTCACCATCTTGACGATGGCTCCGAAACCAGCCTTTCTCAAGATGACGAAGACAATCAGAAAAACGACTGTCATCCAAAAGAGCAAACCGCTATCAGGAATCAATAAATCCATATATACTGGTTAAAGTTTTACTTAAACGTTTCTATTTTAACTAACTCTAGAATAGTCTCTATCCTACCCCGGCTTCAGAATCCGGCAGAAACTCTGGAGGATATCCTTGATCCGGGGCTGATGATAGTGACATATGAGATGATTACATAACGATTGCCAAGATGGCGATGATGACAGCGAAGAACGCAACACCCTCAACCAACGCAGCTGCAATAATCATAGAAGAACGGAGGTCACCCATCTTCTCTGGCTGGCGTGCCATAGCGTCCATAGCCTGGCCACCAATGCGACCGATACCAATACCTGCGCCAATAGCGGCCAAACCTGCACCTACTGCGGCACCCAACTTTGCAATCTCTGCTGCTAATAAAAGTGATAACATAATCTTATAATTTAAGTTGTTAATATTTTCTTTATTTATTGTTTAATTGAAATTTTGCCTCTACATCAAATCATGAAGTCCAATGTTCAAACTTCTCATAAAGTTCAAACTTCAAAGTTCAATGTATTAAGCAACCTCTGGCTCAGCCTCATGAGACTTTACATGAGCCAGCGAGATGAATACTGCACTCAGCATGGTGAATACCAATGCCTGAATGTAGCTTACCAATACTTCGAGGAGCATCATGAAGACACTCATCGCAATACTTACTGCTGTCATACCCGTACCTGCCACATAGTTGGCGATAGCATTCTCACTGATGTTGAACATGATGAAAATGATAGCCGCAAACGAAAGTGCGATGGCGTGACCCGCCATCATGTTGGCGAAGAGTCGGATAATCAAAGCCAACGGTTTCGTGAAGATACCGAAAAGCTCGATGAATGGCATCAATGGCACTGGAACCTTCAGCCAGGTTGGTACTTCTGGCCAGAAGATGTCCTTCCAGTATTCCTTCGTACCGGTGAAGTTGGTGATCAGGAAGGTCGTCACACCGAAGAATGCGGTGCAGGCGATATTACCTGTCAGGTTACCACCACCTGGAGGGAATGGTACGATACCCATGATGTTGGCCACGAAGATGAAGAAGAAGCAAGTAAGCAGCCATGGTGCATACTTAGGGGCTTCCTTACCCAGTGTAGCCTTGATCACATCGTCATATACCGACATGACGAACATGTGCATCAGTCCTGTAAATCCCTTTGGTGCAGGGTCATCCACCTTGTGCTTCCTGCACCAGCTGGCTGGTATCAGGATGCAGAGCAACAGGATGATAGCGTCGATGAAGAGCACGCAAACGGTCTTCGTGATGGAGATGTCGAGAGGACGAACCTCCTGACCTCCCACCTTCTCTACTATCTTGTTGGGATTCGTCTGTGCATCACCGTTCTTGATGACGAGGTTGAATGGTCCCGGACGGTCTCCGTTGGCATCCTTCTCTTCCGAGAATTGGCTGCTGCAGAAGACGTGCCAGCCCGTTGAGCTCTTCACGATGATAGGCAGATGAATCACTACGGGATGATCTCCCACCTTAGTGATATGCCATTCATAAGAATCCTTGATATGACCCCACAATATCTCTTTCACGTCGATGTTCTCCTTGGCCGATACCTGCAGAGGTGCCAGCGTGAAGAGCAGCATCGCCATCAAGAGGAATTGCTTGAGATGTTTCATATTCTTTAATTCTTACTTTTGTTTATTAATTATTCGCAAGTGAGGGAATTGATTGAAGTCAAAGAAGTTATCACTCCCTACGGTCGTTCTGGACGTTAAGGGACAATAGTCTTCTTGCGTAAAACGTAGGACATGTGTCCCTTAACTTCCTTCTAACTTCCCTAACTTCACTTAACTTCCCCATATGCGAAAGTTCAGTTAATTATTTGTTTCAGAACCGCTTATGAAAGACGGTTCTTTTTCTCTACCCGAGCGAAGTAGATGCAGTCGAACACGAGAAGCACTACATAGAACAGGGCGAAGATGGCAGTGAATCCCAGGATGTTCTGCCTGTCGCATACCAGCACGTAGATGAGGAACACCAGCGTACCAGCCATCAGCTTCAAGACCAATGCCGCCAGGTAGAACTTGGCGAGATTGGCGGGAGATGATTTAGCCACAGCCTTCCAGGCTTCACCATAAGCAGTACTTGCAACGAGCGAGAATATCGCACTCACTACCAGCGGGTTAACAACCTGGGCTATCATATCATCGCATTGAGCAGACAATCTGCAGGCAAAGAGCACGGCAAGAGCCACTGCTGCTGTAAGCCACAGAGAAATCTGCTTATACCTGATACTCGCCTGTCTGATAGTCTGCAAGCGCAACTTTTCTTCTTTTTCCATTGTTCTAAGTATAATGTATAATTGACAATGTACAATTATTAATTGTTAATTATCAATTATTAATTAATCTAAACTTCTACGCAAAGGCTTACTTCGTTTTTCTTACATTCCACGAATCCGCCCTTGATGTTCATTGCCTGCTTGCCTTCCTTGGTGGTGTATTCCACCTTGCCCACTTCGAGCGAAGAGATGATAGGTGCGTGGTCTTTGAGAATCTCGAACGAGCCGAGGGTTCCCGGAACCAGTACGCTCTCCACCTCACCCTGGAAGACTACTTTCTCAGGAGATACTATCTTTAGCTGTAACATAAGCCGTGGATTTAAAGATTACGCCTGTGCTGCTGCGAGCAACTGCTTAGCCTTCTCCTTCGCATCCTCGATAGTACCTACGTTGAGGAATGCCTGCTCTGGCAGGTCGTCTACCTCACCGTCAAGGATGGCGTTGAAGCCCTTGATAGTCTCTTCGATAGGAACCATCACACCCTTCAGACCGGTGAACTGCTCGGCTACGGTGAATGGCTGACTCAGGAAACGCTGTACACGACGTGCACGGTTCACGGTCAACTTATCCTCATCCGAAAGTTCATCCATACCGAGGATGGCGATGATATCCTGCAACTCGTTGTAACGCTGCAGCAACTGCTTTACTCGCTGTGCACAATCGTAGTGAGCCTTGCCCACAATCAGCGGGTCGAGGATACGAGAGGTAGAACCCAGTGGGTCTACAGCAGGATAGATACCGAGAGAGGCAATCTTACGGGAAAGCTCTGTGGTAGCATCCAGGTGGGTAAAGGTGGTAGCTGGAGCAGGGTCGGTCAAGTCGTCGGCAGGAACGTATACAGCCTGCACGGAAGTGATGGAACCGTTCTTGGTAGAAGTGATTCGCTCCTGCATGGCACCCATCTCAGAAGCCAGTGTAGGCTGATAACCTACGGCTGATGGCATACGACCGAGCAACGCAGAAACCTCAGAACCAGCCTGGGTGAAACGGAAGATGTTGTCGATGAAGAACATGATATCTGCTGCCTCACCGTCCTTGCCTCCGTGGTCACGGAACTCCTCGGCAACGGTCAGTCCTGAAAGCGCAACTGAAGCACGTGCCCCAGGTGGCTCGTTCATCTGTCCGTATACCAGGGTAGCCTGACTCTTTGCCAGCTCCTCTGGGTCTACGAGAGAAAGATCCCACTTACCTTCGTCCATTGCCTTTCTGAACTTCTCACCATACTTGATAACGCCAGACTCGAGCATGTCTCGAATCAAGTCGTTACCCTCACGGGTACGCTCACCTACACCTGCGAATACAGAGTATCCGTTGTGTCCCTTGGCAATGTTGTTGATCAACTCCATGATGAGCACCGTCTTACCTACACCGGCTCCACCGAAAAGACCAATCTTACCACCCTTCATGTAAGGCTCGAGCAGGTCGATGACCTTGATACCGGTAGCAAGCATCTCCTTGTGGGTTGACAGTTCGTCAAACTTAGGAGCTTCGCGGTGGATAGGATAAGCGCCCTTCATGTCCAATTCTTTCATACCATCAATAGGCTGTCCGATGACATTCATCATACGGCCCTTGATCTGCTCACCTGCCGGCATGACGATAGGATTGCCTGTAGAGACAACCTCCAAGCCACGCTGCAAGCCGTCGGTGTTGTCCATAGCAACGCAGCGCACTGTGTCCTCACCGATGTGCTGCTGCACCTCTATGACCAGTTCGCGTCCGTCTGGGCGTTTCACCTTCAGAGCTTCGTAGATCTTAGGAAGCACCTTCTCAGGATTCTCGCCCTTGGTATCGAAGTAAACGTCGATAACCGGACCGATGATCTGCGAGATGCGTCCGTTAATTTGTGACATAAGCTTATTAATTTAAAGGTTATTTTTTATATTATTTTTCTATTGTTCTATTCGCTCGAAATCAGGAATAGGAGTTGTATCAGCTTCTTTCTTGACCAAGTAGATAGTGGGGAGATTCGCCTAGTGGCTTCGCCCCTGTTTTGCCCGGGAACTGACGAACCTCGCCCATGGCTCCGCTCTCTCAATTCCCGGCGGCAAAAGTAACAATAATTTATGAAAACCGCAAATCTTTTTATGGTTTTATACGGTTTTTATACCTTATTAAACCACATTTGTACCGTTTAAGACAATTTTCAAATTAGGAATCCTTCTTTCGGATACCCAACCGCCTTTTCGCGATACTCAACCCGTCTCTTTTAGATACTCAACTCGTCGAGAACCTTGATGAGCTTGCGGTCGAACGGCTTGTCTGAACGGATGGCCTCTGAAAGCGGTACGTATACCACCTCGTTGTTGCGCACGCCAATCATCACGTTGCGCTGACCCTGCATGATTGCCTCGATGGCACCGCAACCGGTACGGCTGGCAAGGATGCGGTCACGGGCTGATGGACGGCCGCCACGCTGCAGGTGACCCAGGATAGATACACGTACGTCGAACTCAGGGAACTCCTTGCGTACACGGTCTGCATAATAGAGCGCACCACACTTAGGACTCTCTGATACGATGACGATACAGCTCTTCTTTGACTTGCGGATACCACGCTCCATGAACTGTGCCAACTGGTCTACGTCGGTAGAGTCCTCTGGGATGATGGCAGCCTCTGCACCGCTGGCGATGGCTGAGTTCTGAGCCAGGAAGCCGGCATCACGTCCCATCACTTCGATGAAGAAGATACGCTCGTGGCTCTGTGCTGTATCACGGATACGGTCCACGCACTCTACGATGGTGTTCATGGTTGTATCATATCCGATGGTATTGTCAGTGCCGTAGAGGTCGTTGTCGATGGTACCAGGCAATCCGATACAGCAGATATCAAACTCACTTGCGAAATTCATCGCTCCGGTAAGCGAACCGTTACCTCCGATAACAACGAGTGCATCTATTTCCTCTTTCTGGATATTCTCAAAAGCCTTCTGGCGTCCTTCCTCGGTCATGAACTCCTTGGAACGGGCTGTCTTCAGTATCGTACCTCCGGTACCGATGATACCGCTCACGTTCTCTGTAGTGAATGGTACGATTTCATCATTGATGAGACCGTCATAGCCACGGTAAATACCCTTCACGTTGAATCCGTTGTAGATGGCCGCACGGGTCACAGCACGGATTGCTGCGTTCATACCTGGAGCATCACCTCCAGAAGTCAAAATTCCTATAGTCTTAATCTTTGCCATAACTATATTACCTTATTATATATATGATAAATTTATTAATAGTTTATTTTTTCTGTTTTTCTCTTAGATCCAATTGTCCTTTTCATCTTCGGGATGCGTGTTTCCATCCCCTTTTTCTTCTTCAGATATGGTTTAAATCATCAGGTACATGGTTCCGCCCATCAGGGTATGGGAGAGCCAGAGGATAGCGAGGCCTGCCACGCCACCCACGAGAGCCTTCCAGCCGATGTTGCGGAAGAACCAGCCCATGTGCATGTGTTCCATCTTCATCAGGGCAAGGCCGCTGATGGTTCCGATGCCCAATACGTTGCCGCCTGCCATCACGCAGTAGGCTACTACCTGCCAGTAGAGTCCGTTGGTGCTGTAGTTTGAATCCAGGACCATGGATGGGTCGCCCAGTCCCACAACGTCGTGCAGTGAGAAGAAGTTCATGGCGGTGGCAAAGTTGTCGAGCACGGTACTCAGTACGCCTGCAGCAATGCCGTGCAGCCATACGTTAGGGCGCTCCTCTCCCCAGCCCAGCAGGTTCATCAGGTCGTCGAAGGCGCCTGATTCCTTCACTACGCCAACAGCCATTATTATTCCCATCACGAAGAGAATCATCTGTATCACGCCATATTGCAGCACTCTAGGGGTGCGACGTTCCACCATCGCATCCATGTTCATGAGCTTGCGGTTGAAGATTTCGTTCACAATCCACAGGATGCTGAGCACGCACAATGCGCCCAGGAACGGACTGAGCTTGGTGATGTTATGGAATGTAGGGATAAACCAGAGTCCGCCGATACCCACGAAGAGCATCAGCTGTCTCTGCCATGCGTTGAGTCTTGTATCATCGCCTCTATAAGGCATCACGATCCATTCGCTGTCTACCCTCTCCGGCAGCATGCGCATCATCATCGCCGTCGGGATGAGCCAGGCAGCGAGACAAGGGAGAAGCAGGGAGAAAGAAAAGACGGTGGCTGTGACGGCTCCGGAATTCCAGAGCACCAGTCCTTCAGGATTACCTATCACGGTGAGTGCTCCGCCACAGTTGGCAGCCAGGAGGATGGCACTGCCATAGATCATTCTCTGACGGCGGCTAGGTATGATGGCGTGCATCATAGTAAGCATCATCACGGTAGTGGTCAGGTTATCGAGGTTGATTGAAATCAGGAAAGTAACGATGGCGAGCGTCCATAGCATCTTCTTGCTGCTGCGGGTTCGCAACAGCTGTCTTACGAAGTCGAAGCAGCCATTGTTGCTGAGAATCTCCACGATGGTCATCGTAGCCAGCAGGAACAGCACGATTTCAGCTGCCCTGCCCACCCAAGGGAGGAAGATGTTGCGGGAGATGTAGTACTTGACAGTAGTGCTGGTGGAATCGGCATCTCCGAGATGGAGGAACCGGGAATAGTCAGCCAGATGCTCGCTGGTAACGAAGTCCATACCAAAGCACACAAATAGCACCCATCCCACCGTTCCGGCAAAGATAGCCACGGCAGCACGGTTCACCTTGGTCACGTTCTCAGTTGCGATGAGCACGTAGGCAAGCACTAATATGGTAAGGATGACCAGCGTCATATTCTCTACTGTTAAATCATTATTTTCATAATTACTAATTCAATGGCAAAGGTAACAAATTATTTGGTATCACAAGCATTTCGAGTCTTTTTTTTAATGTATTTAACGCAAATTTCATGCAAATGAAACAAAAAACCGACTGTGTGCGCACAAAATGAAAGTAATCATTAATAGATGTATATATTATTTATTGTTAACGGTTCCATAAGGAAGAAAGCTGGCGAAAGGTATCCGGCAGAGAGGGAAAGAGAGCCTTTTTAGTTAAATATCATTAACAGAAGAAAGAAAAGTGGAGATAAACGCTTGTAAATCAAAGAAAATGAGTAATTTTGCAGCCGTTTTATATAATTCACATAAAGTCAAACTTTATTAAATTTAAATTTTTAATTAATTTTTATGTCAAATTTCAAGAACGTACAGCCACTCGACGACTTCAATTGGGAAGAGTTTGAGCAGGGTACAAACGCAGGCGTCAGCAAAGAGGACCTCGAGAAGGCCTATGACGAAACATTGAACAAGGTAACTGAGCACCAGGTAGTAGAGGGTACAGTAATCTCTGTTGATAAGAAAGAGGTTATCGTAAACATCGGCTACAAGAGCGACGGTATCATCCCAGCTTCTGAGTTCCGTTACAACCCAGACCTCAAGGTAGGCGACAAGGTAGAGGTTTACGTAGAGAACCAGGAGGACGTAAAGGGTCAGTTGGTACTCTCTCACAAGAAGGCTCGCCTCAGCAAGTCTTGGGAGCGTGTTAACGCTGCTCTCGAGAACGAGGAAATCATCCAGGGTTACATCAAGTGCCGCACTAAGGGCGGTATGATCGTTGACGTCTTCGGTATCGAGGCTTTCTTGCCAGGAAGCCAGATCGACGTTCATCCTATACGCGACTACGACGTATTCGTAGGCAAGACAATGGAGTTCAAGGTTGTAAAGATCAACCAGGAGTTCCGCAACGTTGTTGTTTCTCACAAGGCGCTCATCGAGCAGGAGTTGGAGCAGCAGCGTAAAGAGATCATCGGCAAGCTCGAAAAGGGTCAGATCCTCGAAGGTACCGTTAAGAACATCACTACTTACGGTGTATTCGTTGACCTTGGTGGCGTAGACGGTTTGATCCACATCACAGACCTCTCTTGGGGCCGCGTAAGCGATCCACACGAGGTTGTTTCTCTCGACCAGAAGATCAATGTTGTTATCCTCGACTTCGATGAGGAGAAGAAGCGTATCGCTCTCGGTTTGAAGCAGCTCACTCCACATCCATGGGATGCTCTTGATCCAAACCTCAAGGTTGGTGATCACGTGAAGGGTAAGGTAGTGGTTATGGCTGACTACGGTGCATTCGTTGAGATTGCTCCAGGTGTAGAGGGCTTGATCCACGTTTCTGAGATGTCTTGGAGCCAGCACCTCCGTTCTGCTAACGACTTCATGAAGGTTGGCGACGACGTAGAGGCTGTTATCCTGACTCTCGACCGTGCTGAGCGCAAGATGAGCCTTGGTATCAAGCAGCTCAAGGAAGACCCATGGGAGACTATCGATACCAAGTTCCCTGTAGGCAGCAAGCACGTTGCTAAGGTTCGCAACTTCACTAACTTCGGTATCTTCGTAGAGCTCGAGGAAGGTGTTGATGGTTTGATCCACATCTCTGACCTCTCTTGGACAAAGAAGATCAAGCACCCATCAGAGTTCACAGCAGTTGGTGCAACTCTCGATGTAGTAGTTCTCGAAATCGATAAGGAGAACCGTCGCTTGAGCCTTGGTCACAAGCAGTTGGAGAAGAACCCATGGGATGAGTATGAGACAATCTACACTCCAGGTTCTGTTCACACTGGTAAGATCATCGATATGATGGATAAGGGTGCTGTAGTTGCTCTCAACGAGGGTGGCGAAGGCTTCGCTACTCCAAAGCACCTCACAAAGGCTGACGGCTCAATGGCTAAGAAGGGCGAGGAGCTCGACTTCAAGGTAATCGAGTTCGTTAAGGAGACAAAGCGCATCATCCTCTCTCACTCTCGTACATTCGAGGAGGGTAAGGACGAGCCTGTATCTAAGCCAGCACGCAAGCACAGCAACGGTGGCCGCAAGAGCGATGCTCCTACAATCAACAACGTAGCAGCTAGCACATCACTCGGTGACATCGATGCACTTGCTAAGCTCAAGGCTCAGATGGAAGGCAAGGCATAATTAAGTCTGAGACATAATAAAGGAAAAAATAAGGGTTTGTTTATTGTTAGCATTCCCTGTAGTTTAAAAAGTCATCTTATCCCGGCTCTTCGTGAGAAGTGCCGGGATTTTTTTTGTCAAAGGCGATTACGCACGGAAAAATCATCGGAACATCCTTGCTGTTTTTTAAAGTCACGCAAATTTCGCAGATAACGCAGATTTTTCTTCGCTGTCAGCAAGGCCCCGTCCGTCCCGGCGGATTTGAAATCCGCCGTAAAAGAAAAGGTTCGACCTATGAAAACGGGGGATTTGTAATCCCCCAATAACAAATGAGCCAGAACCGATTACCGGGGATTGCAAATCCCCTGAACACAAAAGGCACAAAGAGGTTAGGACAATTTTAACGACGGATTGCAAATCCGTCGAAACGCCTAACGGGAGGTTACGATGGGTGGTGGATTATGAACTGGCTTCCGATAGGCGTCCCGGCGGATTTGAAATCCGCCGTAAAAAAGGTTCGGCATATGAAAACGGGGGATTTGTAATCCCACTATAACAAATGAGCCAAACCGATTACCGGGGATTACAAATCCCCACGCACAAAGAGGTTAGGACAGTTTTTAACGACGGATTACAAATCCGTCGAAACACCTAACGGGAGGTTACGATGGGTGGTGGATTATGAACTGTCTTCCGATAGACGTCCCGGCGGATTTGAAATCCGCCGTAAAAAAGGTTCGACCTATGAAAACGGGGGATTTGTAATCCCACTATAACAAATGAGCCAGAACCGATTACCGGGGATTACAAATCCCCAGAACACAAAGAGGTTAGGACATTTTTTAACGACGGATTGCAAATCCGTCGAAACGCCTAACGGGAGGTTACGATGGGTGGTGGATTATGAACTGTCTTCCGATAGGCGTCTCGGCGGATTTGAAATCCGCCGTAAAAAAGGTTCGACCTATGAAAACGGGGGATTTGTAATCCCACTATAACAAATGAGCCAGAACCGATTACCGGGAATTACAAATCCCCAGGCACAAAGAGGTTAGGACATTTTTTGACGACGGATTACAAATCCGTCGAAACGCCTAACGGGAGGTTACGATGGGTGGTGGATTATGAACTGTCTTCCGATAGGCGTCCCGGCGGATTTGAAATCCGCCGTAAAAAAGGTTCGACCTATGAAAACGGGGGATTTGTAATCCCACTATAACAAATGAGCCAAACCGATTACTGGGGATTGCAAATCCCCAGGCACAAAGAGGTTTGGACATTTTTTGACGACAGATTGCAAATCCGTCGAAACGTAAAATCTCTACTCCCATTCGTAAACTTTTATCACAAAAAACGAGGATTTTATAACAACTTTAATAAAATCCTCATCAATACGAAAGAAAATTTGTAAAAACTTGTCAGTTTATCAAAAATTTAATATATCTTTGCACCTAGTATCAGATTTTAAACCTTGAAGTTTATCTAAGCAGGCACTAATATAGGGGCAAAAACTGGTAAATGCAAGCTGACTATATACATTATAATAGCAGCTTACAACGGAATTAAGAAATGAAAAGCCTGCAAGAACGAACAGAACAAAGTATGGCAAAAAATCTAAAGGTAGGTATGCTCGTATGCGCCTCTATCCTGGCTGCAAATGCTGCATACGCTAACTACCCAACATCCAATGAGCTACTGACTGTTACACAACAAACAGGAAAGATTAAGGGAACCATCGTCGATTCCAAAACAGGAGAACCTGTCATTGGAGCAAGTGTGAAAGTAAAAGGCACCAAACTGGCTGCCGTAACCGACCTGAATGGTGAGTTTGAACTCAATACCCACGCCAACGCAACCCTACAGATTTCGTATGTCGGATTCAAGGAGACTGAGGTGAAAGCCAGCAACGGCATGAAAATCTCACTGAAGGAAGACACCGAGTCGCTCGAAGAGGTTGTCGTAGTGGGATACGGCACTCAGAAGAAAGAGAGCCTCACTGGTGCCATGGCAAATATCAAGGGAGAAAAACTGAAAGACATCACATCTGCCACCGTTGAAAACATGCTCAACGGCAAGGTTTCGGGTGTGTATGTAGCTCCTGGTTCTGGTCGTCCTGGCTCTACGGGAGCCATTATTATCCGTGGACAGACTTCCCTCAATGGTGCCACAGCTCCTCTCTGGGTTGTGGATGGAGTCATTGTGGGCAACAGTGCCGGCGACCTCAACCCTGACGACATCGAGACGATGACCGTATTGAAGGATGCAGCCTCAACAGCCATCTATGGTTCAGAGGGTGCCAACGGCGTCGTAGTAGTCACCACCAAGCAAGCCAAGCACGAAAAGATGTCTATCTCCCTGTCGGCCAAGGCCGGTCTGAGCACTTTGAACCGTGGTAACCTGGAGATGATGGACGGTGCGGAATTCTACGACTACTATAAGTCGTTCCAGAATGTGGAGTCAGTGAACTTCCCACGCTGGAACGAAGACCTGAGAAACTCCAACTTCGACTGGTTCAAGCTTGCCAAGAAGACCGGTTCCACCCAGGACTATAACCTGACCCTCAATGGTGGCAGCGAGAACATACAGTCAATGTTCACCCTGGGCTATTTCAAGGAAGAAGGTGCCGTCAAGGGTTATGACATGAACCGCTACAGCACCCGTATCAAGGTGGTTTACAAGCCTTACGAGTGGCTCACCATCAAGCCGAACATCAGCGGTTCACGCACCAACGACAAGGACAAGCAGTATAGCGTGGGCGCCATGTATTCCATGATGCCATGGGATAGCCCTTACGATGAGAACGGCAACCTGGTGCCAAACTACTATAACGGATGGGTGAACTCCAAGGCAACCAACTATCTGAACGACCTTGCCGCAGGCGACTACTCTACAAGTACCACCTACGACCTGTCTGGCGGATTGGATTTCGACATCAAGATAGCTCCTTGGCTCACATTCTCATCTGTCAACAACTACAGTTACTACAACAGCCAGACTCACGGCTACTACGATCCGAAGTCAAGTTCTGGCGAGGGAGTGAATGGCCGCACCACAGAGTACAACTATGTATCTACCCGCCGCTATACCAACCAGTTGCTCCGTTTCAAGAAGAGCTGGGGCAAGCACAACGTCAACGCTTTGCTCGCCTACGAGTTCAACGACTATGAAATGAAGTATACCGATGTGTATGCCACAGGATTCATCTCAGGATTCGAGGACTTCATGACAGCTGCCAAGCCGGAGATGGCCAACGGTTACCGCACGGCATGGGCAAAGCAGTCTTACTTCACACAGTGGCGTTACGACTACGACAGCCGCTACTACGGAGAGCTCTCATTGCGCCGTGACGGCCGTTCCAACTTCGGTTCCAACAACCGCTATGGCAACTTCTTCTCCGTAAGTGGAGCATGGAACATCAACAACGAGTCATGGTTCAAGGCAGACTGGGTAGACCAGCTCAAGCTGCGCGCCGCCTTCGGTTCTGTAGGTAATGTGCCTACCTCCCTCTATCCATCCTACTCTCTCTACTCAGTGGGTGCCACCTATAATGAGAATCCAGGTGCGCTCATCTCTCAGATAGGAAACAAGGACCTGACATGGGAGAAGACCTATACCACAGGCGTGGGTGTGGATGCCTCTTTCTGGCAGAACCGCCTGCATGCCACCCTCGACTACTACATCAAGAACACCAGCAACATCCTCTACCAGGTGCCTGTAACGGGACTGGTGGGCGTGACATCCATCTGGAAGAACATCGGCAAGATGCGCAACACCGGTATCGAGCTCACCGTTGGCGGAGACATCATCCGCACAAAGGACCTGACATGGAATGTTACAGCCAACATCTCCCACAACAGCAACGAACTGAGAGACCTCTACAAGCAGCGTGATGCCAACGGCAACTATGTAGTGAAGCCAGTGCTGATCAGCGACGGTACATCGATTGCAGGTACAGCACAGCGCATCCTTGAGATTGGCGAGCCTGTAGACACCTATTATATGAAGGAATGGGCTGGCGTTAACCCAGAGGACGGTAAGCCACAGTGGTATATGGACGATGCGAATGGCAACAAGGTGGTAACCGACAGCTATTCCAAGGCTTCAGACTACAAGTGTGGCAAGGCATCTCCTGATGTATATGGCAGCTTCTCCACCTCTCTGTTCTACAAGAACTTCGACCTGCAGGCAAACTTCGGTTATTCACTTGGCGGCCAGATCTACAGCTACTATCGCCAGGAGTTCGACTCCGACGGAGCCTATGCCGGCGACCGCAACCAGATGAAGCTGCAGAAGGACTGGAGCCGCTGGGAGAAGCCAGGCGACATCGCCACTCACCCACGTGCCATGTACAACAACCAGGACAAGGGTAACCTGGCATCATCACGCTATCTGGAAAGCTCAGACTACCTGAAGTTGCGCTCACTCACCCTGGGTTACAACTTCGATTTGAAGAAGTATGGCATCCAGACCCTGCGCCTCTCTGTATCAGGCGAGAACCTGTTTACCATCACCGACTATTCTGGCGTTGACCCAGAGTTGCCAGCAGGCACCAACGACAAGGGAGTGCTGAGCGTAACCAACACTGGAGGCACCTCAGTTTATCCAGCCGTACGCAAGTTTATGCTTGGTGTTAACTTAACATTCTAAATTCTTGACAACAATGAAAATGAATAAAAGTATATTGATGCTCATGCTTGGCGCAACCCTCCTGGGTTCTTGCGACATTGAGCGTTTCCCGACCTACAGTATGTCGGACGAACAGATAAAGAACAATCCTGCGAGCAACCTCGATGCCTTGCTCAACGGTATGTATGCTCAGCTCAAGAGCTGGTCTGACCCTATGCACCGTTGCGGAGAGTATGCAGGTGACAACATGGTGATCCGTGGTTCTTCAACCGATGCCTTCTTCGAGTTCATCAGCTATTCACGCACACCGAACAACTATCGTCTGCAGAGCTTCTGGGACTCAGGCTACAAGGCCATCGCACAGGCTTCAAACATCATCAACATGATAAATGAGGGACAAAGCACCGAAATCGACAACTCACTCGGCGAATGCTACTACGTGCGTGGCATGATGTATTTCTACCTCTGCCGTGCCTACGGTCGTCCTTACTACCAGGCACCGGAGAAGAACCTGGGTGTGCCTATCGTAAACGGTACCCCAGACAACATCCTCGACCTGCAGCTCGCCGACCGTGCCACCGTGCAGCAGACCTACGAGCAGGCCATCAACGACCTGAAGAAGGCAGAGCAGCTGCTCAGCACGAACCGTGGTCCAGCCTACGCATCAAAGGCAGCAGCCCAGGCGATGCTCTCACGCATCTATCTCTATATGAGCGGCACCTACGAGAACCCTAACCGTGAGTATGCACAGCTCGCCGTTGACTATTCCAACAAGGTAATCGAAAACAGCGACTACTCTCTGCTTCCACGCGAGGAGTTCATGAAGTACAACACCATCGTTCCTGAGAACAACCCGGAGGACATCTTCGTGGTGAAGCGCGTGGCTTCTGAATACTCAGGCTATGACCACTACTATGGAATCGGCGGTATGTATTCCAACATCGGTGGCATGGGATGGGGCGAGATGTACGCCAGCGAGAAATACATCGACCTGCTCAACGAGACGGGCCGCAACGACTGGCGTCCGCAATCCAAGAAGATCGTAGATGCACGTGCCAACTTCATCGAGCCTACATACACCGAAGACAACAAGGAAGTGTTCCGCTTCGTATATGTGGGCAGCGACGGCAACAAGCACTATGCCCAGTTCGACACCAAGCACAATGGCGACAAGGTATCCTGCACCGACAAGAACGGCAACTCCTACGACCTCACTCTGGTCAGTGCCGACGACGAGTACTATACCATCAACTATAATGGCATAGAGTATCAGGGCATGCTCGACAACTACATCACCGTGAACCGTGAGTATCCACAGTTCTACATCGTGAAGTGTTCGCGCGAGGGTGAGGATTCTCAGCTTCACTCACCGGTCATCAGCCGTCTGGGCGAGATTTACCTCAACCGTGCAGAGGCATACGCCAAGCTCGGCGAATATGACAAGGCGCTCACCGACCTCAACACCATCCGCAACCGCTCCATCGTAAACGGTGGCTATCCTGCAGGTAAGCTCAACGCCGACAACGCCTTCGAACTGATTGACAAGGAGCGCCAGCTGGAACTTGCCTACCAGGCAGAGCGCAGCTATGACGTGTTCCGCAACGGTCACTCGCTGACACGCGACTACCCAGGTCCTCACAACCAGCACGAGGAGGTGAAGGCATCTGACTATCGCGTAACATACTATATCCCTCAGAATGCCATCAACGCATATCCAGGCACTCTTACCCAGAACCCTACCGACAACAGCGGTGTGATTCTGAAGTAACCCACTGAAGGGATAACAGAAAACATCTGTTTCAAATAAAACGAAATGAATAATATCTATAGAAAAATGTACGTTGGCAATGCATTGGCAGTGGCTGTAAGCCTGCCTATGGTTGCCAACGCTACTAACGAAACTCCGTCTGCTTCGACAGCCATCACAGCACAGGCTGCGCAGGCAGACGGCGTGCAGATTCTAAGAATCAACCCAACAACCGTAGAACTCTGCTTCGCCAACCACCGCAGAGTGGCAGTTGACTTCTACGGCGAGAACATCATCAGAATCTTTGAAGACCACAACGGTGGCGTGATGAGAGACCCGGAGGCAAAGCCTGAGGCTCACATCCTGGTGGACAACCCACGCACCAAGGTGGGCAGCCTGCAGATTACTGAGCAGGGCGATGAAATCACCCTCGCCAGCAGCAAGGCAAAGGTTATATTCAACAAGACCACCGGACTGTTCAAGATTGTAAACGCCGAGAACGGCAAGACCGTGGCTACCCAGAGCGCACCATCCACCTTCACTCCAGAGAAGGTGACGCTCACCCTCCAGGAGCAGCCAGACGAATACTACTTCGGCGGTGGCGTGCAGAACGGACGCTTCTCTCACAAGGGAGAAAAGATTGAAATCGTGAACACCAACAACTGGGTGGATGGCGGCGTGGCTTCACCTGCCCCATTCTACTGGTCTACAGCCGGCTATGGCTTCATGTGGTACACCTTCAAGCCGGGACTCTACGACTTCGGTTCCACCCAGAAGGGCAGCGTGAAGCTATCCCACGAATCGAAGAACCTCGACGTATTCTTCATGGTGGGCGAAAAGCCTACCGACCTGCTGGGCGAATACTATCAGCTGACGGGCAACCCGGTGCTGCTGCCTAAGTTCGGTTTCTACGAGGGACACCTCAATGCCTACAACCGTGACTACTGGAAAGAGGCAGACAAGGGTCGCACCATGACCTTCGAGGACGGCAAGAGCTACAAGGAGAGTGCCAGCGACAAGACGGGCATCAAGGAGTCGCTCAATGGCGAGAAGAACAACTATCAGTTCTCTGCCCGAGCTGCCATCGACCGCTACGTGAGCCACGACATGCCTTTGGGATGGTTCCTGCCTAACGATGGATACGGAGCCGGTTATGGCCAGGAATCAACCCTCGACGGCAACATCGAGAACCTGAAGCAGTTTGGCGACTATGCCCGCAAGCACGGCGTGGAGATTGGTCTCTGGACCCAGTCAGACCTTCACCCTAAGGACAGCATCGAGGCACTGTTGCAGCGCGACATCGTGAAAGAGGTGGGCACCGCAGGAGTGAGAGTGCTCAAGACCGACGTGGCATGGGTGGGCGACGGCTACTCCTTCGGACTCAACGGCGTGAGCGACGTGGCGCAGATCTTGCCTTACTATGGCAACAACGCACGCCCATTCATCATCTCTCTCGACGGATGGGCAGGCACACAGCGATATGCATCCATCTGGTCGGGCGACCAGACGGGTGGCGACTGGGAATACATCCGTTTCCATATCCCTACCTTCATCGGCGCAGGTCTTTCCGGTCTCTCCAACATCACCTCCGACCTGGACGGTATCTTTGGCGGAAAGAACCCAATCATGAACATGCGTGAGTTTGAATGGAAGACCTTCACTGCGATGGGACTCAACATGGACGGCTGGGGCTCCAATGCCAAGTATCCGTTCATCCTCGGCGAACCATCAGCATCCGTCAACAGAACTTACCTCAAGCTGAAGTCAGAACTGATGCCATACATCTACACCGCAGCCCAGGAGGCTGTGACCGGCAAACCGTTGATGAGAGCGATGTTCCTCGACGACACGAACCCTTACACCCTGGGCAAGGCTACGGAATATCAGTTTATGTGCGGTCCTTACTTCCTCGTGGCTCCTATCTACAAGGAGACCAGGATGGACAAGCAGGGCAACGACATCCGTAACGGCATCTATCTGCCAGAGGGAGAATGGGTGGATTACTTCAACGGAAAGGTATACCAGGGCGGGAGAATCATCAACGAGTTTGATGCGCCTTACTGGAAAATGCCTGTGTTCGTGAAGAGAGGGGCCATCATTCCGATGGTGAACCCTAACAACAACGTTTCGCAGATAGACAACACCAACCGCATCTTCGAACTTTATCCATACGGAGAGTCTGACTACAGTCTCTATGATGATGATGGCAAGACCGAGCTCTACCGCATCGGTGAGCACGCCACAACCCACATCCACTCCTCATTGGTTAAAGACCGCCTCACCGTCAATATCGACAAGACCGAGGGCAACTTTGCCGGACAGGAGAAGAACCAGTCTACAGAGATTCGCATCAACGTGAGCCAGGCTCCCAAGAAGCTGGTTGCCAAGATGGGTGGAAAGACAGTGAAACTGACAGAGGTGAGCACGATGGAGGCTCTCCGCTCCACAGAGAACGCCTGGTTCTACGACAAGGCTCCACAGTTCAACCGCTTTGCCACCAAAGGCAGCGACTTCGAGAAAGTGGACATCACAAAGAACCCGATGGTATGCATCCATCTGGCAAAAACCGACGTGACTGCCAATGCCATCGAGCTTCGCATGGACGGCTACCAGTTCGACAACAGCGATGCCCTGCTCAAATCAGCCGGTGCACTGAACGCCCCTCAAGCTAGCCTGAAGGACGCAGAGGGCGCCAACAAGGCATTCACCCTCACTGCAGCATGGGACAAGCAGGCAAACGCAGACTATTATGAAGTGAAGATTGACGGTATGCTCCACTCCACCATCCGCAGCACTGAATTCACCATCGAGAATCTGAAACCAGAAACCGAGTATGACATACAGGTGAGAGCGGTGAACAAGGACGGGGCATCAGAGTGGACCACCCTGAAGGGACGCACCATCAAGGATCCTCTCGATGAGGCTATCCGTGACATCACAGCCACCAACTCCACCCCAGACTGGGAAGGATTGGAGGTAGCCAAGATGTTCGACTTCAACGAGAAGAACTACTGGCACACCGACTACTACAAGAAGGAAGGCGTATTGCCATTCGACATGACGATGAACCTGCATGGCATCGCCAAGCTCGACAAGATTCAGTATCTGCCAAGCTCAGAGCGTGACAGTCACGGACAGATTTACAAGGGACGCATCGCAACAAGTTTCGATGGCAGCAACTGGACTGAGAACGGCACCTTCGAGTGGAGCAAGGATGGGGGTGTAAAGGAATACAAGTTCAAGGGTGAGCCAGAGGCACAGTATGTAAAGATGACCGTTGAGGAGACCAAAGGCGGACAGGCGTCAGGTACTGAGTTGTATGTATTCAAGACCCCAGGCAGCAAGATGAAGAAGCCGGGCGACATCAACAACGATAACCGCATCGATGAGAACGACTTCACTTCCTATCTCAACTATTGCGGTCTGCGCAAGGGCGACAAGGACTTCGAGGGCTATGTAAGCAATGGCGACATCAACCGCAACGGCTTGATTGATGCCTACGACATCTCGGTGGTTGCCACCCAGTTGAAGAGCGGTGTAAGCAGCAAGCAGGTGGCTCCTGTTGCAGGCTGCATTTCGCTCGTAGCCGACAAGAAGGCATACCAGGCAGGCGACGTCATCACCCTCACCGTGAAGGGCAAGGATCTCGTATCTCTCAATGCCCTGAGCTTTGCCTTGCCATACAATGCCACCGACTTCGAGTTCATCGGCATCGACGTCAAGGATATGGGCAAGATGGAGAACATCTCCAAGGACCGCCTCCACTCTGACGGCAGCAAGCTGATTTACCCTACCTTCGTCAACATCGGTGAACAGCCTGCGGTAGAAGGCACCCACGACCTCTTCACCATCAAGTTGAAGACCAGGAAGGCATGCAAGCCATCATTCAAGTTCTGCAACCTGATGATGGTAGATAAGTTCTTGCGAGTAAAGAGCGAGAAATAAAAAAGTATAGTATATCATAAAGAAAAACCGTCTGTGGACATCCGATTTGCCCACAGGCGGTTTTCTTTTTCAAAACAACCCCGATGACAACCCTTGTTGCAACCCTCTACCTATTGCAAAAACTGGAAAAATGTTGTATCTTTGCATCAGAAATAAAAAGAAAGAAAAACACAAAAGTATAAACAATTTTAATTGACATAGTTATGGAATACACAGAACAGGAAAACGAGAAGATGCAGAAGATGCTACTCTCACCCCACTTCGCCCTCGGGGAATTCACCAAATCGGGCACGGCCATCAAACATGGCGTTGATAACACACCACACGACATCATCGTGGTAGTGAGACTCACCACGCTCTGCGAGAAGATTCTGGAACCTCTTCGCCGACAGTTCGGTGCTATCCGCATCACCAGCGGTTACAGGTGCCACCTGCTCAATCTGCAAGTGGGAGGAGCTATAGGAAGTCAGCACGAACTGGGAGAGGCTGCAGACATCTTCGTCACCAACAGCGAGGTGCTGCTCAAGTACATGGAATTCATCCAGAAGAACTGCGACTTCGACCAGATAATTCTCGAACCGCGCGGACAACCACAGAAACGCTGGCTGCACGTAAGCTATACCATGCGACGACCCAACCGGCATCAGACACTGAAATAACCAAACATTTCAAATCATCTAATACTATGAAAAAAGACACCATCAAGACCATCATCAAAATCGCCGCAGCCATCCTCACTGCCATCGCAACCTCACTGGGGTTGACCAACTGCATGAGCTAAGCCGACGACTGGTATGGAAAAAAGTAAAACAGCCCAGGGCTACCAAAAAGGACAAGTCCTGGGCTGAAAAAGAAAGAAAAACACATTTTTATTTTAACCTTTTAAATTTTTAATACTATGAGCGTAAAGTACAGAAAAGTAGTTAACAACCGCAAGAACTCCAAGACCGAAGGTAAGGTCTATGGACGAGCAGTAGTAGACGGTGTTATTGACACCAAGGAGATTGCTGGCAAGATCAGCAAGCGATGCACCCTGACCGAGCCAGACATCATCGCAGTAATCAATGCCCTGGAAACCGAGATCAGCTACGGTCTCGCCGACGGCAAGCGAGTAGTGCTCGACGGATTCGGCTCCTTCAAGGTAGGACTCACCACTACCCCAGCCGACAGCGCCAAGAAGTTCACCAGTGCCAACATCAAGGGCATGCACGTCATCTTCCTGCCTGCCACCGAGATGGAACAGGGCAAGCGCGTGAAGAACATGCTCCGCAACGTGAAGGCTGAGGAGATGACCGAGTACACGGGTCTCGACAACAGCAAGACCACCGACCCAGGCAAGACTGACCCAGGCAGCACCGATCCAGGCAAGACTGACCCAGGCAACACCGACTCAGGAGACGTAGGATTGTAAAAAGAATCCTACACCCAGAGAAGCTTGAAGGATTCCAGCGGGAATCATTCTAAAGCCCTGAAGAGGGAAAGCATTGATTACAAGATGCTTTTCCCGCCTTCAGGGCACTTCTTTTATCCAAAAAACGAACAGAAATATTCAAATTCTCTGTTAACTAGTTAAATAAAACGAAAAATATTTGGCATTTACACGTTTTCATCGTATCTTTGCCATCGGATTTATATATCGATTATAGACAGTAAAAGTTTTAACAAAATGAAAGTAAAGGTTTTATCTCAATTTATAATAGCATCTCTCACTGCTGCCAGCACCCTCTCGCTGACATCTTGCTTCAAGGATGAGCCCCTCAATGCCGAATGCGACATCGAACAGGCTTATATCCATCCCGGACCACTGCTGAAACTGTGGTTTGCCAATGCGGCAGATACCCTCGTCAACGTGCAGAGCGACCAGGACAAGATAGAGTTCACCATGCGTCCGTTTGCCATCCTCAGCAGGCAGGCTCCGGAGTTCCGACTCACCCCAGGCGCCACCATCCAGCCCGAAAGCGGAAGCGTGCACGACTTCTCAAACGGTCCTGTAACATACGTAGTTACATCAGAAGACAAGCAATGGACCCGCACCTATCAGGTGAGCATCAAGAAGGGACAGACCGCCATGAGCAACGAATTTGAATTCGAATTCGAAAATGCCTACCTCAACAAGGGATACTACAACTGGAAGGAAAACTGGAACGGCGAAGAACTCGACATCTGGGCAACCGGAAACCCGGGATTCAAGATAAGCAACAGTTCGGCTAAACCGGAGGAATATCCTACCACGATGATAGAAGAAGGCTATCAGGGCAAGGGCGTGAAGCTCACCACACAGCGCACCAGCAAGCTTGCCGACATGGTGAAGAAGCCTATCGCTGCCGGCAATCTCTTTATCGGACAGTTTGACGCCACCGATGCCCTGCGCGATGCGATGAAAGCTACCAAGTTCGGCCGTCCGTTCAGTTTCAGCAGCAAACCCCTCAAGCTGGAAGGCTGGTACAAGTATCAGGCTGGAGAGAAATTCACCGACAAGGAAATGAAGGAGCTGGACCGCAAGGACTACGGAACCATCTACGCCGTGCTCTACGAGAACATCGACGAGAAGGGAAACCAGGTAGTACTCTACGGAGATAACGTACAGAGCAGCAAGCAGATTGTGGCTCTCGCCCTGGTAGGCGAAACCCATGACGACAACGGCAAGGTGGCAATCGGAAACACGCCGGAATGGCATCACTTCAGCGTAGATTTCGACTATCAATCCTACGGCAAGACCATCGATCCACTGAAGCTGAAAAACGGCGGCTACAGTCTTGCCATCGTCTGCTCATCGAGTTCTGACGGCGCCAACTTCCTGGGAGCCGTGGGCAGCACCCTCTGGGTGGATAGTTTCAAACTGATTTGCAAATAAGAAGAAAAATGAAAAAGATAACAGTAATGGCACTCCTGCTGGCATGCGGCACTGCTTCATGGGCAGGAGACAAGAATAGCGCCTGGAACCAGTATCTCCACGGCTATCAATATCAGGCACGCGTGGCTTACAACCTGGGCGGCACCGCCCCTATCGGTATGCCTGCCACCATCCGCACCCTTCACAGCTACACTCTTCGCCCTAACTTCAGTCTGGGCGTGGATGCCTATCACCCACTCTCCGGAAACTGGGGTTTCGTGGGAGGAATCCGCTTCGAAAACAAGGGCATGAAGACCGATGCGGGTGTAAAGAATTACTATATGAAGATAGTTCGTGGCGGCGAGGAGCTGCAGGGCATCTTTACGGGCGATGTCGTGACCAAGGTGGACATGAGTCTCATCACCGTTCCGATTCAGGCAACATACGATGTATGTGGCAATCTCCGCTTCAAGCTGGGTCCATACGTAAGCTATGTTACCTCGAAAAAGTTTGAGGGCTGGGCATACGATGGTTACCTCCGCCGCCAGGAGGAAGGTCATCCGAAGGGCGACCCGACGGGACAGAAGGTAATGCTGGGTCATGACAAAGGCGAACGTGGCGACTACGATTTCAGCGACGATATGCGCAACTGGCACGTGGGCGTAGATTTCGGCATAGACTGGAAGCTGAGCGACCGCTGGGGCATCTGCGCCGACCTGAGCTGGGGCCTAAACGGCATCTTCAAGAAGGATTTCGAGACCATCGAGCAGACGATGTACCCTATCTACGGCAGCATCGGCATCTCGTATCAGCTGAAGTAACAGATAATATTCTGCTGAAGCTATCTATATAATAATGTACGCGTACATAATTAAATATAGCCAAAGAGAGATAAAAAGATAAAAAACAACAATTATTCATTAACAAAAAAAAAAGAAGACAATGAAAAAGTTTATTTATTTGATGGCCTTGGTTTGCACCCTTGGCTTCTTCACTGCTTGTAGCAGCGATGATGACAACAATGAAAATGATTTCAACCGCAACGAGAAGATTGAAGGCACCTGGAAGGTACAGGATGCCGGGTTTGATGCAAATGGCAATTCTACAGGTTCAGTAGTATTAAACTGGGAAGGTTCTGATGATGCAGTTATCACAATCCCAGGCTTGCTTGATGAGCCATATCCAGTAAAGAATGCCATCTCAATGGTTCCAATGCTGCTCAACACCCAACTCAGAAGCGTTTTGCAGGATGTAACCTTCAATGAGAAGGGTCAGATCTCTGCAACCTACAAGGAAGAGACTGATGACAAGGACTGGAAGGTTGCTAACGACTACGCTACATACCAGGTGGTTAACGAGAATATGATTGCCTTGTTCCTGAACACAGCCAAGATTACAGAAGACATCGACGATGCTCAGGAGAAGGCAATGGTTGCCAGCATGCTGGATCAGTTTAAGACCGGTATTCCTGTACACGTATCATATCCAGCAGCCAACAAGGTATATTTCTATGTTGATAAGGATTTCGTAGCTCCAATCATCGCCATGCTTTATGCTCAGGTTAACAAGATTCCTACTATAGGCATGGACAAGGATGATTTGGCAGGATTCCAGATTTTGAAGACTGTTGTAAACCAGCTTCCTACCATCATGGAAAAGACCACCAAGTTCGAGGCAGGTCTTGAGTTGATGAAGTAAAGTAGAAAGCTTATAATGCACTAATCCCCAGCTATCTTTTTGATGGATAGCTGGGGATTTTTATTCGTGCATAATCAACGCCCCCCACACGCCCAGAAAGAGCGTGTGGAGCCACCTTTGCCATCTTCTGGAACAGCTGCTTTCAGGGCGTGAGAAGACTTTTCGTCCAATTTCCCGGGCACAAAAAAAAGATTGCATCAGCGGAAATACTTCCAACCAATGCAATCTTCAGTTTTCTCTAATCTAGAGGCTAAACACTCTCCCTACGGGGAAAACCCGGAAGAAAAGAGCCTAGCGTCGGATTTACTTCACCTTTGCAACGATAGCCTTGAAAGCCTCTGGGTTGTTAACAGCGAGGTCAGCGAGAACCTTACGGTTGATCTCGATACCAGCCTTGTGAAGAGCACCCATCAACTGGCTGTAGCTCATACCATCGAGGCGAGCAGCAGCGTTGATACGCTGGATCCACAATGCGCGGAATGTGCGCTTCTTGTTACGACGATCGCGATAAGCGTAGGTAAGACCCTTCTCCCAAGTGTTCTTAGCTACTGTCCATACATTCTTGCGAGCTCCATAGTAACCCTTAGTGAGCTTCAAGATTTTTGTTCTTTTTGCTTTAGATGCAACGTGATTTACTGATCTTGGCATAATTTTTTTTCTTTAAAAGTTCGACTAAAAAGTTAATAATTAACGGAGGCAGAGCAAGTCGCGAACCTGCTTCAAGTTTGAACGGTCTACGAGAGTCTCACCAAGGAGATTTCTCTTCTGCTTCTTTGTCTTCTTAGTCAAGATGTGACTGTGAAAAGCGTGATGACGCTTAATCTTACCTGTACCGGTGAAACGGAATCTCTTCTTTGCGCCGGAATTAGTCTTTACTTTTGGCATTTTTACTTTTAATTTAAATTGTTATTTATTATAGCGATGGCAACGCATATACCAGGGCGTTACGCATCTTTTTTTCTAATTACTCAGCCTCTTCTGCGATCTTCTTGAGGGCTTCACCGCCCTTGGCATTGAGTAAGCCATTCTTCTCGGCATTGGCCTCGCGCTCTGCATCAGCAGCAGCCTTAGCTTCAGCCTCTCGCTTCTCACGGTCCATCTTCTGCTGGCTCTTCTTGGCAGTACCAGCCTTCTTAGGACTCATGTAGAGGAACATCTTCTTACCCTCGAGCTTAGGCATCTGCTCAACCTTTCCGTATTCCTCCAAATCATTGGCGAAACGGAGGAGGAGAACCTCACCCTGCTCCTTGAAGAGAATAGAACGACCACGGAAGAACACGTAGGCACGAACCTTGTTGCCCTCGCTGAGGAACTCGATAGCGTGCTTGAGCTTGAACTGATAGTCGTGCTCATCGGTCTGAGGTCCGAATCGGATTTCCTTGGTCTCCACCTTCACCTGCTTCAGCTTCATTTCCTTAGCATGCTTCTTCTGCTGGTAAAGGAACTTTGAATAGTCAACAATACGGCAAACTGGTGGCTGTGCATTAGGAGAGATTTCAACAAGATCAAGATCCTGCTGCTGTGCTAACTCTAACGCTTTACGTGTTGGCATCACTTCGGCTCCGCCCTCACTTACTATTCTCACTTCACGTACGCGTATCTGTTCGTTTACGCGGTACTGATTTTTCATTTTGTCATTTTTCATTAACTATTCGATATATTCTTTTTTGTCTTTTTGATTAAACGGCTGCAAAGTTACGATTTTTTCATGAAACCACCAAGGATTTCACGCAGATTTTTCAGTTTTAGCCTCATATTTTATTAAAAATCACGCAGTTTTCGTCTTTTGTCCCACAGATTTCACAGATTTACACAGATTTAATTCTTTGCTTCAATAATCTGTGTTAATCTGTGAAATCTGTGGGACTAAAAGAAAACAATCTGCGGGACTAAAAGAAAACAATCCGTGGGACTAAAAGAAAACAATCTGCGGGACTAAAGAAGATCAATCAACGGAAGTATATCCATTGACTTTACGGAAGATAGAACTTCGTATATCAGTGGTGGTAAAATTGACCAATATTCCAAGATGCTTCTTCGCCACACGCAAATACGTAAGCAATTGCTTATGAAAGACATCTTTCATTTCTGCCACAGACTTCAGTTCGATTATGACTTTATCTTCAACAAGAATATCCAGACGGAAATCAACAGGCAAAACCTTACCGTCATACATGACATCCAACTTAACCTGACTCTCAACCCTAAGTCCATCTTTACGCAACTGATAGCACAGAGCTGCTTCATAAACCGACTCTAGCAAACCTGGTCCCAATTCATTATAAACCTTATAAATGGCTCCAATGACCTTATAAGATATCTCATTTTCTGTCATAACCAAACGATTTTAAAATCCTCCATAAAAAAATCTCCCACAGACGTCACAATCGTTACAGATATTTGCAGAACAAAAAATCTGTGTAAATCTGTGAAATCTGTGGGAGATTCGAATATATCAATCTGTGGGATTACTCCTCAGCTGCCTTCAGCTGCTCTGCCACCTCAGCATTGATGCGCTGAGCAAACTCTTCCATGCTCATGGTAGCCTGCTCGCCACCACCCTGCTTACGCATGGAAACGAGGCCCTCGGCACTCTCCTTCTCACCAACGATGACCATGTAAGGCACACGCTTCAACTCGTTGTCGCGAATCTTGCGGCCAATCTTCTCGTTACGGTCATCAACCAAGGCACGAACACCCTGCTTGTCGAAGTACTGACGTACCTTCTGTGCATAGTCGTTGAACTTCTCTGAGATAGGGAGAATAGCAACCTGGTCTGGAGCCAACCACAATGGGAAGTGACCGGCTGTGTGCTCGATGAGAACGGCTGTGAAACGCTCCAATGAACCGAATGGTGCACGGTGGATCATCACAGGAGTCTTCTTTGAGTTATCCTCGGCTGTATATTCCAGCTTGAAGCGCTCAGGCAAGTTGTAATCCACCTGGATGGTACCCAACTGCCAGCGACGGCCGATGGCATCCTTTACCATGAAGTCGAGCTTAGGACCATAGAAGGCAGCCTCGCCAACCTCCTCACGTGTCTCAAGACCCTTCTCCTTGCAAGCCTCGCGGATAGCGTTCTCGCTCTCTGCCCAAATCTCCTCAGAACCGATATACTTCTCGGTATCCTTAGGATCATGGAGAGAAATCTGTGCCTCGTAGTTCTCGAAACCGAAAATCTTGAATACCTTCAGAATCACGTCGATTACATTCTCAAACTCAGACTTCACCTGATCTGAACGAACGAAGATGTGAGCATCATCCTGAGTAAAGGTACGAACACGAGTCAAACCATGGAGCTCACCGCTCTTCTCATAACGGAATACAGTACCGAACTCTGCAATACGCAAAGGAAGATCCTTGTAAGAACGAGGCTTACGTGCGTAGATCTCGCAGTGGTGAGGACAGTTCATTGGCTTGAGCATATACTCCTCATCCTCCTCAGGTGTCTGGATAGGCTGGAATGCATCCTTGCCATAGTGAGCATAATGACCAGATGTTACATAGAGACTCTTGCCACCGATACCTGGACAGATAACCTCCTGATAGTTATAAGGCTTCAGGAGCGAACGGAGCAACTCCTGCAGGCGCAAACGAAGCTGTGTACCCTTTGGCAACCAGATAGGAAGACCCTTACCTACACGCTCAGAGAACATGAAGAGTTCCATCTCCTTACCAATCTTACGGTGGTCGCGCTTCTTAGCCTCTTCGAGAACAACGAGATACTCATCGAGCATCTTCTTCTTAGGGAAACTGATACCGTAGATACGGGTCATCTGCTCGCGCTTGGCATCACCGCGCCAGAATGCACCAGCCACACTTGTAATCTTCACTGCCTTGATAAGGCCAGTGTTCATCAAGTGAGGACCACGGCAAAGGTCTGTGAAATTGCCCTGGGTATATGTGGTGATGGTACCATCCTCCAAGTCCTGCTCAATGTGCTCGCATTTGTAGGTCTGACCGTCAGCCTTAAACTCAGCGAGAGCATCAGCCTTAGCCACCTCCTTGCGAACCACAGGCTCGTTCTTCTTGGCAAGTTCCATCATCTTAGCCTCAATCTTGGCGAAATCATTCTCTGAGATCACCTGACCCTCGGCTGGCATCACATCGTAGAAGAAACCACTCTCTACGGCTGGACCGAAACCGAACTGAATGCCTGGATAAAGCTCCTGGAGAGCCTCAGCCAACAAGTGTGCAGATGTATGCCAGAATGTGTGCTTACCCTGCTCATCCTCAAACTTGTAGAGTTCTACATTAGCATCCTCATTGATAGGACGGTTCAACTCTACTGTCTCACCATTTACACCGCAAGATACAACGTTGCGAGCGAGAGCCGGTGAGATACTCTCGGCGATTTGTAAGCCAGCTACGCCCTGTTCATACTCACGAACAGATCCGTCTGGGAATGTGATTTTTACCATAACAACTTAGTATTTTTATTAAATCGCTTGCAAAAGTACTATTTCTTTTTGTAATGAGCGAATATTTTCGTATAAAAAATGTATTTTATTTCAAAAGATGCAGGATTATCGGCATTTTCCCCTTATACCTTATATTATATACAGGCATTTACATATCCTCCGCCAACAGTCTGGTTTCCTTACGAATCATAACATAATGTAAAAATAGTAGATATTTTCCGGGCATTTTCTTTGATATATCGAAAGTTTTCACTATATTTGCAACCGATTTAGTGACAAAATGTAAATATCAATCAAGAAAAATGGCAACATCAAAGATTCTCATTATCTATACAGGAGGTACCATCGGCATGGGAAAAGACCCTGTAACAGGCGTTCTGGAGCCACTCGACTTCAACCACCTCGTTTCATCCATGCCCGAATTCCAACTCATCCAGGCTGAAATCGACGTCAGGAAATTCGAACCGCCTATCGATTCCAGCGACATGGATCCGATGAGATGGGCGGAAATCGTAAGCATCATATCCAACAGCTATAACGACTACGACGGATTCGTCATCCTCCACGGTACCGATACCATGGCGTATACCTCTTCAGCGCTCAGTTTCATGCTCGAGAATCTTACCAAACCGGTGATTCTGACCGGTAGCCAGTTGCCTATCGGTGAACTGCGCACAGACGGCAAGGAGAACCTGATGACTGCCATCGAGATAGCAACGGCAAAGGACGAGAACGGCCATCCGATGGTGCCTGAGGTATGCATCTTCTTCAACGGAAAGCTGCTGCGCGGCAACCGTGCCATCAAGATCAATGCCGAAGGTTTCCACGCCTTCGAATCGTTCAACCACCCTCACCTCTGCGATGTGGGCATCAACTTCCAGTATCATCAGCACCACATTCTGACTCCAGACTACAGCAAGCCGATGGTTCCCCATCTGAAGCTAGACCCGAACGTAATCGTCTTCAGTCTCTTCCCTGGCATCCAGGACAATATCGTGCGCCACGTGATGGAATCGCCAGACCTCAGAGGTATCGTGATGCGTACCTTCGGTTCGGGCAATGCTCCTCATGCCCCTTGGATTATGCGACTGCTGGACGAGGCAGCCCACAGAGGCGTGAACATCGTGAACATCAGCCAGTGCCTGACGGGTAGCGTGGAGATGGAACGATACGGTGCCGGATTTCAGCTGAAGTCAGCCCACGTGATCAGCGGCCACGACTCAACCGTAGAGGCGATGGTTACGAAACTGATGTATCTGCAGGGCAGATACGAGGACAACCTGAAGGTAAGGGAGATGCTGCAGAAGTCGCTTGCCGGCGAAATCACGCTGCTATAAGACAGCTAAGATGCTGTTGTCTAGATATATGCAGAAAATATGCAGAATAGACTTAAAAAAGATTAAATTAGAGTAAATTAGTCGACACATCCTTGCTTTGCATTGATATTTTATATACCTTTGCAGTGTGAAAAGATGAAAGTCTAAGTGACCTATATTGAAAAAGTAGCGAAATGTTATACGCATTGAGCTAAATAGATAAAATAATTTAATCAACAAAACCTATTCATTATGCAGATCAACAAAGCGAAAAAGTATGGTGAGTTTGTAGAGATTACAGCTCCAGTAGAAAGAACAACTTCAGAAGAGTATCCAACTATCTTAGGTGGCGAGATTTGGTATAACTAGTATTCTTTCCCAAAGAAATGAAAAGAAAGCTCGAAGGTTTTATTAAAGTCTATCCCTTGCAGAACTCGTTCTCTCGCAGATAGATGAAAAACCGCTGAGATTTCTAGGCAATTTAAACTCAAAAAAGATGAAGGCTCAATCCCAGTCAATTCGGGGTTGAGCCTTTATTTTCCCACAGAGATATTATTCTAAAGGCCCACATATTGAATATTTTTAGTCCCACTGGTAAAATATAAAGTCTCTCAGGTAAAATATAAAGTCCCACAGATTTCACAGATTTACACAGATTTTTTCTCGAACTGCAGAAATTAAATCTGTGTAAATCTGCGAAATCTGTGGGACTAAAAATATTCAATCCGTGGGTTAATGCTTGCCGCAGCAGCCACCCTCTTCGTGATGATGTTCGTGCTTGATGCCACCCTCTACAGCCTGATGCTGGTCGCGGAGCAGATCGTTGACGGTCTTCACTGGGTTGAATGTGTCCAGAGGAACCTCTACGAATACAGTATTCCAGTCGCTCATCGCACCATTCCAGAGACCAGGCAACTCCAAGGCCTTCAGGTCCTTACCATTCTTGCTCTTGCTGGAGATGAAACCGGTAGATGGATCTACGAACTTAGGAAGATCGAAGGCATTGCCCTGGTAATCCTTGGTAGCGCAGACGAGATCTACCGGGTTGAAATGAGTACCCTCGGTAAACATCTTCATATACTCCTCGTTGTTCTTGTCGATCTGTGAGCTCTCCAGAATCTGAAGACTTACAGTACCATCCTGGTTGTAGGTAAGGAATGGACCACCACCAGGCTCGCCTACGTTCTTAACGACACCGCAGACACGCATTGGGCGGTTCAACTTCTTGCGCAGATAGATAATCAGCTCAGCATCCTCCAACTCCTTGATATCAGACTTACGGCAGCAGAGATCACGCTGAACGAAGCGGATGATCTCCTCCAGCTTCTCGTGATTGTACTGACCAGAATCCAATACCTTCAAGTAATCGAAAGTCTGCTTCTGCAGAGTAACCAATACACCAGCAATCACCTGCTTCCAGGTAACAGTCTCGCCCTTCAGACGATCAGGAACCACGTTGTCAATATTCTTGATGAATACTACATCAGCATCAATCTCATTGAGATTCTCGATGAGTGCGCCATGACCGCCCGGACGGAACAGCAATGATCCATCCTCGTTGCGGAATGGAGTATTATCAGGATTAGCAGCGATGGTATCGGTGCTAGGCTTCTGCTCAGAGAAAGAGATATTATACTTGATGCCGTAGCGCTGTGCATACTTGTCAGCCTTCTCAGCTACCATCTGCTTGAAGAGTTCAAGGTGGTCGTGAGAAACGGTGAAATGAACGTTTGCCTCGCCGTTGCTGCTAGCATAGAGTGCAGCCTCAACCAGGTGCTCCTCCATCGGAGTGCGAACCTCGTCCGCATACTCGTGGAACTGAAGCAATCCCTTAGGCAACTGTCCGTAGTTCAATCCCTCTGGTTTGAGGAGATTAGCTACGATAGCCTTATAATCACCCTTCTTGATAAGGCACATAATGCCTTTCTCGTTGTTGACGTGGCACTTGTCGCAGAGCGCCTTGCGGAAAGCAAACTTCTTGATATTCTCGAAGAATTGTTTTTCAAAGTCAGTAGTAGGAACATCGTATGGAGCATCAAGGAAAGCGAACATGTTCTTGAACATACGACTAGCAGCACCTGATGCAGGCACGAACTTCACAATCTTGTGCCCCTCAGCCTTATAGTCGTTCCAAGCCTTCTCGAAGTCTTCCACTTCCTGGGCTGTAGGAGCCATGATTCCCTTACCGATGGCAGCCGCACCCTCGAGCTTGAGGAATGGGAAGCCATTCTTGATTTGTTCCAACTGGTGTTCAATCTGCTGCTCGGAGATGCCGCGAGCAGCGATTTGGTTTAGATCTTGCTGATTCATAATACCATATTTATGTTAAATTTACACTATATGCGCTACAAAGATAATAGTTTTTTCTGATAATCAGAAATATTTCCACATTTTTTTGTACCTTTGCAATGAAAATTTAACGAAGTACGCGGTTTTTAACGCCGAAACGCCATTGTTTGTCAAATTTAAAATAGAATATTGCGACATGGTTAGTAAATTAGCAAAAGAGCACGACAGAAGAACGTTGCTATCAACGTATCTGTACGGAGTATCAAACTTATTCATTAGTGGAACCGGAATTGGAGGTTTTTCCCCCTTGGTTACCGGCGAAACTATTGGCATTTACAATATCCTCTTCTTAGTACTGGGCATTGCCTCAGCACTCTTCCTTGCCTATAGTGCTAACAGAGTGATGAAGTATAACGATAAAAAATAATAATTATGGAGTTAATAACAATATTTATGGGGTTGAGTGCCGTAATTAGCGCCAGCTTCGCCATCTGGCTTAACACAAAATCAGGTCAGAAGTGGATAGACAGTTTATAACATATAATATAAGTATTATGGAAGGATTTGCTTTAGTAATGTGTATAGGAGCTGTTATTGGTATGAGCTTAGCCATTTGGAGCTACACCAAATCTGGCAGAAAATGGATAGACAATTTATAATCCAAAACTATCGTAATGATGGATGGATTAATGTTTATTTTTTCGCTGGGGCTAATTATCAGCAGCAGTTTTGCCATCTGGCTCAACACAAAATCAGGTCAGAAATGGATAGATGAGCTATAGTTATATATTATGGAACTATATACTATATTTATGGGGCTAGGAGCCTTGATAGGAACCTGCTTCGCCATCTGGCTTAATACCAAGTCTGGTCAGAAATGGATAGACGAGTTATAAAACTCAATAATATATCATCAGCAGGAGGGAACGACAATGAATGAAACAACTTTTAAATTTACATCCGAAGAAAAAGAACAGACACTCCAGATCCTGGAGCGCTTGAGAACCACTGTGGGCGACACGTTCAAACCGGGCGATGAGCAGCATCTGCGTGAAGACATACAGCATGCCTTCATCAACCACCAGATCAAGCGCAACGTCTTCGGAATGAATCCAATACTCGCTGCTCTGCAGACAGCAGAAATAGCAGTAAACGAGATAGGTCTGAAACGAGACGGCATCATCGCCATCCTGATGCAGACCAGCGTCATCGACGGCTATCAGACCATCGAAGACATCCAGAAGAAATACGGCGACAGCGTGGCGCATATCATCAGCGGCCTGCTCCGCATACACGATCTCTACAAGCGCAACCCGATCATCGAGAGCGAGAACTTCCGCAACCTGCTCATCTCCTTCTCAGAAGACATGAGAGTGATCCTCATCATGATTGCCGACCGCGTGAACGTGATGCGACAGATTCGTGATACCGACCAGGAGGATGCGAAGCACGAGGTGAGCGAGGAAGCCAGCTACCTCTATGCCCCACTCGCCCACAAGTTGGGTCTCTACAAGCTGAAGAGTGAGCTGGAAGACCTGAGTCTGAAGTATCTGGAGCACGATGCCTACTATATGATCAAGGAGAAACTGAACGCCACCAAGGCATCGCGTGATGCCTATATCGCCCGCTTCATCCAGCCTATCCAGGAGAAACTCGATGCTGCCGGATTGAAATATCACATGAAGGGAAGAACCAAGAGTATCCACTCCATCTGGCAGAAGATGAAGAAGCAGAAGTGCGCCTTCGAGGGTGTATACGACCTCTTCGCCATCCGAATCATCATCGACGCACCAAGAGAGAAGGAATATATGCAGTGCTGGCAGACATTCGCCCTGATTACAGATATGTATCAGCCGAACCCAAAGCGTATGCGCGACTGGCTCAGCGTGCCTAAGAGCAACGGATATGAGAGTCTGCACACCACCGTACTGGGACCGGAGAAGAAATGGGTAGAAGTCCAGATAAGAACCGAAAGAATGGACGATATCGCCGAGCACGGACTGGCTGCACACTGGCGCTACAAGGGCATCAAGCAGGGAGAAGGCGGCATAGACGAATGGTTAGCCAACATCCGTGCCGCACTGGAAAGCAACGACGACCTGCAGCTGATGGACCAGTTTACCACCGACCTGAAGGAAGACGAGGTATACGTATTCACCCCTAAGGGCGACCTGCTGAACTTCCCTAAGGGTGCCACGGTACTCGACTTTGCCTACTACATCCACTCTCGCATCGGCAACACCTGTGTGGGCGGAAAGATCAACGGCAGGGCGGTAACCTTCCGACAGGAACTGCACTCGGGCGACCAGGTGGAAATCCTGACCCAGAGCAACCAGAAACCACGCAGGGAATGGCTCAACATCGTGCAGACTTCCAAGGCAAAAGCAAAGATCCGACTCGCCCTGAAGGAAACACAGAAGAAGGACGGACTCTATGCCAAGGAACTCCTGGAGAGAAGATTCAAGAACCGCAAGATGGAGATTGACGAGAGCACCATGGCACGCATCATCAAGAAGATGGGATACAAGGAGAACTCCGATTTCTACAAGGATGTAGCGGAAGAGAAACTCGACGTAAACACCGTCATCGACAAATATGTAGAGGAACGAGATCACGACCTCAACCCTACCAATGTCACCAAACCAGCCGAAAGTGCAGAGAACTTCGCCTTCGAGAATCCAACCGAGGAACTCCTGAAGCAGAGCGATGACGTGCTGGTTATCGACGAGCATCTGAAGGGTATCGACTTTGAGCTGGCTCACTGCTGCCATCCTATCTACGGAGACCCAATCTTCGGCTTCGTCACCATCAGCAAGGGTATCAAGGTTCACCGCATAGACTGCCCTAACGCCAAGGAACTCCGTCGCCGCTTCGGCTATCGCATCGTCAAGGCAAAATGGAGCGGCAAGGGAACATCAAAGTATGCCATCACCCTGAGAATCATCGGAAACGACGATATAGGCATCGTGAGCAACATCACGAACATCATCTCCAAAGAGGACAAACTCGTGATGAGAGGCATCAACATCTCATCCAAGGACGGCCTGTTCTCGGGCAACGTGACGGTGATGATAGATGATGCAACAAAGACAGATGCACTCATCAAGAAGCTGGCTGCCGTAAAAGGCGTAAAGCAGGTAATGAGAATATAATCCCGCAGATGGATATATTTTCAAGTCCCACAGATTTCATAGATTTACACAGATATCAGGAATCAAGAGATATTTATCTATTAAAGAAAAGGTTCAATTCCATTGGTTTGGAATTGAACCTTTTCTTTATAATAGACAGACACAGAAAAAAATCTGTGTAAATCTGTGTAAATCTGCGGGACTTGAAAATATCCCATCTGCGCGATTGTTATTTTGCCTTATTGATTCGCTTAATCACAGAATAAGCATCATACAAGCCCAGTTCTCCAGCCTTCGACAAGTCCTGGATACCAGCCTGCTTGTTTCCACTTTTGATACGAGCCAGGCCACGGTTGTAATATGCCTCAGCCAGACGCGAATCTATCCTGATGGCAATGCTGTAATCATCGATGGCCTTAGACAACTCGTTTCTGCCAGCATGCACATTACCCCTATTATAATAGATGTATGCATTATTGCTGTTCAGACGGATAGCATCGCTGAAATCAGCCTCGGCAGAATGGATATTCGTAATACCCTTGCCCTCAGCACGGTTAAACTCATCCATCTCAGCCTGACAGACAGCACGTTGCCAGTAAGCCAACGAACTCTTTTCATCCAGAGAGATATAATAGGTGAAATCGCTGATGGCTGCCTCGAAATCACGGAGAACACTGTGAGCGATGGCCCTGCGCATCAGCAGACTCTTCTTCTGCTCGATATCCTTAGCCACACTCAGCTCAGCCGACAGCTTATCAATCAAAGAGAAGATCATCAACGAGCTGTTCTCATCCAGCTGCTCCTTGGTACATACGATATAAACCTTATTGGTAGAAGCCTTAGACTGAACAGCATTCTGCTTGCCGGAAGCACCGCCACTCTGCTTAGCCTGAGCCAGGTGCATATTAAGCTGTTCCACTTCCTTGTCAAACGCCTGAACACCGTTCAGATTCTGCACATTAGGGAAGTAAGAGAGCTGATACATAGGCAGATAGGAAGTCTCCACCTGACGATTCTGGATGCGTCCACGATACTCGCTTTTGTAATTGTGCTCATACTTAGGTTCATCCTCAACCACGATAGAAGCAAACTTATCCGGATCTACCTCAGAACGCTTGCGCACCTCCTTCCTGGTCTTCGCGCTCCATCTAGGCTGAATGCCCAGGTGCTTGTTCATCTGCGCCTTGAAGATACGGAATTCATCCATCTCGGCCTTTGCAGTCATACCCAACCTTCGGTAACAGCTGGCACGATAGGAAAGACCCGTCCAGAAGTTAGGAAACTGGTCGATGACCGTAGAATAATCACGGATAGCCGCCTTCAGATTACCCGTCTTGTCATGCAGAAGCGCACGGTTGAAAATAGCCATGAAGTTTTTTGGTTCCATCTTGATGACGAAGTCGAAGTCGAGGATGGCACGGTTGTCATCACCCAACTGCACACGCATCAGACCTCGGTTGTAATGAGCCAGGAAGTTGTTAGGATCCAAATCGAGCGCATTATCGTAATCGCTCATAGCTCCACGTAAATTGTTGATGTTGATACGAGCCAGGGCACGGTTGATATAACTGTTCACATTGTTAGGCTTGAAATGCAGCGACTTGGTCAAAGCCTCATCCGCTACCTTCCACTCCTTTCTAGCAAGCGCCATATAGGCACGTGTGGTCCATGCATCACCGTCATAAGGATTGATTTCCAGGCTCTTGTCTATCCATTTCTCTGCCTGTAGGGTATCCTTCTGCTTCAGATACACCTCAGCCTTGAGGGTATAGGCATTCGCAAAATCCTTCCATTTGGCAATCACCGAATCCAATTCCGACTGCGCCACATCATAATTCTTGCTCTCCATCTGGCAGAGCGCCCTGTTGAACCAGTAATTACGGTTACGAGGTTCTATGTGGATGGCAGAATTGTAATCACTGATGGCATCCAGGAAACGGTTCTGACGGATACGGCAGATGGCACGCAAGTCGTAGATATCGTTGATGTAAGGATTCAGATTCAACGCCTCAGAAGCATCACTCTCAGCACCTACATAATCATCGAGATTAAACTTGGCCACACTGCGGTAATACCAAGGCTCATAGAGATAAGGCTTGGCACCGATAGCAAGATTAAAATACTTAATGGAAAGAACGAAGTCCTCATAATAGAGAGCACTTCTGCCCGCCGTAATCAGGCGGTCAACTCTATATTGCGCTGATGCCGACAAAGCCGTTAGCACCAGCACAAAAGTGAAAATAAACTTTTTCATCGACGAATCTTAGTACGATAGCTGCAGCGGAACTTGCCCTTGATGATATTCTTGAGCTTACCAGCTATCATGTTCTTACGAAGAGGAGAAACACGATCCACGAACATGGTGCCCTCCAGATGGTCGAACTCATGCTGCATCACGCGAGCCAGATATCCCTCAACCCACTCATCGTGCTCCTGGAAATTCTCATCCTGATACTTCACGTGGATGCGGGTAGGACGAACCACCTTCTCATTGATGCCAGGAATGGAAAGACATCCTTCATCAGAAAATTCCTTCTCAGCCTCCTCATCATACTCCAAGATATGAGGATTAATAAAAACATGACGGAATCCCTTATATTCAGGAAGATCTTCGCTCAATACATCGAGGTCGATGACCACCAGACGGATAGCCAGACCAATCTGAGGTGCAGCCAGTCCGATACCATTGCTGGAATCAAGCGTCTCATACATATTGTTAATCAGTTCCTTCAATTCAGGATAATCGGGAGTAATATCTTCAGCCACTTTTCTCAAAACGGGCTGACCATATATATAAATAGGTAAAATCATCTTCTTGACTCTAAATAATCTTGTAAAATAATGGTGGCGCTGATCTCGTCCACCAATCCTTTGTTTTCTCTTCTGGTTTTCTTCTTCACCCCACCCTCTATCATGGCACGATGAGCCAGTACCGATGTAAAACGCTCATCATAATATTCGATAGGAACCTCAGGATGAGCCTTGCGCCAGCGATTGAAGAAGTTCTCCACTCGCGCCAGGTTCTCGCTAGGCTGCCCGTTGGGCTGGGTTGGCTTTCCGATGATAATACGCTCCACCTGCTCCTTTTGGATATACTGTTCCACAAAGGCGAAGAGTTCGGGTGTAGCAACAGTGATCAACCCATTGGCAATAATCTGCAATGGGTCGGTCACAGCGATACCGGTACGTTTCTTACCGTAGTCTATAGATAAAATTCGCATGAATCTACGAAAAATCCTAGTCTTTATCTTTAATATCAGAAGCTGGGATTACTTCTTGAGAAGCAACCAAGCATCAGGATACTTGCCAGCACGGAGCTGATTACGGCTCTTTACAGCACCAGACTTATCTGCGAAAGTAGAAGCTACAACACGATACATGTTACGTGCGCTGTTGAATACAATCTGAGCCTCATAACCTGCGCTCTTCAATGTATTAGCCAAACCCTCTGCGTTAGCCTTGAGAGAGAAAGAGCCTACTACTACGCTGTAGTTAGAGAGACCTGAACCCATAATGAGGTCAACATTCTCCTGACGAACAGTAGCGTTATCAACCTCTGTATTTGTTGACTCAGAAGGAGTAGTTGTCTCCAAAGGAGTAACAACTGGTTCCTGAGCAACTGGAACCTGCTCCTGCTGCTGAGCCTTCTCGAAAGCCTTCTTATAGGCACTTTCCTTAGAAGTACCACAACTAGCCAATGCTAAAACTGCGCACATACCTGCGCACAAAACTGATAATTTCTTCATAATTTTGAAAATGTTTTTATTGATAAATTCCTTATTAATTGCTTATTCTTATGACGCAATACGCCCCATCTTGTAATCGATTCCAACGCAATTGCACTGCGAAAATACAAAATATTTGGCAAATATGAGCATGAAAACCGCATAAAGTTTGTTAATACAGCATATTTAAATAAAAATTAAGACAAATTCACGCGGTTTTTGGAGAAAAATTAGTATATTTGCATTTGTAAAGCAGCAAAAGAGAATGGAAAGTTTACTTTCCTATCCATCATTTGCTTCGACTTTATAGGTATAAAATCGTATAACGTTTAAAACTTAAGAATTATGAAGGCATTAGGTTACATTGGTGCATTCCTCGGCGGTGCAATCGCCGGTACAGCACTCGGTTTGATTTTTGCTCCAGAAAAGGGAGAAGATACACGCAGCAAGATTGCTGGCGCAGTAGATGATTTTTGCAAGAAGCACGACATCAAGTTGAGCCGCAAAGACGTAGACGACCTGGTAGACGATATCAAGGAAGCTGCTCCTGAGGTATAATTAAAGAGGTATAAAATAAATATCTCAAGATGTTCTCTAACGATAAAAACGTAGAAACCATCGGGCAGCTCGTAGAGGTGCTAAAACATTACATCGGGCTTCAGTCAGAGTACATGAAGCTCGATGTTGTGGATAAAGTGGTAAGGCTGCTCACTGCCATCACCATGACAGTGGTGCTCCTGGGGCTCTTCCTCATCGCCATCATCTACCTTTCCTTTGCTGCGGCTTACGGATTGGCAGGCCTGACAGGAAGCACAGCCCTAGCCTTCTGCGTAGTGGCGGGTGTATACCTATTTATATTAATACTATTCATCATCTTCCGCCACCAATGGATAGAGAGACCGCTCGTCAAGTTTCTTGCCAGCATTCTGATGCAATAACTTTTTTCATTCACCTGAAAGAGCTCAGCCCTCAAGGCGAAATTTTTTCATTCATTCCAAATATTCAAAGAGATGATAGAACAAGATGAAATCATAGAATATAACTCGCTGAACGAAATTCGTCTACGCAAGGAATTACTACGCAAGGATATACAGGCTGACGATGCCAAGATCAAGGCTTTGTGGAAATCGCTTTTCACCAAGCCCGAAGCACTATCCAAGAATGCGAGCGCCAGCAAGCGTTTAAGCAGCATGATGAAAATCGGAGCTGGAGCCTTTGATGGTGCTCTACTTGCATGGAAACTTTATCACAAGTTCAAGAGAAAAAGATAAGGCATAATTGCTGAAAACAAAAGAAAGCACATCATTTTCTTCCTATAACAAGAGGAAAATGATGTGCTTTTTTCTGCTGGAATTCAGACTTTCTTCCAGACTTTCGGACACAAAAAAGGGCCACCGCCGTGGCCCAACCTTGTTAACCTTAAATCTAATACTATGAAAAACACACGTGCAAATATAGAAAGAATCTATGAGTTTCACAAGCTTTTCCGTGAAAAAACTCAAATTCTAAACCATATTTAACTATTTGTGTCTTAATTTCTTATTTATTTAAATGTTGTTAAACCTATTCTATTTAGAACTTAGACAGTTATATTTAGAATAGAAATCTAAATTTCAAAGCTCATCTGATCATAACCAAAGACGAATCCCTGAGGCAGGCGCGCATTGGCATCATCATGAAAACCTATCTGATGAGTAACATGCGTGAGAATCGTCTTTCGGGCTCCTATCCGGCGCGCAACCCGTATGGCATCCTCTACCAGTTGATGACTATGATGCGGCTTATCGAAGCGGAGAGCATTGATAACCAGCGTTTCCACTCCTTCCAGATACTGATATTCCTCCTCGCCCATCGTCTTCATATCCGTAATATAGGCAAATTTGCCCAAACGATAGCCCAGGATAGGCATCTTATCATGGAGAATACGGATAGGCATGAACTCAATATCGCCAATCTGATAAGAGCGATGAGGCTCTATGGTATGGAGTTTGAGCTTCGGCGCTCCCGGATAAAGCTGCTCTACATCCTTAGGAAAACAGTAAGGCATGGTATGTGGCAAGGAACGGGTAACCAGCTCATCGCCATAAATATGAATATCACCAAACACGCAGAAGCCACGCAGGTCATCTATACCTCCCACATGGTCGTAATGAATATGCGTAATCAGCACACCATCCAACTTGCGGAACGGTTCCCTGAGCAACTGCATCCTTATATCCGGACCCGCATCTATCAGAATACGGGTTTTCTCCGTCTCAATCATCGCAGCACTTCTAAAGCGCTTATCCTTAGGATTATTGCTGCAGCAAACCTCACAATTGCATCCCAAAACAGGAACACCACTCGATGTTCCTGTTCCCAATAAAGTAATCTTCATTAATAATCAAATATTTCCTGAAAAACAAACGAATTCTTCACTCTTCGTTCTTCTCTCTTCACTTAACATTCACCTCCGGATGGATATCAATGCCAAACTTCTGCTTCACATCCTTACGGATTGTTTCACAGAGATTTACGATTTCCTGCCCCGTAGCTCCACCACGGTTCACCAGTACCAGCGCCTGCTTGTCATGCACGCCTGCACGTCCCAGACTCTTGCCCTTCCATCCACACTGGTCAATCATCCAGCCTGCAGGAATCTTCTCGTGTCCAGCATCAATCGTATAATGAGGCATCCCCGGATACTGTGCAGCCAGCTCCTCATATTTTGCCTTCTCCACGATAGGATTCATGAAGAAACTGCCCGCATTGCCCTGCACCTTCGGGTCAGGCAATTTGGCATTGCGGATCTCGATGATTACATCACGGAGCTGCTGGGCTGTAGGATTTTCTATTCCCTTTGCAGTCAGGGAAGTACGGATGTTACCATAATCCAGGTCTGGCACAAAGTGCTTGCTCAGGCGATAGATGACATGAGTAACAAGATACTTATCCTTCCACTCATGCTTGAACCTGCTCTGACGATAGCTGTACTGGCAGTCCTGGTTGTCGAAAACCACCACTTGTCCGGTAGCAATCTCCACAGTTTCCACCTTATATATAATATCCTTCGCTTCCACGCCGTAGGCTCCGATGTTCTGGATTACGCTCGCTCCCACTTCTCCCGGAATGATACTGAGGTTCTCTGCACCATGATAGCCATGCTCTACAGCGTATGCCACCACGTCATCAAACACTTCACCACTGCCGCAGTTCAAGAAAACAAAGTCGGGATTTTTCAGATTCTCACCACCAGCAGCAGCCAGGGTTTCATTATCAAGCACCTCGATGCCCTTGATGGCAGAATGGATCACCGTACCCTCGTAATCGCCTGTAAGCAAGAGGTTACTGCCACCACCCAGAATGAGCAGAGGCTGATCGGCAGCAGTAAGCCCAGCCACAATCTGCTGCGCCTCTTCTACCGATGAGTATTCCAGGAATCGCTTGCACCTGGCATCAATTCCAAACGTATTGTGAGCCAAAAGGCTATAGTCTCGAATATCCTTCATATCCAGCTATTTCTAAAAAACAATTAATCACTAAACAGTAATCACTAATCACTATATTTACATCTCCAGCTTGGTCAGCATCCACTTCCCTCCTATCTTCTTGAAGGTAAGCAGCGTTTCCAACCCATTGGCGATGCCACGAATCACGAATATCTTCTGGCTGCTCTCAGTATATTTCTGACCGTAAATGATGTTGTAAATCATGCCAGAAGGCAACTGAGGCGCAAAGGCAGGCCATGTCTCCGGTTCGATATCGCCCGTCATCGTACTGAAATCATCATCAGGATCAGGACCGATAAACTTCACCGGATTATGCAGATGCTCTGCCTGAAAGGCTGAATCGGTAGCAAACGAACCGTAAAACTTCAGGAAGCTGGCATTCATGTTGGCATACATCGGCTTATAGTTGATGCTGGTCATCAACCACTGACCGTTGATACGGTTGAAGAGGAACTGCTGAACGGTATTGGTCTTATAGAACACCTTTTCTACCACCACATGGTCGATGGTAGTATCCTTCACCAAATTCATCTGCTTCCGGTTGTCAAAGATCAGCGTATAATAATCTTGACGCATAAAGAAATGTTCCATCTTCCACCGGCGTTTTTCTATCTGCTTGATCACTTTTCCGTTACGATAGACAGGCAACGGGAAGTGTACACGCTGCCTCTGAAGCTTACGACTGGCAGCAAAATTGAACAGGAAGTCGTCAAACAACTCGTCTGCAGCCTTAGGCATAGGAGTCTCCTCTATGAGCTTTTCGGTAGAGTCCATAGCCTGCGTGTCAGCGACTATCGTATCGGGAGCCACTGAATCAACAAGAGTAGCAGGCTTCTTATCCTTGCACCCCACAGAGGTGAAACAAACGATGGTAAGGACCGCTAACATTACTGTTATAAAAGATAGTTTCTTCATAAACTTATTAAATTTCTCAAATTTTCATTGCAAAAGTACAACTTTCTTTTGAGATATTTCATATTTTAAGCAAAAAATATTATCTTTGCACTCAAAATAGACAATTTAATAAGATATGTTATTAGAAAAAATAGAAGAACTCTTGAAAGAAGTGGATTCTTTGACTGCTCAGAACGCAGAAGAAGTAGAACAGCTTCGCATCAAGTATCTCAGCAAAAAGGGTGAAATCAATGCCCTCATGGCCGACTTCCGCAATGTGCCAGGCGACCAGAAAAAAGAGGTTGGTATCAAAATCAACGAATTGAAGCAAGCTACCCTTGCCAAGATCAACGGACTCAAGGATCAGATGGAAGAGGCTGACGCAAGCAGCGATGACATCGACCTGACCCGTACAGCTTATCCTGTGGCTTTGGGTACACGTCATCCATTGACTGTCGTAAAGAACCAGATTATCGACATCTTCGGCCGTATGGGATTCACCCTCTATCAGGGTCCTGAGGTTGACGACGACAAGCACGTGTTCACTATGCTCAACTTTGCAGCCGATCATCCAGCCCGTGACATGCAGGATACCTTCTTCATCGAGAAGACCAACTCCGACGATGTTACCAAGAATGTGATTCTCCGCAGCCATACTTCTGGCGACGAAGCTCACTATATGGAGACACACGAGCCACCTATCCGTATGCTCTGCCCAGGACGAGTATACCGCAACGAGGCTATCAGCGCCCGTGCCCACTGCTTCTTCCACCAGGTAGAAGGTCTCTATGTGGACAAGAACGTAAGCTTCACCGACCTCAAGCAAGTGCTCCTCACCTTTGCTCGCGAGATGTTCGGTGCAGATACAAAGATTCGTCTGCGCCCAAGCTACTTCCCATTCACAGAGCCTAGCGCTGAGATGGATATCTCATGCAACATCTGCGGCGGAAAGGGATGTAACTTCTGCAAGCATACAGGATGGGTAGAGATTCTGGGTTGCGGTATGGTAGACCCTCACGACCTCGAGGCTTGCGGCATCGACAGCAATGTCTATACCGGTTATGCCTTCGGTATGGGTGTAGAGCGCATCACCAACTTGAAGTATCGTGTCAGCGACCTGCGTCTCTTCTCTGAGAATGATACTCGCTTCCTGCGCGAATTCGAATCAGCTAAGTAACAACACATATTTAATATAGTATATAGGTTTATATGCTAACTCATCATTAGCGTATAGACCTATTTATTTTTAAACCTCAAAACATAAAGTTATGAAGAAATTTATGGTTAATGCAGTCATTGCAGTCTCTTTAGGCGCCATGACTCTCAGCTCTTGTATCGGCTCCTTCTGCCTTACCAACAACGTTTTGGATTGGAACAAGCGTGCTACTGACAACAAGTTCGTCAACGAACTGATTTTCATCGTCATCAGTCCAGCCTACGCAGTATGTTCTGTTGCAGACTTGTTCGTGCTCAACTCTATCGAGTTCTGGACAGGCGAAAAGGTGATTGCCAATGTCGGCAAGACCAAGGACGTAATGGGTAAGGATGGTCGCATGTACGCCATCAAGACATTGAAGAACGGTTATGAGATTACCGACCCAGAGGGTGAGAAATCATACTTCGTATTCAACAAGAAGAAAAAGAGCTGGTCATACAGCAAGGACGGCGATATCCGTGAACTCTTCAGCTTTAATGAGGATGGCAGCATCCAGGCTTGTTTGCCAAACGGCGAGAAGATGAACGTTCCAGCCGACGGGAATGGCCTTTTCCAGGTTCGTATGGCAATGAACGATGGCTTCTATTACGCATTTAATAAGTAAACTATAGAAAATCGATAAAGGGGTGTGCAGATATTCAAATCTACACACCCCTTCATTATTTCATATTTCCTTAAACTTTAAAGAGTTAACCTAATCCCCTCACAGCTTCTTCCAGCTGCAGAAGCGCCTGCTCCAGCACGCTTCTAGGCACTGCCACATTCAGTCGCATGAAGCCTTCGCCACCGGGACCAAACATCTCACCGTCGTTCAAGGCAAGATGAGCCTTGTCGATGAACAGATCCAGAAGCTGGTCATGAGAGAGATTCAAATCCCGGCAATTCAGCCATATCAGGAACGAAGCCTACGGACGGAGCGGACGGCCGGAATATTCGCCTTGCAGAAGTCCTCTACGAAGCGGATATTATCTTCGATATACGCCAGCATCTGCCTGCGCCACTCCTCCCCTTTCCGGAAGGCAGCAACTGTAGCAATAGGAGGATAGCAGCCATACCCGAATTGAAGGCTGTAACATGCTGTGCCCCGGTCAGTGCCTCGATGCGGCGTTCCAGGTTGATAACCGTAGGATTCTCCACACGCGAATAGTCCGGAGCCTTGATCTTGTCAGTAAAGGCTTCCGACATGATGGCTGCGTTGTCAAATTCGTAAGCCAGCGTATTATATACCGGAACGCTCAGCGAATCATAAGCGTCTCTGCGTTCGTATGCCACATGAATGGTCTGAGTCTGTTTCTTCATTTTCTATTAATCTCTCTTTTAATTTTGTATTTGCTATATTTTGGCTGCAAAAGTTCTAAAAAAATGCGATATAGAAATACCAAAGATTAGCTCTTTTATAATAAAAATCAACTTTCTTCGTTAAATACTACATGAAACAGAAATTTTTTATCATTATAATATGCCTGATTGCCACCCTGAAGATGATGGCACAGGAATTCACGCTGCAGGGTAGAGTCACCGATGATGACAACAACCCCGTAGAACTTGCCACGGTTTCCGTCGTAAGTCAGGGAAAGGTGGCTTTCACTTCGCTCAAGGGTGAATTCAGCATGCATCTGCATTCTGCCGACAGCGTAGCCGTCAAATTCTCGATGATCGGCTACAAGACCAAGGTGCGCATCCTGAGAAAGCCTAGAGGAAAGCAGACCCTCCAGGTGGTGCTACATACCGATGCCACGATGCTGGGCGACGTGAACGTGACAGGCGAGAAGATACAGTCTGACCAGACGCAGGAAATCAAGATCAAGGACATCAAGATGGCTCCTTCTGCCAACGGCAACGGCGTGGAAGGCATCATCCAGCAGCAGGCAGGCGTCAGCACCCACAGCGAACTTTCCTCGCAATACAACGTGCGTGGCGGTGCCTTCGACGAGAACTCCGTATATATAAATAATGTGGAAGTATACCGTCCGTTCCTCGTCCGAAGCGGTCAGCAGGAAGGCCTTTCCGTCATCAATCCTTACATGGTAGACAAGATTGGCTTCTCTACCGGAGGCTACGGAGCGAAATACGGCGACAAGATGAGTTCTGCACTCGACATCACCTACAAGACGCTGAAAGCCAAGGGCAAGAAGCCTGTAGTGGAAGGAAGCTTAGCAGCCAGCCTGCTGGGTACCGATGCCTATATCGGAATAGGAACCCGGAAGCTGTCATGGCTCAACAGCTTGAGATACAAGACCACCTCCTACCTCCTCGGTTCGCTGGAGACAAAGGGAGAATACAAGCCGAATTATCTTGACTATCAGACCTATCTGAGCTATCAGCCCAACAAGCGATGGAAGATAGACTTCATAGGATATATCTCTGACAATCATTACAACTTCGAACCGTCCGACCGAGAGACATCGTTCGGAACGATGGAGAACGTGAAGAGTTTCAGAGTATATTTCGACGGACATGAGAAAGACCGCTTCCTCACCTATTTCGGAACCCTCGGCATCACCCGGAACATCACCCGGAACACCAGTCTCTCGCTCCTGGGAAGTGCCTTCTACACCAAGGAACAGGAGAAATACGACATTCAGGGACAGTACTGGCTCGACCAGACAGAGACATCAGAGAACCTGGGCGTGGGAACCTATTTCGAGCATGCCCGCAACTACCTCTCTGCCCGCGTGATGAGCGCCAAGCTGATGCTGCGCCACAAGGTACAGAAGCACAACGTGGAGGCGGCTGTTACCCTGAAAAGGGAACATATCGAAGAGAATTCCATCGAATACGAGATGCGCGATTCTGCCGGATACAGCGTTCCCCACACCGGAAAGGACCTCTATATGATTTATTCCATGAAAGCCCGTAACGAGCTGAATGCCAACCGTATGGAGACCTACATACAGGACACCTACCGATTCTCGGGCGGTATTGCCGACAGCACCGGAAACGGACAGACGCATTACACGCTGAACTATGGTGTGCGCATGAGTCACTGGAACTTTAACCGCGAGACGATCCTGAGTCCACGTATCTCTCTCGCCATCATTCCGGCAAACCACGAGAACACCACGCTCCGCCTGGCAGCCGGACTATACTATCAGGCACCTTTCTTCAAGGAGCTGAGAGATACGACAACCGTCAACGGAGTGACCGTAGCATCGCTCAACGAGAAGATCAAGAGCCAGCGAAGCATCCATTTCATCGCCGGTTACGACTACCGTTTCCGCATGAACGACCAGCGGTTCAAGTTCTCTGCCGAGGCTTACTACAAGGCATTGAGCAACATCGTACCTTATTCCGTCAGTAACGTGAAGGTAGTATATTACGGTCAGAACGAGTGCAGCGGTCATGCAGCCGGACTTGATTTCAAGCTCTATGGCGAGTTTGTACCGGGTACGGATTCCTGGCTCAGTCTCTCGCTGATGGATACGAAGATGAAGCTCAACGGCAAGAGCATCCCTCTGCCTACCGACCAGCGCTATGCGGTGAACCTCTTCTTCACCGACTACTTCCCTGGCAGCAGGAAATGGCGCATGTCGCTGAAGCTTGCCTTTGCCGACGGTTTGCCTTTCGCAGCCCCTCACAAGGAGTTGGAGACCAACAGTTTTCGTGCCACCGCCTATCGCCGTGCCGACATCGGCATGAGCTATCAGCTGCTCGACAACGGCCGTCACGAGAAGAAGACCTTCCTGAAGAACGTAACGCTGGGCGTAGACTGCCTCAACCTCTTCGGCATCGACAACGTGAACAGCTACTACTGGGTAACGGATGTAACCAACCAGCAGTATGCTGTGCCTAATTATCTGACAGGCCGCCAGCTCAATGCCCGTGTTCTCTTGGAATTTTAGAACCCAAAAGTGGAGATTTTTCACAATATTCTAAATATTTAACCGTAGATAGTTCGCTATCTGCGGTTTTTTTCGTATCTTTGCGCCCGAATTATGTGGTGACGGCCCGTTCCCCACCCCATCTATTCAGAAATACATTCTATAAAGAATAAAGAAATAATACATAATAATCAATTATGAGCAAACAAGTAGAAAAGATTAAGGAGCTGATCGCTAAGCGCGAACAGGCTCGTCTTGGCGGTGGCGAGAAGGCCATCGAGAAGCAGCATGCACGTGGCAAATATACCGCTCGCGAGCGTATCGAAATGTTGGTAGATGCCGGCAGTTTCGAGGAGTACGATATGTTCAAGTTGCATCGTTGCACTAACTTCGGCATGGAGAAGAAGCAGTACCTCGGTGATGGTGTGGTAGCCGGTAGCGCTACTATAGCCGGCCGTCTGGTTTACGTATATGCTCAGGACTTCACCGTAAATGGTGGTTCACTCTCTGAGACTATGGCACAGAAGATCTGCAAGGTAATGGATATGGCTATGACTATGGGAGCACCTGTTATCTGCATGAACGACTCAGGTGGTGCCCGTATTCAGGAAGGTATCTGCGCCCTCGCTGGTTACGGTGAGATCTTCGAGCGCAACATCCTCGCTTCTGGTGTCATCCCACAGATTTCTGCTATCATGGGCCCTTGCGCCGGTGGTGCCGTTTACTCTCCAGCTCTGACCGACTTCATCATCATGAAGGAGCAGACTTCTTACATGTTCCTGACTGGTCCTAAGGTTGTAAAGACCGTAACTGGTGAGGACATCGATGCAGAGCACCTCGGTGGTGCATCTGTACATGCAACCAAGAGTGGTGTAACCCACTTCGCTGCAAAGACAGAGGAAGAGGCTATCGAGATGATCAAGAGCCTGCTCTCTTTCATCCCTAGCAACAATACAGAAGAGGCTCCACGCGTAGAGTGCACAGACCCTATCGACCGTATGGACGATACTCTGAACGAGATTATCCCTGAGGATCCTAACCAGGCATACGATATGTATAAGGTGATTGGCGCTGTTACTGATAACGGAGAGTTCTTCGAGGTTCAGCCTAAGTTCGCCAAGAACATCATCACAGGTTTCGCCCGCTTCAATGGTCAGAGCGTGGGTATCGTAGCCAACCAGCCTTCAGCTTACGCTGGTGTACTCGATGTTAACGCTAGCCGCAAGGCAGCACGCTTCGTCCGTTTCTGCGATGCATTCAACATTCCTATCGTATCTCTCGTTGACGTACCAGGATTCTTGCCAGGTACAGGTCAGGAGTACAACGCTGTCATCCTCCACGGTGCACAATTGCTCTACGCTTACGGCGAGGCTACCGTGCCAAAGATTACTATCACATTGCGTAAGAGCTATGGTGGTAGCCACATCGTGATGGGTTGCAAGCAGTTGCGTGCCGACCTGAACTTCGCTTGGCCATCTTCAGAGATTGCCGTAATGGGTGCCAGCGGTGCCGTTGCCGTTCTCTGTGGTAAGGAAGCTAAGGCTAAGAAGGAAGCTGGCGAGGATGTAAAGGCATTCCTGGCTGAGAAGGAGCAGGAGTATACTGACAAGTTTGCTAATCCATATCAGGCAGCTCAGTATGGTTACATCGATGACGTCATCGAGCCACGCAACACCCGTTTCCGCATCTGCCGTGGTTTGGCTCAGCTCGCAACCAAGCGTCAGAGCTTGCCAGCTAAGAAGCATGGCTGTATGCCAATGTAATTTTCAATTAAGAATTTATAATTTATAATTAATAATTGGAGATTCAGAAAATGGATAAGAATATTTATGCTGCGATTGCCATGGCTCTCTATGAGTACCAGGGCAATAACGTACACGACAAGGAGCCTGGCATCATCACAATCAAGCCACGTCAGACGATGTGGAACGCCAAGTTCTTGAGTTTAACAGCTAAACCATAAAGATATAGAAATGAAAGAGTTTAAATATACAATTGACGGAAAAGAATACAAGGTTCAGATTGACGCTGTTGAGGGCAACATCGCAAGCGTGAACGTGAATGGCGAAGCTTACAAGGTTGAGATGGAACAGGAGGCTGAGCCAGAGAAGAAGAAGGTAGTGCTCGGTCAGCCAGCAGCTGCATCTGATGATGCTGAGGCTACTCCAGCTGCCAACGTAAATACAGCCAACGCTGTGAAGGCTCCTCTCCCAGGTACTATCACCAGCATCGAGGTAGCAGTTGGTCAGGAGGTGAAGGCAGGTGACACTGTTGTCGTTCTCGAAGCTATGAAGATGCAGAACAACATCGAGGCTGAGAAGGATGGCAAGGTTACAGCTATCTGCGTAAAGCCTGGTCAGGCTGTACTCGAAGAGGATGCTCTCGTGGTTATCGAGTAAATCAAGAATTTGAGAATTCGAGAATTATACTTCCTGATTCGGAAATTGATGATTCGGGAATTTATAAAGAATATCAAAGGTCGCAAGCTGTTAATTGTTTGCGACCTTTTTCTATACTGCTGTATGAGCATAAACTGCTATACAAAGTAATTTTTTACAAAAAAAAAGACATAAAGTACAATAAAATGATAGATTTAACAGAAGAACAGATAGAAAGATACAGCCGCCACATCCTCCTTCAGGATGTAGGCCTCGAGGGGCAGGAAAAGCTCCTCAATGCCAAGGTGCTCATCATTGGTGCCGGAGGATTGGGTTCCCCAGTTGCCCTCTACCTCGCTGCGGCTGGCGTGGGACATATCGGTATCGTGGATGCCGATGTGGTTGACCTCAGCAACCTGCAACGACAGGTCATCCACCAGACCAAGGACTTGAACACCCCTAAGGTGGAAAGCGCCAAGGAGAAGATGATTGCCATCAATCCTGATGTGGAGGTAACAACCTACCATACCTTCCTCGCCTCAGACAATGCCGAGGAAATCATCAAGCCATGGGATTTCGTCATTGATTGCACCGACAACTTCCCGGTGAAGTTCCTTATCAATGATGCCTGCGTACGTCTGGGCAAAGCTTTCTCGCATGGCGGCATCCTGAGATTCCAGGGGCAGACCTTCACCCATCTTCCAGGCACGGCTTGTTACCGTTGTTTCTTCAAGGAGCCACCTCCAGCAGGCGCTGTTCCTACCAGTAGCCAGGCAGGAGTCCTTGGTGCCATCGCCGGTATGCTCGGAACCATTCAGGCAGCAGAGGCTTTGAAGTACTTCCTCGGTGTGGGCGAACTGCTCACCGACCGATTGCTCACCTTCGATGCCAAGACGATGAACTTCCGCACCATCAAGGTAAAGAAGCGTGCATCCTGCGAAATCTGCGGCGACCACCCTACCATCGATCATCTCATCGATTACGAGCAGGCTGCGTGTGATTTGAAACACCACTAAGATTTAGTGATTATTTTCGAATAAACACATATAGCAAAAAGCAAAGTCACATTACCCAGCTCTATCAGCTAGGTATTGTGACTTTTTTTCAGAAACACCAAAAGCCCAACAAAGAACAAAAACCTTGATTATAAGATACTTTATAAAACATTTCTCCCATTTTTCTTGCATGATTCAGATAATAATCGTAAATTTGCAGCAGATAAAATACGCAAGCTTATGAAAGAGAAAAGATATACATTGCCAGAAGAGCAGAAAGATGCAGCTTTCGCAGCAGAGCCTGCACCAGCCTATCACGGAAATGCCGCCATAGCACTTCCCGAGGATGAATGTGCAGAAGAAGATATTGACTGGAACAAGATTCCTGTTGGCTGGCATCCGGCTAATGAAGAAGAAGCCATGGCTAGGATTGAAGCTATTGAGGCGGAATATGAAAGGACAGGCATTAGCTATAGTGTAGAAGAGTTTTTCAATAAACTAAACGAAGAACGAACATGGCTAAAGTAACACTACGCAATAGCTTTCTTCAAATTTATAAAGAAACAACCGACTATAGTTATCAAAACTTTGGTCGACTTTGCGTTCAAAGATTTGACGAAAGCTTGCAAGCAATAATAAACAGACTTTGCAAACATCCTCTTTCTTCACCCAGAGAGCCATTGCTTAAGCGATTCCACCGCCCTTACCATAGTGCGATTATCAAGGAGAATTGGAAGATTATCTATCGCTACGACGAAGCCAACGACCTCGTCATTTTCGTAGATTTATGGGATATGAGAAGAAGTCCTAGATATCTGATCAGACAATTCAAAAGAAAACTATAAAGGAAAAAGCTTATGAAGGAGAAAAGATATACATTACAAGAAGAGCAGCCGACTCCTATTGGCTGGCATCCGGCTAATGAAGAAGAAGCCGTGGCTAGGATTGAAGCTATTGAGGAAGAGTATGAGAATGGGCAATATATTGATGCTGAAGAATTTGAAAAAGAACTAACGGCACAATACCCGTGGCTAGAAGATTGGAAACGTTCTATCAGTATAGAAGATTTTAGAAAGAACTGCAAGAATAAACTGAATAAGCTTTTTCCGTAACTTTTCTCCCGTATTCCTTGCACTATTTTTGCAGCGACATAAATAACAATATAATTAATAGGAGGATAAAATTATGGCAAGACCAATTAGAGAAACGCCAATATTATATGGCAAAGACACCGAACGCTTTGTTGAAGAAATGAAGCGTGTAGAGAGTTTAACTCCTGGACAGCGCAAAGCTAATAGAGAAAAGCTACAAGCTGAAATCGCTGTTCTTGACAAAGAATGGAATTTAACTTATAATGCACTTCGAGGATGAAAATAGAACATCTTTCCTTGGAACATCAAATAAATACATTCGACTGTGGGGACTCTGACTTAAATGATTTCTTACAGAATGATGCAATTCTATTTTTTGAAAAAAGAATTGCATCAACTTATGTTCTAGAAGACATGCGCCCTGCAAGGGCAAAAGCTTCGTATAATATTTTTACTCCTAGCAAGCATTCATAAATACTTCGGGATTAGTTTATACGAGTTTCCGAAGCTTACACTCCAGTATTACAGCAGACTCTCTATTAACCATTAAATCATATAATTCCTGGTCTATTTCTGCATAAGCAAAACCATCGCGCAAAGACTTTAAGCTAGAATAAAACTTCCTTTCTTTGCCGTTCTCATTTTTTACCAATCGCCAAAAGGATTCATGCTGCAAATGATAATAGGGATTCTCTATGCTACATTTAAAAGGATAACTATGAGGAATATCCATAGCCAATCCCTCTGCAACAAAAATACTACCACCTGTATTCTGTTCACCAATATACAATCTCCATAACCTTTTAAACTCCCCAACCAACTCACTTGAAAGAACGATATGATTATCTTTTATGGTACCTCGCTGGCAAAGATTTAAAATAGCCAAGAGCAAAAGGGGCTTATGCGGAGCTTTTACGCCCCGCATAAGCGCTCTTTTCATCTTTTCAAAAACACCCAGATAATAGTCTATATCTTTATCCATTATCAAATAAGATGAGTAACCTTAATTTTCTTCCAATGTTTGCCGATACCAAGGGTCATAGCCTGGGTATCCTTGGTTATCAGTTCACCCTTCTGCAAGCCAGCAATAGTTTGCTTCAGCTCCTGGAGAGCCATGCCACTCACACCAAACAAATCCTTCAACACTCCATCATTCTGTTGCTGTTGCTTCATAATGAGAGGATATTGGGCATTGGCATAGAAATCAAAAGAGGCTTTCTTAAACGAATCCATATTCTGTGTAGCAAGGATGATGCTCATGCCCTTGTTTCTACCCACAGCTATCAAGTTCTGCAAAGGCTTGTTCTCGAAACCAAGCATATAGTGAGCCTCATCGATTATGGTGAAATGGCGCAGCTCCACCCTATCCTCATTCTTTGCCTGTGGAGGCAATTGCTCATAGATATTGTTCAACTTCGATGTCACGAAATATACGATAGCCTTTGCCATGATACCTTCCTTGTCAAACTTTCCTAAGTTGATAATATAACAACCTTTCACCAAATCTACCTTGTCTTCCTCTGCAAAAATATTATTCAGAATCAACTGGTTTAAGACTGATTTTACACTATCCATATCACCCTGTTTCTTCTCGGGCATCAACATCGTATAATGATCAAAAACTTCCTGAAAGGTGATTGGTTTCTGGTTCTTCGCCTTGTAGGCTTTGATGATAGCTTCGCTCAGTCTGTTATCCATCAAAGCACCAATCTTAGCGGAAGATATAGCACAGATGGCATTTGCCAAGGTCGTGGAATACAGGTGGATTTCATTGACAGGTCTGCCAGTAAAGTCCTTGAACGGAGTAAACGGCAAAGGTTTCTCCATCGGATTCAAGATGGCAGAGGAATCGGTCTCAAACTTCGACAGCCAATCGGCATGGGCAGGATCAGAGAACTCCCCCTTGTAATCGAACAAGAGAAAGTTGACAGGATAGTAGGTATCAGCCGATGCCATTCTGATTTGATTGATGAGGACAGCTAATAAGTTTGACTTACCCGAACCAGTAGTTCCTGCTATCAATATCTGTGTATTTGAAATAGCAGTACTGTTGATGTCTAAAGCCGCATCCATTCCATCCTCATACTGACCGATATAAAGATTCAACTCAGGAATATCCATCAACGACTTTCCACCTCTCAACGGAGAGAAGTGCAGCCATTCATCAATACCACCTTCTTCCATCAAGATACTCTTACCCCTCATCATTTCGCTAAAAAGCACCTTGCTCAGAAAAGTAGAATTCTGCCAGTCGGCATCAATATCACTATAACGCATCTTGATAAGAGCCACGAAGACCTCCTTTATATTTGACTTGGTAAAGAAAGAACCACCCAATGGCTGCATACCTGCAGAGGTTTGCAATTTCTCTACCTTTGACTTACTTCTTGGTGTCTTATCGCTCAATCCAACAAGAAGACAGATTCGCATAACCGTAGTAAAGTTCAATACTACAGGGCGAACCATATCTGAGTAATCCGAAAGGTTCAGTTTCTGCTCGATAGCATATTTCACTTCTTCAAGCAAATCATGAGTTTCTTCCAGAATTCTCATTCCCTCAAGTTTTATATCTTGTACATTCATTTCTACTAGAATTCGTAAGTTTGTAATCCAAAGTAATCATCGCTGACAGTAGTACACTGCCTTTCCTGGTCTCTATGCAAAGTATAGGTTCTTGCCACATAAGCCACTATCTTCTTGAAATCAGTCTCTGTCGTTATTTCCGTATCAGTACTTAACAGGATGGTTTGATGAGCCAAATCCGGGAAATAACGATTGATGATAACTTCACGACTCTCCTTGTCAAGAACACCCATTACAGTATCTATCATTACAGGAGGGTCGTAATCACCCAGTTCATACAGGACTTTCAGTAACACCTGCATCACAGTTTGCTTGGCACCAGCATTCAACTGACTCAGATAAATTTCATTACCATTCTTGTGGAATATCTTGAACGAGATTTCCTCCGAATCATCTGCCGAAAGCTCTACCCTACCGATGTAACCAGCATAAATCACCAAGTTGATGTTCAACTGCTCCTTCATCATACGCTCGATACTTGCCTTCTTCGACTTGAGTAACTTACAGGAAAGCGACTTGAAGAAACCAGGCAGTTTGCATAACATATCATACTGAGGATCTGGCACTTGTGGCATATCATAATCGTAAGTAGAAATCTTCCTCTCCATTTCCTTGATAGCATTCTTCTGTTCCACGATTTTTGCCTTCAATTCCTCTATCTTCCTGTCATTTTTTTCATAGAGTTCGATGATGCTGTAATCGTGACCAGTCAAGGCGCGTTTATATTCTTCCAATTGTTCCTGTTTCTTTGGAATATCCGCCAACTCTAAGTTTAAGCTTTCACGTCTCTCATCCAGCGAAAGATAAGGATTGGAATATGATTGCTGAACCAGGTTTCTCAACACATTGACATCAGCATCACTCAGAAAACCATATTTATCATTATAATCATCGCTGTTGTCTTGCTCACATTTGATTTCTTTAATAATCTCGGCAATAGAAACCTCGCCTACCTGCGGATATTTCTCCTTAAGCAATCGTATTACATCCTGGGTAACCTTTTCTATCTGTTGGTCATTGAGGATATTACCCCTTGCAGAAGCCACCACCTCCTTCTCGTTCAGAATAAGTTCCACCTCTGTACTGATGCTATTGGCAACCTTTGGCATGATTACTTTCCACTCTAAATCTTTGGAGATAGCCTCAGCATCCTGTCTATAGTCCTTTTCCTTCTGATAGAAGCTGTTGATGTTCTCCTCTATCTGATGCATTTTGTCACGAATCACATCATCCGAGTTCCGTCCCTCCTTCAGTTGCTCATACTGCTGCTTATGTTCATTGGCATAGTTCAATGCCTGATTATAGGCATCGATCAGACTTGCCACATCCCTTTCCATCTCCACCTTCTGTTTGGTCAGTTTCAAGTATTCGGCACGCAGGTTTTCGTTCTCCAAGCGTTCTGCCTTCTTCTCATCAAGATAAGCCGAGGCTGCATTTTGCAACTGAGTGTATTTATTGAAACCCATCACCGAATTGATGTTCTTCATGATGAGCTTGTTGATTTGTTCTTCCTTCACGAGGTCGGAAGTCTTCATAGCATCAAAGAGGAAATAGTTGCTCAATTCAGCAGGCAGATTGGCAGAGATAATCTTGTTGACTATCGCTTCATTGGTGCTGCGTTTGATAGCCGTTGAACCAGAACCGTAAGGATAACTGTTACCATTCATATTGAGCACGTTGCTCTCCTGTATCCTGCCATCCACAAACCGATAGGCACGACGCAACCGATAAGGCGTTTCTTGCCCCAAAACCATCCCAGAGAAAGTAATCTCCAGCATGATGGTCTTGCCTTCTATACCGCTCTCGTTCTTTACCCCCGAATTGAAGATTTCCTCAAACTGTCGTTTGTTGGATATCTTCAATCCATAGAGTGCAGAATAGATGGCATCGAAGAGCGTAGTTTTTCCACAACCATTGGCACCACCTATCAAGATGATGGGACGGTCGCTCGTTACCTCTAAGTTTAAGTCCAACTTTCTGTAGGTCTTATAATTCTCTATGTAGATACGCTTCAGTTTCATTACTTCTTAATTTCTTTGAGAGCCTTCTTGAGTATTTTCGTCACCTTCTTTTCCTCAAGACTTGACTCATTTTGGTTATTACGCTCTTCATGGAAAGGCTTGAGGATATAATCCTTGAGCCATTCCGCATCTATACCCTCCGATTGGCATGCACTCTCTATGAGTTGCATGTCTTCCTGCCTGATTCCATAGTTCAGGAATGTTCTGTCCAAGCTTTTCTTCATACCTTATTATATATGATTACCTTATTATATTATAGGGTTTCAAGATGCAATGCCGACCACCCATCTATATTGTCTGTGTTCTCGATAATGCCTCCAGGATAATACCAGTTGCTCGTACCCTCGTCTTTGATGAGCACGCCACCCACAATCTTCTTGCCTGTAGCTTGATAACTGGAGATGTAATCCAAGAGGGCATTGTTCTTTTCTGGCGCATCCGCATCGCTGCCCTTGGTTTTGGTGTCGAAGAGGCAGATGGTACCCGACTTCAATCTGACGATGAAATCCACATAGAAACAACGTTTTCTACTCCCCGAATCCGTATAAGGCACGGCGAAATGCTGCTTTCCCTCGTCTCCATTCTTGTACCACCACTCCACATATTCCATCTTGTCATCCAACCAACGTGCAAACTCTTGCTCAGGTCTCGATGCCGTAATCTGCTCAAAATAAGGATACAAGGCATGGTTGAAGATTTCGCCTTCCGTAGTTCTCACCATTGCCGCATTATAGAGACGAGTCTCCGGTACTTGCCATACAGACTGCTGATATTCCATCGATACCTCCTTGGCATTTCTCTTCAGCGTAGCCTCGTAGGTAACCAACGCCTTGCGTATCAATTCCTCGAAGCGCGGACGGTTCTGATGATAGAGCACCACCTTAGGCACATCCATCGAAAAGACTTGCAGGTATTCCTCCAAGGCACTCTCGATGGCTCCTTGCAAGACTGGCGTACTGTCAAATTTGGAGAACCCACCCACATTCTTACGGCAGAACAGCGTAAAGAGATTCTGCAATTCTGATGCGTTCAGAGCCAACCTTGCCTTGTCTGTTATTTCCACGATGCCCGAATCACCCGTCAATGGGGTGTCCTTCGGGATAGCCACCAAGATTCTTGATACATCGGTCTGCACACCATGTCGCTTGGCATTGTAGCGATTCAACTTGATTTTGGCATCCATGTCTGCCTCCTTTTTTTTCGCCTCGTCCGCATTCTCAGCCTCACCATCATCCTCAAAGAAATCTTCTGCAGAGAAGAGCAACAACGGGTTTTGTTCCCATTCCCGTTCCATGGTCTTATAGAAGATGCTGCGGAACTGGGAGCCCAAGCGGTTTCTTGTTGCCCCATGCTTATCCGTATAATAAGAACGGAGCGTGATGTTCGGCAAGTCTTTCTTGCGATTGGCGTAGAGGGTGCTGATATAGTTCATGTCATCTCCCACAATGCTAATCATGTCAGCCGAAAGGTCGGTATAAACATAACCGTAGTTCAGAATGTCGTTCTTATAAAAATGCTGCTCTGGCATTCGGAGTATTCGTCCCACGGTCTGCGTGGTAAAGGTCATGCTCTGCAATTCTCTGAATATCAGAAGAACGGATGCACGAGGACAATCCCAGCCCAAGGCTATGGCTTGCTTGAACAGCAACACCTCCGTAATATCATCAGGCTGAGTGATATTCTGAAGATTGGGCGATTTATCCTTTGATAGCCATACTGCCAACCTACCATTTGCCACGCTGATGTCGCAAACCTGTTCTAAGTAGGCTTGCATCTCTTCGGTGATGGTCTTGTCCTTCGAAGACATAGACTCGCTGCTATCATTAGGCAACTGAATGAGCAATAACGGATTGATGCCATATTCCTTGTAAGCCTCAGCCAGTTCCTTTCGCTTTTCGAGAGCCTTCTTCAAGAGACGCTGGTTAACCGTAAGCTCTGACTGTTCCTTACTGCTCTTTACATTCGGATTCAGTTCAATGCCCTTCTTAATCATCTCTTCATTGATTACATCTTGGCGTTTCACAAGAACCGCATGATAGCTTTGGGTGACTGGTGTTGCTGATACCCGAAGTTCTATGTGTGGCTGGATAGCTTGCAATACCATCTCGCTTTTCTTGGCATTACGTCCGGCAAACATGTGTTCCTCGTCTATGATAACCACCACTGGCAGATGCTGCTCTATCTTGGTCTTCCGTATCAGTTCATAGAGCGTGCGGTTCTGCTCATTGTCACGAATCATGACGGCATTATCCTTATTGATACTCTCCCAGTTTAAAAAGAGCACATCGCCAGGATGCAGACCATCCACATGATCACACTCATCAAACATAACAGGACGCAACGACCTTCGTTCACTAAAGAAATTGCGCATGGAGCGATAACTCTGCTGATGCAACTTGTTAGGAGCAATCCAAACCCATGCTACACGAGAATATCGGCACTGCCCATTCATAGGTAGGTCACGAGTCAGCTCATCCAGCAAGGTACTCACCATCACCGTTTTTCCTGCTCCTGTTGGAGCCTTGAATATCAACTTTTGGCGGTCTTCAGAATCATTGAGCATGTCAATCATCTTCTGTTTCAGTTCACGCACCGCCTTTTTCTGGTAATCTCGTAGTTCTATCATTTTCGTTACCTCCTTAGTCTATGATGTCATTAGTAACATTATCTTCTTTCTCCTTCAACACATAATCATAGTCATCGCTGAGAGCTTCTTTCACAACCTCCTCGTTTTGCATGGCGAGTGCCTCGTTTTGCTGAAACTCTTTCATCATAGCCTCACTATACTTTTGCTTTGGCAGAATATCCGTTCCACCTTCTAAAGCTTGCAAGAAAGCATCTGGCATGGCACACAGTTCTATAACAGGCATGACTTTATGGAATTCGTCCTCATAAGCGTATGCGCCATCACTATAAACATAAACCTTCAAAGGATTCTGCTTGGTCGCAACCTCAGCTATCATCGGAATGATAATACTGACTACACGCTCGTCGAGGACAACAAGCATCTGTCCAGCCTCATCCTTAAAATAGCGCAAAACGTTCTTCTTAAATTTCTTGCCTCCAAATGTTTCTTGCTCTTTATAGATATTGTTCTTGATGCAGAGAAGGTCAACGAGAGAAGCCATCAATGCTCGACGACTCTTACTGCTGCTTTGGTCACGAGGCACAAACTCCGTTTTATAATAACGAAGATTATTGCGAGTCAAGCCAGGGACTTCTTCACCTTTCTGATTCGTATAACCATTAATGACTCGTTTGTTTCGCTCGTAGGTTACTTTTTCGCAGATGTTATTCTCGTTGTTGGTCACTAAGATACATTTGCGATGGCCGCCGTCTTCTGAGTTCAATTGCATCGTTGCGTGGAGAGTAGTGCCTGAGCCAGCGAAGAAGTCGAGGATGGTTGCATTTTTATTTGTCCTTACGGATATTTCAAGTAATTGCTTAACGAACTTTGAAGGTTTTGGAAAATCAAAAGTACGTACACCAAATATGGAAGTTATTTCTGCGGTACCTTGTGCTGTATTGAACGCATCTGAAGTAATCAAATTCCGAAAAGGAAAACTGCGGTCTATTGGATTACCAGAATTGTCAACCCTTGAATATCTCTTATTATAGACATTCCATATTCCCTTCGTCTTTTTGAAAACAATAAAATCATGTTCTATGCCCCATCGAACCTTTGTCTTACTCCAAAGATAATTCCATCCCTCCATTGATTTTTCACAACCTCCACCAGGATAGCGCAATGTACCATCAGGCATTTCTATCGGAAAATTTAAGGCATCCGAGTAATGTCCAGCAACTCGCCGCCTATCTAATTTATCCAAAGAATACTTTCCTCTCTCCATTTCATACTCATCAGTAAATTTAAACGCATCTTCTGAGGACAAGACCCCATCAAATTGACAATACTCTTTATGCGCACAATAAACAAATACATACTCTGTTACTGTTACTATATCAGTACCTGTATTAGAACCTGCTGTTGATTGCCAAACACACTTTGCTACAAAATTTCTTTCTCCAAATATTTCATCACAAAGCAATTTCAAATCAGCCTGTTCATTATCATCAATAGAAATGAATATTACTCCCTTTTCCGAGAGCAACTTTTTGGCGATTCTCAATCGTCTATCCATAAACGACAACCATTTGGAATGGCGATAGCCATCCTCTTTATCAACAAAAGAGTCGTTGTAGATAAAGTCTTTATTACCAGTATTATAAGGAGGATCGATATAAATTACATCAATCTCCCCTGCATAAGAATAAGTAAGAGCAGCAAGAGCATTGAGGTTATCACCTTCTATCAACACATGGTTAGGCGAACCTTCTGGCGCAGAATCCAAACGCTTGGTGGCATCCTCAACAAAAACAGGAAGTTGGTCTTGCATTTCATCCCATGCTTCCTCAGAACTCTCCTCCCACACAAGTCCATAACGTTGCTTATCGTTGATAGCAGCCAACAAGTCGTGCTTCAAATCTTTATCAATCTGAAGCTCATTTATCTGCTGGCGCAAAGCTTGCAAATCTATTTTCTTTGCCATATCGGTGTCTCCTAGCCCTATAAATATGCTCCACCGATTCCCTAAGCAGAGAAGATTGTTCGTGTTTGTAATGGCTATGATAAAAAGAAAAGCGTAGGAATCATATTACTTATCCTTGCCAATTGAGGTCCTGGAAAAACCTATGAGAACAAGGATTGAAGCAATAGACACCTACGCCAAGCTTGCATATATTGATAGCACAGGACGCACCCTCTCCATACGAATGGAAAGGGCACACCTATGCCTCGCGTATATACACGATGAGTAGCCGTCCACCGCAGCCTTCCTCTGTCTCTCATTTTGAAATTTTCCAGGTTTCAATTGAACAGAAGAAAACGTCAGTACACGTCTTTCTTATTAAAATAGGCCAAGCCATGGACTTTTATCTAGCCGGCTACTCATCGCCAGCCATCCACAGCAAGACAACTGCAAAAGTAATAAAAAGAATTGGGATTTGCAAGAAAATCGGAAAGTTTCTTGCAAATCCCAAGGATATTTTTTATTTTAAAATAATTTTCTCGTTCGAAGGATGGCGTAACGAGAAACAACTTGCGTTATCTTTGTTTGTAAAGCAGAAATCACATAAACTAATAATGTCCATTCCTATTACAACATCATAATCTTCACTCAACGTTAACATCGCTTCTACGTTTAACGCTGTTGTTCCTGTCGGTAAGCCTAAATGAACCAAAAACGTTTCACGTTTCTCTGTTGTTGTATTATCTGAGACCAAGCATACACCATAAGGCTTTAGTCCCAAATCATCAACTACCTTTTGAGATATAAGCGTATTAGTCGCCCCTGTATCCCACATGCAATTAGAAGAGCGAAATATCTTAGGCACAACAATACTCTCATTCATTTCTACAGCCTCACAGACTGCTATTGGCGTCAGAATGGCATCTACCAATCCCTTGCTTTCAAAATTATAAGCTGCCATTCAAAACCTCCAACAAATCGCCCTCATACATTTGTGGTCTAGTATGCTTCTTATCATCCATAAAACGAACCACACGTACATAGCCAGAGCGACAAACCTTCGACTTTTCCTTCTTGGAACAATCAAAAGCGTTCTTAAAATCTATAGTAATCTGCTCCATAATTATTTGGACTTTAAATTAAACATCTATTTAACAGTGCAAAATTACATATTTTCCTATAAATAAGACTATTAACACGCACCTTTAACAAAATATTAACATAACTGCAGTCCTTCCTCTTCTACATTATTATAAAAGGGACTACCCTTTTTGCTGTTCCAATCCTTCATCGAATACACTATCGGGTGAATCATCTGATTGATTTGCCATCCCAATTCCCAAAGAGGATAGGTGTAATTATCATGATCCTGCTCATCTATCTTATCCTTGTTCAAAAGCACAAGGATGTCCCAGTCGGAATCTGCTTTAGCATCCCTTCTAGCCCTTGACCCGAAAAGGATAACCTTGGCATCTTTCGGCATAATCGACTCCGCTTTCTTCTGAATCGACTTGAGTACCTCATCTTCAAGATGTTCCCTTGTTATTGTCGTCATAACACTATCATTTAATTACACCGCAAAAATACGAAAAAGAATTGAAACTAACAAATATTCTGAGAGATATTTGCATTTATTCTTTCCTCTTCACCCAAACCTTATGGCTGCCGCGGCCTAGTGAATCTATCGGTGAAGATTTATCACAGGTCAGCTCCTTCAGTTCCATAGAGGCGGCAGTACGGCTCAGGTTGTTGATGGAGGCATAATCGCCTAGGGTGAGGACTCCGTTCTTCTCTATCACCTCCAGGGCTCGGGCGATGCGCTCTTCCTTGGAATAGAGCTGCTTACGGATAACCTTTACACCACCCATATCACGCTCCAGGTCACGGTCGGTTTCACGCTTCACATCCTTGATAAACTCAGGAGACGCCTTGAAGTTGATGTCTTTCACTCCCACCTTGCGGTACGTCATCTTATCATCTGGATTCAGAATTTCCCTAGGCTTCTCATCCTCGAAAGCGAGGGAGAGGGAGAAGGTGCCGAAACCTTCCAGATTCACGTTGTAACCCATGGAGAGCATATCTGTCAGCATATCAACCACATCGGTCAATACAGCCTCCGTGGTACTTTCCGAAATACCGCGATGGTAGTTCTGCATCATCTTGACGAACTCTTTTCGGGATAGTGTACGGTTGGTCACCATCTTGGGATAAACTCTGCGCTTTCCATCATAGCGCATATCCCCCATTTCCTGCAATTTGTACTTAGCCATATCAGTTTCCTTTCCTATTTTAGTTTATTAGTATTTCTTATTGCAACAGCCTTTACACCCTATAGTATTTATTGTTATACTTAAGAAGAAAAGACCACAAACCTAGGAAGAAAAGTATTTAATCCTAGGAGAAATCTCCGTTCATAGACATTGAACCGACATTCAAAGTCTATGAACCGCCGTTCAAAGACACTGAACGGACATTCAATGTTTATGAACGAAGATTTCTACCTTGCAAAGATACAACATTATCAGATATAAAACAAGACTTTTCCTGAATATCTTTACTTTTCCGGCCATAATTCTTCGTTTTTTGAGCTTATTTCTTTGCGTATCCCAAATAATTGTGTTAACTTTGTAGTCAGATTGCAAACCAAAGGCTAAAGGATTGCAAGACTAAGACAGAACTTTCACATATGGGGAAGTTAAGGGAAGTTAGAGAAGTTAGAGAAGTTAGAGGGAAGTTAAGGGACAAATGTCCTACGTTTTACGCCAAAAGACTATTGTCTCTTAACTTCCAGAACGACCGTAGGGAGTGATAACTTCTTTAATTTCAATTAATTCCCTCACTTGCGAAACTTGAATTAAGATTAGACATTCTTATGAGTATGAAGATATTAGCAACCAGCGACTGGCATCTGGGTAACCTGTTTCACGGCAACGACCGCCTGCCGGAACACAAGCATTTCCTGAAATGGCTCCTGGAGCAGATAGCTGGACAAAAACCCGATGCTCTCCTCATCGCAGGAGACATCTTCGATAACGGAAATCCATCGGCAGCGGCACAGACCGTTTATTACGAGTTTCTTGCCGATGCTACCCAACTGTGCCCTAACATGCAGGTCATCATTACCGCCGGCAACCACGATTCAGCCAGCCGACTGGAGGCTCCCCGTCCGCTGCTCACCCGATACCACGTGGAAATAAGAGGAAACGTAAGGAAAATCTGGAAGCAGGGAGAAAGCGGGGACGATGATAAAACCGGCGGACATTGGATCTATTCCTTCGATGACCTCATCATCCCCTTAACCAACGAGGCAGGAGAAGAAGTCATCATCCTCGCCGTACCTTTCCTTAGAAGCGATGTGGTGCAGAACGCCAGCTACTCGCAGGGAGTCAACGACTTTCTGAGAGAACTGACGGCTGAGGCTCGACAGAAATACCCGGGCAGGAAGTGCATCATGATGGCACACATGTACGCCAAGGGTTCGGATATCGCCAAGAAGGATGCGAGCGAGAAAATCATCATCGGCGGACAGGAGGAAGTGGACCTGGAAGGATGGAACGACCATCCCGACTATATGACTTGCGGACACATCCACAAACGGCAACATATCTGGAACACCGACTGGGCAAGATATACGGGAAGTATCCTCCCGATGTCGTTTGCCGAGAAAGACTACACCCACGGCATCGATCTCATCACCATCGGATGTGACAAGGGAGAAAAGGAGGAAATGGAAGCGAAGGAGGAAGAAGAAGAGGGAATGAAAAAGAAAGAAGAGGGAATGAAGGAAGAAGAAGAGAAAGAAAAGGAAAACTGCAAAGGCAAGAGCAAGGAATGGAAAGTAGATTTTCTGGAATACAAGCCTCAGCATTCCCTCCGCATCCTGCCCGAAGATGAGGAAGAGCTGACCTTCAAGAAATGGCAGAAACTCATCAATTCTGAACTCTCGGAGAGAACAGACAGCGAACTGAGCGACCATTTCGACTACGTGATGCTGAAGGTGAAACAGGAGAAACTGACCAGCGATGACATCAAGGAACTGGAGAAACTCGTCAACGAAAAGGATGCCGTGCTCTGCAAAATCCAGCGCATCATCCCGCAACTGGACCTCTCCACCATCCAGGGTTCCCAGCACATCACCAGCATAGAAGACATCATCAACCGTCCTCCGCTCGATACGCTGAAGGAAGCCTTCGCCATCAGACACAACGCTCCGATGAACGAAAGACAGGAGAAAATGTTATCAGATTTATTAACGACATCATCATTATGAAATTCATACAACTCGAAATACTCAACCTCGCTTCGCTTGACAAACAGGGAGGCGAGGTCATCAACTTTGAAGAAGGTGCCTTAGGCGAGAGTACCATCTTCAGCATCGTAGGTCCGACGGGAAGTGGCAAGTCTACCCTACTCGATGCTATCTGTCTGGCTCTCTACAACCGCGCCCCTCGCTACCCCAGGAAGAAAGGCGACAAGAACCAGAACATCGAGATTTTCGGAGCTGCCGATGCCAGCGAAAGTAACCGTCTGGCTCCTACCGACAGTAGAAACATCCTGACACGTGGCAAGAAGGAAGGCTACAGCAAACTCACCTTCCTTGCCAACAACGGCAGCATCTACCGCGCAGAATGGCACGTCAGATTCCAGAGAGTGCGCTACGAGAACGCCAAGACTGCGCTCTATAAAATCACGAGAAACGGAGAAGAGATAACGGAGGAAACTGCCGACTGGAACGAGCTGCCGAACATCATCGGACTCGACTACGACCAGTTTCTCCGTACCGTACTCATCGCCCAAGGCTCGTTTGCCAACTTCCTGACGGCAAAGGAAAACGAGCGGTACGAACTCCTGGAAAAACTCATCGGATGCGAGGAAACTTATACGAACATCGCTACTGAAATCAAGAAGGCGAAAGACCAGGCAACGGATGCCTACAACCAGATGGCTGCATCGGTGGAAGCCGTAAAACAAAACCTGCTGAACGATGAAGAACTCGCCCAACTGAAGGAGGAAATCGACCACCTGGAAAAGGCTGAGAAGGAACTCGACAGCCAGTTGCAAGCCATCTCGAAAGACCTGCAATGGTTTGAGGAAAACGATAAGCAAACCAAACAAATCGCTATCTGCCAGACTGATATGGAGCAAGCAGCAGATGCCATTAAAGAGATGCAAGCCCAGATTCTCCGTCTGCAGTTGCACGATGAAGTACAGCCAGCTGTCAACCAGCTGCAGGAAGTAGAACGACAGACGCAAAGCATCCACGAACAGGAAGAAAACATCCTGAAAGCGGAAGGAAACATCAAAAGTCAAGAGTCTGCCATCAGCGAAAGCGAGAAAACTCTCGCCAGTCTGAAGGCAGCAGTCGGCAAGGCACAGGAACAGCTGGAAAAGGCGCTGCCGGTCATCGCTGAAGCAAGGACGCTGAAAACCAAAATGGAAGCGGCTATGCCGAATCTGAAAGAAAAGAAAGAGGCATTGGAGTTGGCTCAGAAAGAGAATCTAACTGCCCAGAAAGACTTGGAGGAAAACGCCAGAAACATCCAAGAATGGGAAGCTGAAACGGAGAAAGCGAACCTTGCCCTCAAAACGACAAAGGAAGAGATTGCCAAGCAGAAACAGGTTCTGCACGAAGCGACACAAGCCGCAGAACAGGCTTGGGAGACGGAAAAGAACAAGACTGCCGGACAGAATATAGAGGAACTGCAGAACAGCAAGACTGTAGCCGACAGGAAACTGCAGGATGTCCAGCAAGCCATCAAGGTAGTGGCTCATCTCGATGCTGCCACAGCAGAAAAGCAGAAGAATGAGGAGCGCATCCTGGTCTTGGGCAAGAGAAATGCGGAGATAGATGAAGCCCTGGGCAAGTTGACCATCGAGGCTCTGACCCAAGAGACCCTAACGCTGAGAAATGCCTATACCCTCATGGTGAGTGAGAAATGGGAGATTCATCGTGCCAACCTGACCAAAGGCAAACCTTGTCCGCTTTGCGGCAGCACGACCCATCCTTATCATACCGACAACAGACAGTTTGAGGAAGCCACCACAGAACTCTCGCAACTTCTGAAAGTCAAGGAGGATCTGCTGAAACTGCAGCAGAAACAGGAGAAGAACCTTTCCGGCGAAAGAAAACAGAACGATGGCGAAGTACAGACGCTCCAGAAACAACAGAAAAAACTGTCGGGTGAAATCGCAACTTACGAAGAGGAATGGAAGGCGCTCATCGCCCAGTATCCAAAGATTCCAAAGGCAGAGGCAGAACTGAAATCGCTCTTGCCTATCTATGAAAACAAGGCGAAGGATGCGAGCAGCAAACTGAGCCTCTTTAACAAGATTCAGAAAGAGATAGAACGGCTGACCCAACTCAAGGATAAGGCTGTAAAGGATGAAGCTGCGTATGAAAGCAAGGCTTCTACTATACAGAACAAAGTCCAGGAAAATACTTCAACCTGCGCAACAAAACTGGCTGAGCAAAAAGCACTTACCACCAACCTCATCTCGCAGCAGAAGAGTAAGGAGGAGGCTTACGGGAAAGCCCTTCAGACATGGAATAGTGCCAAGAAGGAAATGGAGGAATGGCAGGAGAAATATAAGCAGATTCTGAATGGCGAAGAACCAGACGCGGCTGAACAAAGACTGACAGCAGCAAAGGACGAGGCAACGAAAGCAGCTGATACTCAGAACGAAAACATCAACAAGCTGAAGGCGGAACTCGCCAACAGTAAAGGTTCGCATCAAACCATGCTGTCTCAGAACAAGACGATGAAAGAGAATCTGCAAACGAAGGAAAAGGAACTCGACTTTTGGATCGAGGAATACAACAAGCAGCTTGAAGAAAAGAGCATCGAAGGAAAATACTCCGAAGAGGAAGGCATCGAGGAAAGAAGTATCGAACCAAGCCTTATCGACCGAAATACCATCCGGGAGATACTTCACTCTGCCGAAGACTGGAATGCTATCCGACGGGAAAAGGACGAAAAGGAGAAAGCCGTGGCTTCAACCACCGCCCTTTACCAGAGTGCAGAAAAGGCGCATCAGCAGCACTTGGAACATCAGCCTGCCCAAACCCGTGATGCTCTCTTAGCCATTCAGCAGGAGTTTCAGGAGAGAAGCCAGCGCAACGAACTGATTGCTGCCAACGCCAGGATGCAGAACCATCAGGAAGCCGTGAAGCAGTTGGGCGACAAGGCTGAGGCTCTGAAGCTCGTAACGCAGGAAAAGGACGACTGGACAGCCATTACGGATGCCATCGGAGCAGACGGCAAGACGCTGCGCAAGATAGCCCAATGCTATACGCTCAGTTTCCTGATAGCGCACGCCAACCAGGAAATCAGAAAGTTCAACAGCCGTTACGAACTGCAGCAGGTAAAGCATTCGCTGGGCATCAGAGTCATCGACCACGACCGTGCCGACGATATCCGAGACACCACCTCCCTATCTGGTGGCGAAACCTTCATCGTGAGTCTCGGTCTCGCCCTGGGTCTGTCAGCATTATCCTCCCGCAACATCTCCTTCGAGAACCTGTTCATCGATGAAGGCTTCGGAACCCTCGACCCCGATACCCTAGCCACCGTCATCGACTCCCTCGCCATGCTGCAAAGTTCGCAAGGCAAGAAGGTGGGCGTCATCAGTCATACCGACACGATGAGCGAGCGCATCACCACCCAGATAAGGATTATCAAGAATGGCAACTCCGGCAGCAGCCATATCGAGATCTATCCGTAATTACACCTTATTATATATAGGACACACATCCTTATCCATCATACATACCATACGTTTGGCAGCCTTATACCAAATGTTTGGTATGTTCTTTACTCCTGTATGGTAGTCTTTTTACACCCCATGTGGTATTGCCCAAGTGGGGAAATCGCAGTACCTTTGCACCCAGAAAAGCGAACAGGGCATCACAATCGATGTGGCTTACCGCTATTTCGCCACACCGAAACGCAAGTTTATCATTGCTCGGCATACCACATATCCTGTTGGCTATCAACAAGATGGACCTGGTTGATTTCAGTAAAGATGTATACGACAAGATTGTTGCCGACTACAAGAAGATGTCGGAGGCATTGGATATCAAGAACGTGGTGTTTATCCCAATCAGCGCCAAGGATGGCGACAACGTGGTGAACAAGAGCGATAAGACTCCTTGGTATGATGTGATTCGTCCTATCAGCAGCCAGTTCCCTGACTACCGCGGTTATGCGGGCAGAGTGAGCGGCGGCATCATCCGTCCGGGCGATAAGATAAGAGTATTGCCATCAGGCACGGAGAGCACCGTGAATAGCATCGACTTCGTAGAGGAACACCTGGAGGAGGCGTATGCCCCAATGAGCGTTACCCTGACGCTGAACGATGATATCAACATTTCACGTGGCGACACCCTCGTGAAGGCAGATGAGAAGCAGCCTGGCATCGAACAGGATATCACGCTGGATGTATGCTGGTTCAATGAGCGCCCAGCTGCCGTAAGAAACAAATACGTAATCCGTCAGGCAACCTTCGAGACCCAGGGCTTGATTCGCAGCATCAACTATCGCCGCAACATCAACACCTTGGAGAAGGAAGAGGGTGTATCGGAATTGAAGATGAACGATATTGCCGAAATCACCATCCACACCGCCAACCCATTGGTATTCGATAAATATACGGAGAATAAGGTAACAGGCAGTCTCATCTTCATTGACCCGGATACGAACGAGACCGTGGGAGCGGGACTTATTAAGTGAAGAATAAGGGCGGATTGCAAATCCGCAAAATAAAGAGGTTAAGACGTTTTTTAACGACGGATTTCTCTTAGAGAATCTCGGCCGCATTCGGCAATTATCAAGCGAGCTTGAATTGCTCTCATTTGCACGAGATTTGCAAATCCGTCGAAACGCCTAACGGGGTAAACGAAAGAATCCGACGGATAAAGCGGATTGCAAATTCTGGCTTCCGTCAGGCGTTCCGCCGGATTTGAAATCCGGCGTCAAAAAAGGTTCGACCTATTTACCGGGGGATTTGCAATCCCCCACATTATAAAATACGAGTATGGATTATAGAATAGCAAAGGATAAGATAGCAGGACAGGTGATGTTTCTCTTGACCATCGCCTCCATATTCCTGGTAATCATCATGGCGGTGGGACTGTTTATCAAGTCGGAACCGATATTGAGCCAATAGATACTCATCCGTTCGATGGACGAAGTGGCAAAGACGATTCCGCAGGAGATACTCGATTCATCCTACAGTCTGGGTGCCACGAGGATAGAAACCATCGGCGATTGTGCCGGAGTGATGTTTACGGCAGGATTCTCCGATCATATTCCTCATAGACTGAACCAGCAGGCAGCTACCCTCCCATTGAGCGTGTTCTTCCAGTTGAGCGCCCCGCAGGAGGATGTTCAGAACAGAGCCTACGCTGCAGCCGTGGTACTCACCATCATCGTATTGGTGTTGAGTTTCGGCGGCAGATACATGATGGCTCATTTCTCTAAAAACAAGGTATAAACAGAAATCTAAACAAGTCTCTTCTGGAGTTGGTTTAAGGCTTAGATAAACGTTACGTAAGACTTAAACCAACTCCAAAAGAGACTTAAACCAACTCCAAAAGAGACTTAAAGCAAATATGCGTTCCTACGGATTCATCTATCCACAGGAACGCATATTCATTTCTCATCATAGGAGATAACCAATCATTATACGATACTATATCATCCATACGATATTTAAACCTTGTTTCCCTCTTTTGGGAAAACCACGGTAGGCTTGAAGGTCTTAGCCTCCTCAAAGTCCATCAGGGCATAAGCGATGATGATGACGGTATCACCCACCTGCACCTTGCGGGCTGCAGCACCGTTCAGGCAGATACAACCGCTGCCACGCTCACCCTTGATAATATAGGTCTCCAAGCGCTCACCATTGTTGTTGTCTACAATCTGAACCTTCTCGCCTGCTATCAGATTAGCAGCGTCCATCAAGTCCTCATCGATGGTGATGCTGCCCATATAATTCAGGTTAGCCTCAGTTACGGTCACACAATGGAGCTTACTCTTCAATACTTCTATCTGCATTGTTCTGTTATTACTTGATCTGTTACGGATTAAACTTAATAAAGAAATCTATCGAGGAATTATCCCTTATACTTGATATGGTCGATGAGACGGATAGGAGTCTTACCGCAATAAACGGTGATGCAACCTACCACATAGGCGCTATCCTCCCATGAAGCGACATCCTGCAGGCTGTCGCCATCCACAATCTGGAAATACTCTACCTCAAGACCCTCTACAGCATTGATGTCGGCAACCACCTTATCGTGAGTTTCCTGTACGGTATGAGACTTGGCATACTCCACACTCTCCTTCAGAGCCTTATAGATGTTGGGCGCAATGGCACGCTCATCAGGAGCCAGCAAAGTATTGCGGCTGCTCTTAGCCAAACCATCCTCATCACGGATGATAGGACACTCCACAATCTTCACATCGCTGTTGATATACTTCACGAGCTGCTTGATGACAGCAATCTGCTGCCAATCCTTCTCACCGAAATAAGCACGGGTAGGACGAACGATATAGAACAGGCGGCTTACCACCTGGCAAACACCATTGAAATGGCCTGGACGCTTGGCACCCTCCATCACGGTAGAAACCGGAGGAAACTCGAAGTGGCGGGTATCAGGTGTGGGATACATCTCCTCTACAGAAGGAGCAAAAACATAGTCAGCACCACAAGCCTCGATGAGCTTGCAGTCGGCATCAAGAGTACGAGGATAACGTTCCAGATCACCCTTGTCATTAAACTGAGTAGGATTCAGGAAAACAGACACCACAGTAATACCGTTTTCCTTTACACTGCGCTTCACCAAAGAGGCATGACCCTCATGAAGAGCGCCCATAGTTGGCACGAGGCCGATTTCCTTTCCCTCCTTGCGACGATCGAAGAGTTCGTTCTGGAGGTCAACAATCTTATTGAATACTTTCATCTTCTTAATTCTGTTTCGGGGTGCAAAATAACAACTTTTTTCTGAAATAAGAAAGAAAAAACCTAAAAAAAAGCGAATAATCGTCGAAAAACCCCTTTTTAAAAGAAAAAATGCCAATATTTGGATTTTTTTTTGTACCTTTGCACGTAATTCGTAAGAATAAAATTTAAGTTTTATGGCAAAGAAAGTACTATTTATCAATCAGGAGGTCGACCCATACGTAGCCGAGACTCACATGTCAATCATGGGACGCGAACTACCTCAGAAGATGCAGGAAGCAGGTTTTGAGATTCGCACATTTATGCCTAAATGGGGCACAATCAACGAGCGTCGCGGACAATTGCATGAGGTGATCCGCCTGTCTGGTATGAACCTTATCATTGATGATTCTGATCACCCTCTGATCATCAAGGTAGCATCTATACCAACAACACGTCAGCAAATCTATTTCATAGATAACGACGACTACTTCAACCGTCGACAAATGAGTACCGACGAGAAGGGCGTGGAATACACAGACAATGGTGAGCGTGCCATCTTCTTCGCACGTGGCGTACTGGAAACAGTCAAGAAGCTGCGCTGGCAGCCAGATGTCATCGTTTGCCAAGGATGGGTAAGCGCAGTGGTTCCTTTCTATATCAAGACTGCATATGCTGAAGAACCTTCATTTGCTGATTCAAAGGTGATTTGTGCTATCTACCCTAGCGAACTGAAGGGCTCATTAGGTCACAACTTCAAGCAGTGCGTGGAGTACCGCGAAGCTACACCAGACAAGCTCACAGAATATGGTGACAACTTCAACTTCGTTGAACTCGCCAAAATGGCCATCGACTACAGCGACGGCGTGGTAGAAGCAGCAGAAGGCGTCAATGCAGAGCTCATCAAGTATGCAGAAGACAAGAACAAGCCTTTACTCCGTTTTCCTGGCGATGACTTTGCTGAACCATATGCCAAGCTCATCAACGAGGTATGCCCAGACGAGGAATAAAGTTTAGGTATTAGTATACAATTTATCAAGGATAATGAAAATTCTTAGATTATTTACGGTTATGATGATAGCAGCGATAACTTTCGCTGCATGTGATGACACCACCGAGAACATCGGTGGTAGCATCACTAACAATGTAGACAACATCAACATCTCTAACGCTGTTTTCGATGTTGCTACCAATTCTCTAGTTGCAGGTCCGGTGCTCAACAGAAGCAACTCCGGCTTGATAGGAAAAGTAAAGGACCCGGAGACGGGTACATACGTTTCGGGCGATTACATGAGCCAGTTTGGCGTACTTCCTAATTTCGACATCGACACCCTGCAGTATATCCAGAATGCCAACGGTGGCAGAATAGAAGCAGACTCCTGCTACCTGCTCGTCTCTTACAAGAGCACATACGGCGATACCCTCGCCCCTATGAAGGTGACGGCTTACGAGATGACCAAGGCGATGCCAGAGAGTTCCAACTATCTCTCAGACTTTGATGCCTTTGCCGATGGATATGTCAACAAAGACAATTTCCAGGCTAGTGCCACCTATCGGCTCAGCGATTATGTAACTTACTTCAAGATTTATCTCAATAAGCCATATACCAAGGACGGCAAGACCTACAAGAACTACGGTTCTTACATCATGCAGACCTATTATGAGCATCCTGAGTATTTCGAGACCAGCTACCGCTTCATTCACAACGTATGCCCAGGCTTCTACATCAAGAGCGTGGGCGGTGTAGGCAACGTGGCTAACATCTGGAACACCGAGCTTCAGTTCTATTGGACCCGCAGTAAGCAGATCAAGGCTTCTGATGGCGTTACTGACAGTACAGCCGTAGGTCATGGCTATCATCGTTTCGATGGAACCGAGGAGGTATTGCAGCTGAACAAGATTACCAATGATGCCAGCAAGCTGGCTCAGTTGGCTGCTGAGGAGTCGTGCACTTACATCAAATCACCTGCAGGAATCTTCACCGAAGTCACCCTGCCTGTAGAGGAAATCATGAAGGGACATGAAAAAGATACGCTCAACACAGCTACCATCTCGTTCCCACGACTCAACAATACTGATAACAACAACAAATATCAGTTTGATGTGCCTTCTACCATCCTGATGGTACAGAAAGATAGTCTGAACAGTTTCTTCGAGAAGAACAAGATTACAGACAACCGTACCTCGTATACAGCCAGCTACAGCAAGACCGGTTCTACCGTGAACAATGCCTTTACATTCAACAACATCAGTAACCTCATCTCTGTGATGTACAAGAACAAGGCTGAGGGCGAAAAGAAGAATGCCAACTGGGCGAAAGAGCATCCTAACTGGAACAAGGTGGTACTGGTACCGGTAACGGTAACAACCAGCACACTGAACAACGCTACTGTAATCACCAAGATCAATCATGATATGGCACTTACTTCTACCCGCCTCCAGAAGGGCACGAAGCAGAACAGCCCTATCAAGATCAAGGTAATCTATAGTAAGTTTAAGGAAGAATAATCAGACGACATGGCAGACAATTTTCTTGAGCGACATCGCGAGGACTACGAGAAGCGAAAGGCAGCATGGCTCAGAAGGAAGAAGCACCTTCCCAAGATAAAGCAACCAGCCCTTCAGCGACCGGACGATGAAGCACTGTAAAATACAAAATCACATTCAACAATAAAATGAAATCCCGATAGGCGATTACGACTATGGCTCGCAACTGCTTATTGGGATTTTTTGTTGTTCTTATCTTCCATCCCAGATGTCATTCTTTCCCTATTCATGATATCAGTTTTTCTATATATAATAAGGTGTACGTACACAATTATACGACATTAACCTTTACGAAAAGTTAAAAAAGTGACTTTTTTCTACTTTTTCTTTATTTTTTCTTTCTTTTTGTTGGTTATTCCAAGAAAAAACTATATCTTTGCAAACAGAAATAGGAAAAATAGATTTAAACACAATAAAAGATAAAAAGATTATGAAAGCATCTGAAGTAATCGCGAATCTCCAAAGAAGATTCCCAAATGAGCCTGAGTACATTCAGGCAGTTAGTCAGGTTCTCGGTACTATCGAGGAAGAGTACAACAAGCACCCTGAGTTTGAGAAGGCAAACCTCATCGAGCGCCTTTGCATTCCAGATCGCGTGATTGAGTTCCGCGTATCATGGGTAGACGACAAGGGCAACGTTCAGACTAACATGGGTTACCGCATACAGCACAACAACGTGATCGGCCCTTACAAGGGAGGTCTTCGCTTCCACAAGTCTGTAAACTTGGGTATCCTGAAGTTCCTTGCTTTCGAGCAGACTTTCAAAAACTCTCTTACTACTCTCCCTATGGGTGGTGCAAAGGGTGGTTCTGACTTCTCTCCACGTGGCAAGAGCAACAACGAGGTGATGCGTTTCTGCCAGGCTTTCATGACTGAGCTTTACCGTCACATGGGTCCAGACGAGGACGTTCCTGCTGGAGACATCGGTGTTGGTGGCCGTGAGGTTGGTTATCTCTTCGGTATGTACAAGAAGTTGACTCACCAGTTCCAGGGTGTCTTGACCGGTAAGGGTCAGGAGTTCGGTGGTTCTCTCATCCGTCCTGAGGCTACAGGTTACGGTAACGTTTACTTCCTCTGCAACATGCTCGCTACAAAGAACATCGACATCAAGGGCAAGACAGTCTTGGTTTCAGGTTCTGGTAACGTAGCTCAGTACACCATGGAGAAGTTGCTCCAGTTGGGTGCTAAGCCTGTTACATGTTCTGACTCTGACGGTTACATCTACGATCCAGACGGTATCGACCGCGAGAAGCTCGACTACATCATGGAGCTCAAGAACGTAGAGCGTGGACGTATCAAGGAATATGCTGAGAAATACGGCGTTAAGTATGTAGAGGGTGCTAAGCCTTGGTTTGAGAAGGCAGACATCGCTCTCCCATCAGCTACTCAGAACGAAATCAACGAGGAGGCTGCTAAGGCATTGGTTGCCAACGGCGTTATCGCTGTAAGCGAGGGTGCTAACATGCCAACTACTCCAGAGGCTATCAAGGTATTCCAGGATGCTAAGATTCTCTACTCTCCAGGTAAGGCTGCCAACGCTGGTGGTGTTGCAGTATCAGGTCTTGAGATGAGCCAGAACTCTGAGCGCTTGAAGTGGTCTCGTGAGGAGGTTGATGCCAAGCTCCACGATATCATGAACGATATCCACGCTAACTGCGTGAAGTATGGTACAGAGCCTGATGGTTACATCAACTATGTAAAGGGTGCTAACGTAGCAGGCTTCCTGAAGGTGGCTAAGGCTATGATGGCTCAGGGTATCGTATAAAATAGAATACATAAGAGAGATTAAGGTCAAATCATCAACATAAAACAGTTGGTCAATAAATAACTAGATAGAAAAAAAAGGATAGTAAGTCGCAAGACTTACTATCTTACGATAAAAGCTCCATCTGCAATGTGCAGATGGAGCTTTTATTATTTAGCAATAGAAGTTTCCTATTATACCGGAGTATCCTCAGGATTATCCTTGAAGAGCTCATCGATGGTAGGGATTTCATCCTCATCAAACCATCTGGAAAGCTTTTCCTGTGCTTTCTTCTTGGCATCCTCTGACACATCGCCCCAAACCTTATGGAGCACATAGAGCAATACAGCCAGATCATCGCCCAAACCAGCGATAGGAATGGCATCAGGAATCACGTCCAACGGACTAATCAGATAACCCAAGGCTGCAATAATAATTGCCTTATCCTTAAAAGCCACCTTATCGCTCTCCAATGTATAATACAGAATGAGTGCGGCATATACCATCTTGGCACCCGCACGCTTAGCGATATGCGAAATCTTCTCGACAAATGCACTCTGAGTGAACTTGTCCTTGTAATCCATAAAATCTGGTAATGTCATATTAATTTATAATTATTAATTAACAATTTATAGTTTTTACAAGGCTATGCTTTCGGCTCGTAGAAGAGTACAGCCTTGATGTAAGTTTCCATCTTTGCATCCTTGTGCTTGTTGACACGGAAAAGGATGATCATCTGGAGAAGCGACTTGGCAAAGCAAGCCAGCAGCAAGCCGATGATGATGGCAATGACGGTGGTAAGCGCCTTGCCATTCTCATAGATAGGCGACTTATCAGGGAAACATGACAATATCAATACAGGAATCACGGTGATGAAACCACCCACAGTGAGCTGGGTACGCTTGGAGCCACCCATATCCAATATCGCCTGCTTATCAAAAAGGTAATCGTCAAGATCCATGCGGGTGATGCCGTAATTCTCCAACTTAGGGAAATCAGGCTCATCGCCATACTTGTCAATCTTTCCAGTCACCTTGTGTTCAAAATCATCTAATATCTGCTTCTCCGGTTCTTTGAGTTCCATAATCTTGTTTGTGTTTTAAATTGTTTGAAATACAACATCATGCTTGTTATTATATAATAAGGTATTACACCTTCAGATATAAACAGGTAATGATGCAAAAGAACTAAAATAAAGAAAGCAGTGCCCCTATAAGCCGAGTTCTGTACCTGCAATAAATGGTAAGAGAACAAAGAAATGCAGGCGCTTGTCATTTATCTAGTCCCAGAGTCACCCCTGGGCTCAAGCACTCTACCCTCCACAGCAGTTCCCGAAGGAACAATCGGACGAGCCGCCCTCAATCTGCGGTATACATGAGCTTACAGCTCCCAGATGGTACAGCCTGACGATTACCCGCCAGCTGGTGGTCTCTTACACCACCTTCTCACCCTTACCCGACACTAAACCACGATGAAGCAAGCTTCACCGCTACGGAATAAGTTTCGGGCGGTTCTTTTCTTCTACCGACACCTACTGTCACCAATAGCTTCTAGTTTCGGAAGTGGGATGCCCTATGCTGCCCGGACTTTCCTCTCGCACGCCAATAACGGAATGCCAGCGACAAGCCGGAGCACTGCTTTCGATATGCAAAGGTAAGAAAAAAAAAGAAGAAAGGAAAATTTATCTCCATTTTTTTTATCTCTTTTGCCTTTTTTGCCTCTCTTTTCGAACAAAGAGAACGGAAGGAAGGGGAAAGAAGCTCAAATAAACAGAGATTTCTGCGGGTTTTAATTTGCAAATATTAAAGTATTTCTGTTTTTTAGTTTCGTATGCAGAAGTAAGAAAAACTACAGAAGTACTGAATATTTGTAAAAATAGGGCATTCCTTGTTTAACAGCCGTTAAAGTGTTAATTTTAAATGTTAAAACCGAATAAAAAACGAAGCAGAAATGAACGTATATCAGAAAATGACTCTATATTTGCAACCGAAAAGCAACAGCTATTGCCACAGAAACAGATTGGCACACTTTTAGCTACTGCTTAAAACAAAGAATAGAAAATAAAAAAAAATAAGAGATATGAAAAAAGTAACAAATTACGTAATCGCTGCATTGTGCGTAGGTTCACTCGCATTCTCTGCAGGTTCATTCATGAAGGTTAACGCAGCAACATCAGCTACAGCAACAACTCCTGGTCAGCCAGTTGACTTGACATTCGCAGCAGAAAAGGCTCTGCCTGCCGTGGTACATATCAAATACGTACAGAACTCTAAGGTAAAGACCGTAGAAGTTGAAAGCGATCCGTTCGGAGGATTCTTCGACCCATTCGGCTTCTTCGGAAATCCAGGTCAGGGAGGCACACGCAAGCAGCAGGTTCAGACCCCTAAGCGCGAAGCTACCGGTTCGGGTGTCATCATCAGTACTGACGGCTATATCGTGACCAACAACCACGTTGTAGAAGGTGCTGACGAATTGACAGTAACATTGAACGACAACCGTGAGTTCTCTGCCCGCATCATCGGAACCGACAAGACTACCGACCTTGCCCTGATCAAGATTGAAGGCAAGAACCTCCCTACTCTTCCTATCGCCAACAGCGATAACGTAAAGGTTGGTGAGTGGGTTATAGCAGTGGGCAATCCATTCGGCCTCAACAATACTGTAACAGCAGGTATCATCTCTGCCAAGGCACGTACACTCGGTGCCAACGGCGTGGAGAGCTTCATCCAGACCGATGCTGCCATCAACGCAGGTAACTCTGGTGGTGCTTTGGTTAACACTAAGGGCGAACTGGTAGGTATCAATGCCATGCTCTATTCCCAGACCGGTTCATACGCAGGTTACGGTTTTGCCATCCCAACCTCTATCATGAACAAGGTGGTTGATGATATCAAGAAGTATGGCAGCGTACAGCGCGTCATGCTGAGCATCCAGGGCAGCGATGTCCTCAATTACATCAATGCACAGAAGGAGAATGGCAAGGAAGTGGATCTCGGAACCAACGAGGGTGTATATATTGCCAAGGTAGACGAGGACGGCAACGGTGCAGCTGCCGACTTGAAGGAAGGCGATGTCATCACCAAGGTAGACGGCAAGAAGGTAACCAAGATGGCTGAGCTGCAGGAGGCTCTCAACGGCAAGCGTCCTGGCGACAAGATGAGCATCACCTACCTGCGCAACAAGAAGACCATCACCAAGACCATTACCTTGAAGAATGCCCAGGGCAATACTTCAGTCATCAAGAGCGCAGACCTCGATGTTCTCGGTGGAACCTTCCGTCCTGTCACACAGAGCATGAAGGATCAGCTCAACATCAAGTATGGCGTAGAGATAATGAAGGTGAGCAACGGTGCTCTGAAGGATGCCGGCATTTCACGCGGATTCATCATCCAGCGCATCAACGACAGCAATATCAGTTCACTCGACGACCTGCAGAAGGCAGTGAAGAGTGCTTCAACCAGCAAGGATCCTGTGCTCTATATCCAGGGCATCTGGCCAACAGGCAAGAAAGCATACTTTGCAGTTCCATTGCAGAAAGACTAAATATTGCAAACAGCTTTTAGGAGAAGAGAAAAGAAATTACCTCTTCTGAAATGATAAAAAATGACAAAATAGCAGGTATTTTCAAAAATATCTGCTATTTTTTTTGTTATTTCAAACAAAAAGCGTACTTTTGCAATAACATAAAATTAAACTCTACCATGAGACAGCTTAAAATAACAAAATCTATAACGAATCGTGAAAGCGCATCGTTAGAAAAATATCTCCAAGAGATTGGTCATGAAGAGCTTCTTACTACGGAACAAGAAGTAGAATTGGCTCAAAAAATAAGGAAAGGTGATAAAAAAGCGTTGGAAAGACTATGCAAAGCTAATCTGAGATTCGTGGTTTCCGTAGCTAAGCAATATCAAAACCAGGGCTTGAGTTTGCCAGACCTTATCAACGAAGGTAACCTTGGCCTCATTAAGGCTGCCGAAAAATTTGATGACACCCGTGGCTTTAAGTTCATTTCTTATGCTGTATGGTGGATCAGACAGAGTATTCTGCAGGCTATCGCCGAGCAGAGCAGATTGGTGCGCCTGCCCCTCAATCAGGTGGGAAGCGTAACCAGAATCATGAAAGAAGCATATAAATTTGAACAGGAATACGAACGCAAACCTAGCATCAACGAGATGGCTGAACGCATCGACATGCCGGAAGATAAGATTGCGGATGCCATGAATGCCAACAGCCACGAAGTCAGCGTGGATGCTCCTTTCGTCAATGGCGAAGAAGGCAGTATTGTTGACTCCATGACAAACCCAGACTATCCTACAACGGACAATGAGCTGGTCAAGGAATCACTCAGAACGGAAGTGGAGCGAATGATCAAGCTTCTCGGTGATAGGGAGCAGAAAGTCATAAAGGCCTTCTTTGGTATCGGTGAACCCGAACTGACACTGGAAGAAATAGGCGTAAAATATAACCTGACCCGAGAGCGCGTGCGCCAAATCAAGGAGAAGGCCATTCGCCGAATACGTCATAATACGAAAAATAAACTGCTGAAATCTTACTTGGGATAAGCATGAGAAAGGCTGAATCCTATAGAAGACAGCATCTGAAATAGGAATATGAAAATGAATATTAGAAAATTAGCTTTAGCAGCAATGGTAATGGCTGTGGGGTTTTCGTCCATGGCCAACGCTGCAAAAAATGATCCGAAAACCGCATATATCTTCGGTTTCGCATCATCATTCAATGATTCTACAGTATACATTACTGGAGTTCAGCAAGTAGACTCAGCCTACTTCGTAGGAAGAGCAAATTTCCTGGTAAGCAGAGACAACTATTCTTTCCAGTTGAGAGACTATCTGGAGCAGCAGGGTGCTGGATACAGAACCTGCGCTGTCATCTATGACATCAACAAGAAGAAAGCGGAGAAGAAATGGCTGAAACTTTACAGTAAATATACTCGCAAGCCAAAGGCTCAGCGCCTGAAGAGCGGTGAGAAGCCAAAGGATCTACCTACTCCATGGTTGGTTAAGACCATCGAAAAGGAGAATTTCCATTTCGTAGGTATTGCCCCTACTTCCTTTGAAGAGCCTAAGACCAAGGCTGAAATCAAGGCAGAAAAGCTGCAGGCAAAGGCTGAAGCTAAGAAGCACAAGGCTGACATGAAGAAGCAGAAGCAGAAAATCAAACAGGCTAATGCTGAACTGAAGAAAGCCAAAGCTGAGGCAAAACTGGAAAAGAAAATGCAGAAGAAAATGCAGAAAGAAAAGAAATAATAATAACAATATAGGAAAATGAAAAGCCCAGGGTTCTTTACCCTGGGCTATTTTGTTTTACCCCATTCGAGGCGCGCTTACTTCTGCATATGTTGCTTAAACCAATTGCAAATCTGGCGCAACAGATGATTGCGGGTATTGCCACCAGAGATACCATGGTTACGGTTGGTATACCAGATTTCCTTGAAGTCCTTGTCTGCCTGAACCAATGACTCGGCATACTCGAAGGTATTCTGTGGATGAACATTATCATCTGCCAGACCATGACAAATCAACAAGGCTCCATGCTGCTGGGCAGCACGCTCTATCGGATTCACCTTATAGCCATCCTCATTCTCCTGAGGAGTGCGCATATAACGCTCGGTATAAACACTGTCATAGTAACGGTAACAGGTAGGAGGCGCTACAGCCACACCTGCCTTGAATACAGGACGACCTTCACTCATACTCATCAAGGTATTGAAACCACCATAACTCCAACCCCAGATACCGATATTATCCTTGTCTACGTATGGCAGACTGCCCATATAGAGAGCTGTCTCAACCTGGTCCTTTGACTCCAAATCACCCAAACGGAGATAAGTACACTTTTCAAATTCAGCACCACGGCCACCGGTACCACGACCGTCAACACATGCTACGATGAAGCCCTCCTGAGCCAGGTAATAATCGAAGGCGCCACCGCTACCCATACTGCCGGTGCTCCAAGCATCAAGAACCTGCTGACTGCCCGGACCAGAATACTGGAAGAGGATAACAGGATACTTCTTGCTGGCATCAAAATCTACAGGCTTAACCATCCATCCATCGAGCTTCACGCCCTCGGAAGTGGTGAAAGAGAAAGTCTCACGCTTACCCCAGTTATACTGCTTGGTCTTTTCGAGGAGTTTCTTGTTATCTTCCAACATCTTGATGACCTTACCCTTGTTGCTGCGAACCGTGAAGACATAAGGATGGGCATAAGAGCTCCATGTGTTCACGAAGTAACGGTAATCACCAGAGAAGATAGCGGCATTGGAACCCTCTGCATCAGTAAGGCGCTCAACCTTGCCATTCTTATGAGCCACATAAACCTGACGGTCGTGAGCGTTCAACTTGGCTGCCTGGAAATAGACATCGCCAGTCTTCTCGTTCATACCATAGATACTGGTTACATCGTAGTTACCCTTCTCTACCTGACGAATCAACTTACCGTTCATATCATAGAGATAGAGGTGCATATATCCATCGCGGTCGCTAGGAAGCAGAATATTCTTCTTGCCCACAATACTGTTCTCTACCACTTCTTCCTTGACAAACTTAGGCACGCTTTCCTTAATCAGCTGCTTACTCTTGCCTGTGAAAGGATTCACGGAATAGAGACGCATATCGTCCTGATGACGGTTCATGGTGTAGACAATCAGACTGTTGGCATCAGGAGATGTCTTGATACGTGGATAATAGCCGTCTGAATCAACAGGAACATCGAGCGAAATCACCTTACCGCTCTTCAGATTATAGCTCCAGAGACTCACCTTGGAATTGTCCTGACCAGCCTTAGGATACTTGTAGGAATACTCACCAGGATAGACATGATACTGGCTGTTGGTAGGATGACTGCCCTCGAAGAGCTGCAGGGAATAAGTCTTCACATGGCTCTCATCAAAGCGGATCCATCCGATAGAAGTACCGTCAGCATTCCATGCAAAAGCACGGTTGAAGGCAAACTCCTCTTCGTAAACCCAATCAGGAATACCATTGATTACCTCGTTAAACTTACCGTCCTTGGTAACCTGAACTTCCTTCTCTCCATCCGAGATAAAGATGTTGTTATCCTTGACGAAAGCGATATGGCGTGAATCAGGCGACCATGTAGCTACCTGCTGTTCAGCACCTTCTGAGAGTTTCTTAAAGCTCTTGGCAGCCACGTCATAAATGAAATATTCAGCCTTGAAAGAACGGCGATATACCGCCTTTCGGTTTGTCATCACCAGGATTTTCTTGCTGTCTGGGCTCATCACGTAGCCGTCGATATAATTGAAAGGAGCATTGGAAGCATCCAGATCGAGCAATACAGCTACCTGCTTACCAGTCTTGAATGAATAACTTACCACCTGCTTGCCATTACTGCTGATATTAGCATACAAGTCGGTGCCCTCAATAGGGTTGATACCTGATACATAAGCAGGATTAAATGCGCCGGAAGTAATTGACTTCAAATCCAATTTCTCGGCTGCCTGCAGGGCAGATACCATCATGATTGTTGCGATAAATGTTGTTATTTTCTTCATTTTAATCTTTATGTAAAGCCTCGATAGGCGAGTAATCCTCGTCTTCGAGCAACTGTTTCACGGTTACCTTTGGATAACGTTTTGTAAATGAATTGATCGTTCTTACGTATTTTGACTGAAATACCGTCTTACCCATTGCCTTATTCACTACCCACATGATCTTGCCCATATGCAAGTCACGGTCAAGCTGCGGACGGTTATCAAAGTTTGCCATCGGATACAGACTGAGCAGATAGAACGTCAGACAGTCGGGCACGATATATTCTCTTGTCATCGTACTGCGCTGCTGCACAGTATAGTATTTCTTATAAAGCGGATAGTCACTTCCCATATACTTATCGAGCGAGATTCCAACCGAATGCTCACCCACGACGATGCTCTGGTCCAACGCACCTATCTGTGAATAGAAGATAGGCGGATGTAATTCGGGAATCCAATGTCGCAGACGCTCGAAAGAGGAAACCAGCTGCTTGTTGATATCATCCATATTGGCATAGGCTGCCTCGGCATCAGCTATCAGCGACTGAAGGGTGGAATCCTGATAAAACATCAGGAAACGGTTGCTGATATTGGCATCGGTAATGGTACCTAGCTGCAACATCTTCTCTATAAGGGTACGGGTTTCTATCGGATAGTCGGTATTCATCTGCTGGAGTGCAGAGAAATCACCAGTAGTCAGATATCGGCTTTGCAAACGGTCATAGCGGTGCACCGTGAGCGGTGCAGCGTCACCCCCCTCGTTCGACTTGAACTTATATTCACAAGCCGAATGCAGAAGCAAAATTGCTAATATGACAATATAATAAAAAAATCTTTTCACTTAAATTCACTGTCTTCTGATTACGTCTGCAAAAATACTAAAAAAAAATGATAAAAACCAAGCGTTTTAGCTAAAAAAATAAAAAGAAAAGCCAATAATGGGCAAAACGCTTACATTTTTACCCATTATTGGCTATTTGTGCAACATTCCGGCTATCGGATAGTGCAAGATACAGAAACCTTAACAGGTTCTTCTATCTGCTTCTTCCAGTCTTTCAACCACTGATACCATTCCTTTTCACCCTTGAAACCATAGGTTTCATTGGCACTGGTATAGGCTAGCTTATAGCTCAGGCGGTTGCCTGCAGGCTTTACTACCTGGGTATAAACATCCTTGTTGGCAGGCTCCTGACTGACCAAAGCTGTCTGAGGAACATAGATGCCCAAGCCTACCGTTTCCAACTTATGCTTGCCATCGTCCTTGCCTGTTGGCCAGTCGCTGCCATAGCATCCTCGCAACCCCTTATTGTCAGAAAACTCGCTAGAACCCTTCACATTGATAAGGCCCGTAGCAAAGAGATAATCAGAGGCATCCTTATTGAAGAATACATCCACATCGAAATCGCGATGACCCGCATAGATAGTATATCGGATGGTTGCATTCACCGGCTTCAATCCCGGAGCCGGAACCCATCCATTATCTACCACCTCTACGATGGCACGAAGCGGACCCTCGGAGATGACACGCTGCTCCTGATATTTCACATCGTTCAGCAATACCTGATTGGTTCCATCCCAACCACGCAAGGCACCGAGTCCGTAGGTATTACCAACCCAGAGACAGTCATCACCCGAACCGGCAGCCAACTGTTCATCGCTTGGATAGAACTGGGTATCATAAACAACCAAGCCCTTATTGATCTTTCCATAGAGGTCGATAGTCTGGCGGTTATCGAAATAAACGCGCATAGCCACCAGATCGCTCTCAAAGCAGACACCATGAGAATGAACATAGTGATAGCAATCCTTGGTTTTCTTGTCGAAGGAGATACTACGCAGATAGATGTCCTGCTTGTTCTTGGCAAGCTTCTTGTTCTTGCTAGGCAGACAGAGTTCTGCAAAGGTACGGGCTGGATACTTCGTCTGCACACCCTCCTGGAAGAGCTGCACCTGATAGGTCTTAGTCTCTTTCTTGCCAAGATCAACCAGGAAACAGAGTTCATCGTTGGTACAATCACGGTTGGTGTCATCGAGCTGAGAAGGAATCTCCTTACCGTCAACGGTTACCACGGCGCGCTGAATATCACCAATAGCTCCCAACTTACTGAGGTCGATAACCACCGGAGCATCGGTCTTAGCCGACTTGGAAGGATTGGATACAGACACTTCAAAATTCGCCTGCGCCTGGACAGATAAGGCAAAGAGCGATACCAGCGCCAGAATCATTTGTTTCTTCATTGTTTGTTTCTTCATCATAGATTCTTATTTTAAGTTTGTTTATAATTCCGTTTATAACTGCGAGAAGAACTTCTTACCCCTTGCATAGTATTGCCACAGAATAGAACAGTCCAGAATCTGAGGAATATTCTCCTCCACCCTGCTCTCCTGAATCTTCTTTCGGTCCTGGTCAAAGTCGTGCTTCCATGCCTGGAAAGCCTTTCGCGCCTTGAAGATTGCCTTGCAGTCACCCAGGTTACGATTCAGGATAAGCGTCTGGAATGCAGCGAGATAATCCAGGAACCAGCGCTTGCGCATTACAGTCTTCAATTCCCTATCACTCAGGTTCTTATAAAGCATCGTTAAATTATTTCTGAAATTCAGATAGGTCTTCATCGGATTGCTTTTAGGCAAGGTTCCACCACCTACATGATACACCTCGCTCTCAGGAATACAGTATATCTTTCGGCCCATCAGGCGCAATCTCCAGCAGAGATCAATCTCCTCGTTATGAGCAAAGAATCTGCCATCCAGTCCACCTGCATTCCAGTAATCTTCCGAACGGATCATCATGCAGGCTCCCGTAGCCCAGAGTATCTCCTGCTGATAATCATACTGTCCGTTATCACGCTCTACGGTATCAAAGATTCTACCCCTACAGAAAGGATAACCCAACTTATCGAGATAGCCACCACATGCACCGGCATACTCAAACATATCCTTATCATATTCAGCCAGCAACTTAGGCTGGCAAGCAGCCACCAGAGGATGGGCATCCATAAACTCGATGAGCGGAGTAAGCCAATGATGCGATACCTCTACATCACTGTTCAAGAGAACATAATAATCAGCCTCTATCTCTTTCAAGGCACGGTTATATCCCTCGGCAAAGCCGAAATTCTGCTCCAGGACGATGGTCTTAACATGAGGAAACTGAGTCTCCAGGAGATGCATGGATTGGTCTGAAGAACAGTTGTCGGCTACCCATATCTCAGCATCCTGCCGCGAATACTCCACGACATTAGGCAGATACTTAGCCAGCATCTTCTGCCCATTCCAATTTAATATAACGATTGCTACCTTTGCCATATTTTATTGTAAACTCTTTAACTTATTATTCAGGAGATTGGTGAACTCATAGTTCTTGAGTCCCCATTTGGGAGCGATAAGCAGGTCTTTAGGCGATTGACTGACAAAGCGTTCCAATACCAGATCCTTCTTCAAGAGTCGGATGTACCTGACGATGACATCAATGTACTCCTCCACCGTATATACATGGAAAGGATGCACGGCATACTCCTGCGCCAATCGGGTACCCTTGATAATCTGCATCTGATGAATCTTCAGGATATCAAGAGGCAGAGAAGAAATGACAGGTGCCTGTCTGAGACTTTCCTCCGCATCCTCTCCGGGCAGTCCGATGATGATATGCCCGCCCGTCAGAATACCTCTCGCATGAGTCCGCTCTACCGCATCACGGCAGCAGGCGAAATCATGACCGCGATTGATTCGCTTCAAGGTCTCATCATTGGCACTTTCGATGCCATATTCCACAAGTACGAAGGTATGCCTGTTCAGTTCCTCCAGATAATCCAGGAGTTCATCGCTCACACAGTCAGGACGGGTACCAATCACAATGCCTACCACATCCTTTACCCGCAGCGCCTCCTCATACATTTCCCGCAGAAGTTCCACCTTGGCATAGGTATTGGTATAAGCCTGAAAATAAGCCAGATACTTCATATCAGGATATTTTCTACTGAAGAAGGCCTTGCCCTCCTCCAACTGTTCCGTTATCGACTTCCTACGGTCGCAATAGCTGGGATTGAACGTACGGTTGTCACAATACGTACATCCACCGCTCGAGATTTTTCCATCCCTGTTAGGACAGGAGAATCCTGCATCTATCGAAATCTTCTGAACCCGGAAGTCAGGAAACTGCTTCCGGATCCAGGAACCAAAATCGTTGTAATACATTGAACTTTGAAGTTTGAGCTTTGAACTTTATGATTAGCCCTATTAACTATAAACTATCAACAAGCTCTGCTTTCAATGCCGTCTTGTCGTGATTGAAATCACCCAGACGAACCTTGATGAGCTGATTGTCATATTCTTCCTTGGCGAAAGCTGGCGAAAGCTCCACGCGCACATAGTTCTTGGTAAAGCCGTGCATAGCCTTGCCTCTTGGCGCCTTTTCGAAAAGCACCTCAGCCTCAGTACCGATATACTGGGCATAGAATTCCTGTGTCTTCTGGTCACTCAACTCCAGCAGACGCTTAGAGCGCATCTTCTTCTCCTTCTCGTCTACTACGTATGGAATCTTCAATGCAGCTGTTCCCGGACGCTCTGAATATGGGAAGACATGGAGTTGGGTAACAGGCAGACTCTTCAGGAACTCATAACATTCCTCAAAACACTCTGGAGTTTCACCGCGACAGCCCACCATTACGTCTACACCGATGAAGGCATCCGGCATCTTCTCCTTGATGAGATTCACCTTATGGGCAAAGAGCGCCTTGTCATAACGGCGATGCATCAGCTTCAGAACCTCATCGCTTCCACTCTGCAACGGAATGTGGAAATGAGGCATGAAGGCACGACTCTCTGCGCAATAGGCAATGAGATCATCATCACAAAGATCCGGTTCCAGACTGGAGATACGATAACGCTTGATACCCTCCACCTTGTCCATCGCCTTCACAAGATCCAGGAATCGCTCATGGGTAGTCTGACCGAAATCACCGATGTTCACACCGGTGATGACAATCTCCTTACCTCCCTCAGCTGCAGCCTGCTCACACTGAGCCACCAAAGACTCGATACTAGGATTACGGGAATTTCCACGGGCGAAAGGAATGGTACAATAGGTGCAGTAATAGTTGCAGCCATCCTGTACCTTCAGGAAATAGCGGGTACGGTTGCCGCGGGAACATGAAGGCTGGAAGGTTCTGATTTCCTTCGTCTTCACGCTATGATGCTGATGAAGGGCAGAATCCGACAGCTCCTGAGCTTCGCCATTTGTAGGCAAACCATTCTCAGCAGCAAACTTCTGCGCCCAGGCATCACTGAGATATTGAATCAAGTTCGCCTTCTCATTGGCACCCAACACCAGGTCTACTCCCTCTATTTTACTCACGTTTTCTGACTCCAGCTGTGCATAGCAACCGGTGACGATGACAAAGGCACCAGGATTCTGTCGCACCATGCGATGAATGGCCTGTCGGCACTTATGATCGGCAACCTCAGTAACGGAGCAAGTATTGATGAGACAAATGTCAGCATTCTCCCCCTTTTTGGCAGTAATCACGCCCATATCTTCGAGCATCTTGCCAAAAGTGGAAGTTTCAGAGAAGTTGAGTTTGCAGCCTAAAGTGTAATAGGCTGCCTTTTTGCCTTGGAAGGCACTTGAATCTATCATATATTTATCTTATTCTTTGGTTTCTTAAAAGTTTCTGCCCTTACAGGGCGTATAGGGGATACAGTTGCTACTGGTCTTTACCTTACCCTTCGAGCAGCGACCATTGGTTTAGGGAGTGTAGCTAGCAGAAAAGGCGTTCACCTCCCCCAAGACTCCAGGTCTATAAAACGAAAAAAGCCGCTAGACCAAGGTCCAGCGGTTGTTTCTCTCATTTCTGTTCGTCAGTAATTCTAAATTACTTAGCAGAATCAGCAGCAGCTGTATCAGCAACAGTTGTATCAGCAACAGTTGTGTCTACCTGAGCTGTGTCAGAATCAGCAGAAGCTGTGTTCTGAGCTGTTTTGTTACCACATGATGCGAAAGAGATAGCTGCGATAGCTACGAACATAAAAACTAATTTCTTCATTTTCTTTGCTTTTTAAATCTGTAAAACAATCATTCGTTTATTAAAACTGATGCAAAGGTAAGCATTTTTTTGATATGTTGTTCTTTTTTTTGCGACTTTTTTTAGGGGTGTTTTGTAACAAAATCACAATCATCTAATAATCAGTAACTTACAAAGTGCTAACAAAGGTTAAAGTTTTTGGTGTGCTCGGAAACACCAAGATTTTAACACTTTTCATGCATTTTAAGTGCATTTTCAAGATGCCATACTCCCATCCTCCTGAAGCCCCAAAATCGTAAAATGTGTGCCCGAACATCGATTTTTTCCTGTCCAGGCTCTTGACTATCGAAAAATTCTACATATATAATAAGGTACGCGCGAGGGAAAGCGGGAAGAACGCATAGAAGAATATACAAAAGAAATGGCATAAACAGTCAGCAGATTTTTGAGAAAAGAAAAAGTTTTCGTAACTTTGCACTATGTTTCAGAGGAATTTTCCCTGAATACAAACAGATTGCGGAACAGAACAGAAGAAATAACTGAAAGAAAAATGATACAACTGAAAGAAAACAATGGAATACCTCGCAGTCTCTTACTGACGATGGCTGTGATAGCAGGACTAACTGTAGCCAACTGCTACTATAATCAGCCCCTACTGGAAATGATACGCCATGACCTGGGCATCAGCCAGCATAGTGCCAACCTCATCACCGTAGCCACACAGATAGGTTACGCCCTGGGCCTATGTTTCCTCATTCCCATGGGCGATCTCTACTCGCGTCGCCGCATCATCGTTACCAACATGACGGTGGCAGCCATCATGGCCATCATCATAGCCTTGGCACATAACGTATGGCTCCTCTGGGGGGCTTCCCTCTTCCTGGGAGCCTGTTCGGTGATTCCGCAATTCTTCATCCCTATCGCCGGACAGTATTCTGCGCCCAAGAACAAAAGCAGGAATATGGGAATCGTACTATCCGGACTCCTCACCGGCATCCTGGCTTCACGAGTCATCAGCGGATATGTAGGCGACTGGCTAGGCTGGAGAGAAATGTTTCTCATCGCAGCTGTCGTGATGCTGATCTGCATGGCACTCACCCTCAAGATTATTCCAGAGATGAAACGCAACTATATCGGAAGTTACAAGGGATTGATGGTTACCGTCTTCGAAATCTTTGCCTATCATCCCCGCATCCGTCTCTACTCCATCCGTGCCGCCTTTGGTTTCGGCAGCATGATGGCTATCTGGTCCTGTCTGGCTTTCCATCTGGCTCAGGCACCTTTCTTTTCAGGTAGTGAGATGGTAGGAACTTTAGGTGCCTGCGGTATCGCCGGAGCCCTTGCTGCCAGCGGTATCGGCAAACTGGTTCCGCGATACGGCATCAGAAAACTGAGTCTTTACGGAGCAGTACTCCAGATTGTCGCATGGAGTATTGCCAATCTCTACGGAGATACATACGCAGGTCTCATCATCGCCATTATTCTGGTAGACATCGGTCTGCAATGTCAGCAACTCAGCAATCAGAGTGGCTGCATCCAGGAAATCCCCGAAGCAGCCAACAGAGCCAACACCATCTTCATGACCACCTATTTCATTGGTGGATCATTAGGAACCTACTGTGCCGGCATTGCCTGGACCCAGATAGGATGGCTGGGAGTCTGTACAGTAGGAATGGTCTTTGCCATCATCTCACTCTGCATCTCCGTCTGCAACAGAAAATAAAAAAAATGCAATAGCAGATAGAAAAATTCTGTCTATCTGCTATTGCAAACAAAGAAGTTTAATTAAGAATGGTATACTTCGCATATTTCAGGAGCAACTGCTTGACACCGGAATTCTGAAATTCTACAGTAGCCTTCGCATTCTCGCCCTGACCTTCAATCTTCCGGACAATGCCTACCCCGAAACGCTGATGCTCTATCTTGCAACCTTCCTTCAAAGCACCGAAAGAAGAACCGGCAGAAGAAGACACCGAAGAGGTTGAAGAAACCGATGAACTTCTGTTATTCCCCAATATGCGACGAGCAGCATCCAAAGCTCTTACCGACTTGAAATTACCGGAAGATAATGACTCTCGGGAAAAAGATGATGACGATGAGGTATCCGATGCCGGTTTAGGATCCGGACGGAACTGCGATGTCACACGCTTCCATTCCGGAACATCCTCATCTCTATCGCTTATTCTGCGCTTCTGGTCCCAAGGCATCCGTTTGCCATATCCACCGCCAAAAGAAGAACGTTCACCATAAGAAGCACTTCTATCATAAGAAGAGCCACCACCAAAGTAAGAACCACCCATTTCATCCTGTGCCTCTATCAGACTGTCATCAATCTCATCAATAAACCGGCTAGGATTATCAAACTCCATCTTGCCATAACGGAAACGGTTCTTGGCATTTGTCAGAATACAATGTTTCTCGGCACGGGTGATTGCCACATAAAGCAGACGGCGCTCTTCCTCCAGTTCCCTGACAGACATGGCAGCCAGCGGACTCGGGAAGATATTCTCCTCCAATCCTACAATGAAGACAGTAGCAAATTCCAGACCCTTAGCCGCATGAACGGTCATCAGGGACACACGAGGTTCATCCTTGGCTCCCTCACTATCCGCATCTGTAAGCAATGCCACATCCTGCAGATAATCCGTAAGAAAGGCTTCATTCATCCTACCCTCTTCCCTGCGCTCCTCGACGAAGGCAGACATACCGCTCAGGAATTCCTCCAGGTTCTCCTGTCTTGCCAGGTCATCGGCATCTCTGCCACTCATGATATCCTGACTGATGCCACTCTCCTTGATGATAGCATCACCCAGTTCATATACATCCGTAGTATGAGAACGCTCGATAAACGAAGAAATGAGCAGTCGGAAATTATCCAGTTTCGTCAATGTACCCTTGTTTACATTGAGTCCATAATGTGCAGGCTCGCCTATCACTTCCCAGAAACTCACCTGGTTCTGATGCGCACAGTCAGCAATCTTCATCACCGTTGTTGCGCCGATACCGCGAGCCGGATAGTTGATGATACGCTTGATGGCTTCCTCATCATCCGGATTAGCCACCAGTCGGAAATAGGCAATGATATCCTTGATTTCCTTGCGCTGATAGAAGCTCAATCCTCCATAGATGCGATAAGGAATGCCCTGCCTTCTGAACTCCTCCTCGAAGCTGCGGCTCTGGGCGTTGGTACGATACAGAATGGCGAAATCATGATATTCGCAATTATCCTGACGCTTGATGCGCTTGATGTCCTTAGCCACGATTACCGCCTCTTCCTTGTCGCTGTAAGCCGGTTTGTACTGCAACTTCTCGCCTACCGTATTCTCGCTATATACATCCTTCTTGATCTGATTGCGATTATTCTTAATCAGACTGTTGGCTGCCTTCACGATAGTCTGGGTAGAACGGTAGTTCTGCTCCAGTTTGAAGAGCCGTGTACCCTTCAGCTGCTTCTGATAATTCAGGATATTGTCAATATTGGCACCACGGAAGCTGTAGATACTCTGCGAATCATCACCCACGGCACATACCCGAAGTTTCTCCTTGCACAGCTGCATCACGATAGACATCTGCACATGGTTGGTGTCCTGATACTCATCTACCAGGATATAATCGAAGCGGGCTGCATATTTCTGTCTGATTTCTTCATGTTCTCTGAACAACTGATGGGTCAACACCAGCAAATCATCAAAATCCATGGCGTTGGCTTGTTTGCAACGCTGCACGTAAGCCAAGAATATCTTTCCCACTTCCGGCATCTGTGCACGCTTGTTCTGCTCATAGATGGCAGCATCACTGGCATAGGATTCGGCACTCACCAGATTGTTCTTAGCCATCGATATCTTGGCATGAACAGCAGCAGGCTTGTATGATTTATCATCCAGTCCCATCTCCTTCACGATTGCCTTAATCAGCGAGCGTGAGTCGGCTTCATCATATATGGTAAAGTTGTTGTTGAATCCGATATGCTCAGCTTCAGCACGGAGAATGCGTGAGAAGATGCTGTGGAAGGTACCCATATAGAGATGCTGGGCCAAGTCGTCGCCCACCAGTCTGCCGATACGTTCCTTCATCTCCCTTGCCGCCTTATTGGTAAAGGTAAGAGCCATGATGCTCCAAGGCTTCATCCCCTGGTTCAGGAGATAAGCAATCTTATAGGTAAGCACACGCGTCTTACCCGAACCGGCACCGGCAATCACCAGCGACGGTCCGTCAATATATTCAACCGCAGCTCGCTGCGCTTCATTCAAGTCGTTCAGTAAATCCATTAATCAATATTTACCAGATTTTTCACTCTTCATTCTTCACTCATTACTTTCCCCTATATCCTCCCACAGCTGTACTTGGGTCATAATCCTCACCTTCTCTCGGGAAGGAAGGGATGAATCTCATCTGATGCTCTATCTGGCGCTGACGCTTCTTCATATAGGCACTCGGATGAAGAGAACTGAATTTGCGGGGATTAGGCAGTGTTGCAGCAATCAGGGCGCACTGGTCACGGAAAAGATCCTGCGCTTTCTTGTCGAAATGATACTCAGCCACAGCATCCACACCATAGATTCCAGGTCCCATCTCGATACTGTTGAGATAAACCTCCATGATGCGCTGCTTGCTCCACATCATTTCGATGAGAAAGGTGAAATACACCTCGAAGCCCTTGCGGGTCCATGATCTTCCCGGCCAGAGGAATACATTCTTTGCTGTCTGCTGACTGATGGTACTGGCTCCATGCACCTTTCCGCCACGGGCATTATTCTTGGCTGCACTCTCGATGGCATTGAAGTCAAAACCGTGATGCTTCAGGAACCGGGCATCCTCACTCGCCATCACAGCCACAGGCATATGGGGAGAAATCTTGTCCATCGAAACCCAATGATGATGCAATGTAATACTCTCACCATCAGCTACTTGCTGAAAGCTGCGGATAAGCATCAAGGGAGTGAAATACACCGGAATGAAACGATAGGCTACAACAGCAAGAATGGTGGTACTGAAAAACAGCACCACCACCCATCTTACTATATTTCTAATCTTCTTGAGTATCATTATTTCAATGTACCGTTATTAGCAGCGTTAACCATTGCCTGAGAAGCATACATGTATACCTCTACACGACGGTTAGCCTGACGGCCAGCTGCTGTTGAGTTGTCTGCAACAGGATTAGAAGAACCGAAGCCCTGAACAGATTTGATCTGTGAATTCTGCACACCACAAGACATCAGGTAGTTGTATACAGACTTAGCACGGTTCTCGCTCAAAGGCAAGTTGATACCATCGTTACCGGTGCTGTCAGTATAACCCTGGATAGAAACCTCGCAGTCTGTATTATTCTTCAATACGGTAGCAAAGCTAGCCAAATCGTTCTTAGCATTGGCATTGAGAACATACTTGTTGGTCTGGAAGAGGATACCAGAATCGAAAGTAACTTTTACTGCAGCCAAACCGTTGGCATCAGTCACAGTCTCAACCTGTGCATTCTTCACAGCCTCAGCCTCAGCCTTTACCTTATCCATGTGCTTGCCAATCAGATTACCTGCAGTACCACCAACAGCTGCACCGATAGCAGCTCCTACAGCAGCACCAGTTCCACGATGGCTATTATTCAACAAACCACCAACGATTGCGCCCAAGGCAGCACCTGCACCTGCACCAGCAGCTGTACCTGTCTTCTGACTTGTTCCACAACTTCCCAAAACGAGCAGCGCTGAAAGTGCTACTACTGTAAAATTCATCTTTTTCATTACTTATTCTCCTATATTTTATGTTATTTAAATGCAAAGATACGTATTTTTTCTCCAATAAGGAGAGATTTCTAATATTTTTTTGTATTTTTGCATGCAAAATTAAAGGTATTTGTCCAAACAGGGTAAGGAAATCTCCTATTTTAGGGTGGAAAATCCCTATATATGACAAAAAAGATGATACCTTATTATATAATATAGAAGAATAAAAATAAAATATAAAATAGTAATATGGCTAAAGAACTTAAGAATTTGACCAAGCGCGCTGACAACTACAGTCAGTGGTACAACGACTTGGTAGTGAAGGCTGACCTCGCAGAGTTGTCTCCTGTTCGTGGTTGTATGATCATCAAACCATACGGTTACGCTATCTGGGAGAAGATGCAGCAGCAGCTCGACAAGATGTTTAAGCAGACAGGTGTACAGAACGCATACTTCCCTCTCCTCATCCCGAAGAGTTTCTTCTCTCGTGAGGCAGAGCACGTGGCAGGTTTCGCCAAGGAGTGTGCAGTAGTTACCCACTATCGCCTCCGTTCTACAGAGGATGGCACAGAAGTTGAGGTAGATCCTAACGCAAAGCTCGATGAGGAGCTCATCATCCGCCCTACTTCAGAGACCATCATCTGGAACACATATAAGAACTGGATCCATTCATGGCGTGATCTCCCTATCCTCTGCAACCAGTGGTGCAACGTAATGCGTTGGGAGATGCGTACCCGTCCATTCCTCCGTACTTCTGAGTTCCTCTGGCAGGAGGGTCATACCGCTCATGCTACCAAGGAAGAGGCTGAGGCAAAGGCTCAGGAGATGCTGAAGGTTTACGCTGATTTTGCAGAGAACTACATGGGCGTTCCTGTTTTGCAGGGTGTGAAGAGTGAGACTGAGCGCTTCGCCGGTGCCCTGAACACTTATACCATCGAGGCAATGATGCAGGATGGTAAGGCTCTCCAGAGCGGTACTTCTCACTTCCTGGGTCAGAACTTCGCCAAGAGTTTCGACGTAACATACTTGAACAAGGAGAACAAGCCTGAGTATGTATGGGCTACTTCATGGGGTGTTTCTACCCGACTGATGGGTGCCCTCATCATGGTTCACAGCGATGACAACGGTCTCGTATTGCCTCCAAAGCTGGCTCCTATCCAGGTGGTTATCATCCCTATCAACAAGGGCGACGAGCAGTTGGCTCAGATCACAGCCAAGTTGCAGCCAGTCATCGACCAGTTCCGTGAGCTCGGCATCACTATGAAATATGATGACAATACAGCTAAGCGTCCTGGGTTCAAGTTTGCTGACTACGAGTTGAAGGGTGTTCCTGTTCGTCTGGCTATGGGTGGACGTGACTTGGAGAACAACACCATCGAAATCATGCGTCGTGATACATTGGAGAAGGAGAACGTTAGCTTCGACGGCATCGTAGAGCGCGTAAAGGATATGTTGGAAGACATCCAGAAGAATATCTTCGAGAAGGCTCGTTCTTATCGTGATGCTCACGTTTACGAGTGCGACAACTACGAGGAGTTCAAGGAGCGTGTGAAGGACGGTGGTTTCTTCCTCTGCCATTGGGACGGTACAGCCGAGACCGAGGCAAAGATCAAGGAGGAGACTCAGGCTACCATCCGCTGCGTGCCTTTCGCTTACGAGCAGACTCCAGGTGTAGATATGGTAAGCGGCAAGCCAGCCGTAGCCCGTGTCATCATCGCAAAAAGCTATTAATCATCCCCGGTGTCGGGAGTTCATCCTGACACCATAATATATTTAACATGAGGCAGTTGATACTTTACATCATTTTTCTGATGTCCATGGTCTTCGCAGGCTATGGAGAGGTATCTGCTGCCTCCGTTTCTTATACCTCCGACGCTCTTCCAAAGAAGGATAAGCTGGCTAAGGTAGAGTACGACCAGCATCAGGGTGATGCCCAGCTGGAGAATGCTTCCGAGCTCGCCTATCGCATTTGCAGCAGTCGTCCGCAGCGCTTATTGCCTAGTGGTAATATGCACGGAAATCAATCAGCAAGTAGATTGCTTTCAAATAGAATTCATTTATTATTCACCCTTTTATCCGCTATAGATGGTGCGATGGAGCCTTTCCGCCAGGAGACCGCCCCTATCCACTTTGATGTCGCCAGCAAATATTATATCATTTGCCTGCGGCGTCTCCTCTGTTAGCACTTGTTTTTCTCTTATATACATAATATATCATATCGTTTGTCGCATCATCTCTTCAAGATGCGATAAGGATTATCACACCCCTAGCATAACAAAAAAACAGTACAATATATATATTCATTTAAGATAAAAACAAGTAATAAGATTATGGCAAAGATCAATCATATAGAAATGGGTGAAGACGTAATGGCACTCAATGACGTACAGGTAAAGAAGGGTTTCATGGGTTGGAGCGTCAAGCTCATCTACAAGCCAACACAGAGCAAGATCCAGATCAAGGAGAAGGAATATACTGCTGAGGACGGAAAGAAGCTTGAGAACATCCTCACTGCTGCTCCAGCAGAAGTGGAAACTGCCATCAGCAAGTTTCCGGTTTCAGCCATCAGCATGGGCAACTTCAAGTTGCAGGCATGTCTTTCTGACGATTCTCAGTTTGCTGCCCTCCAACTCCTCGCCTACAAGGATTTCGGCTACAAGCCTGTTACCGAGATGAAGGTTTATACCGGTAGAACCGCCGAAGTATTCTCCAGACTGTTCGCATAGTAACGATAGATAACTATCAGATAGGTTCACCCTCTTCATAGATGGAAGAGGACTTTATTTCATGTGTTTCATGTGCTCCACTTTGCTCCCCGCAAGTGGAGCATTTTAGATTCATTACAGTCATCTTTATAAGCAAGGCGGTCTCAACCTTTTTTCATAACTTCGCAGCAGCTTTCAAGAACGAAGGCTGAAGCTGAACTTTAGCGTTTCACTCTTTTTATAAGCAGCGCATGCTAAAGAATATAAAGAAATATGTATCAATAGGTTATATAGAATTTAAACATCCCTTAAACGCAGTTTTTACCCCATTTTCAGTGTTCAGAGTTCAGTATTCAGCCTGATGTTCAGTCTCATGAGACATGGAGCAAAGAAGTACTATCAATCTTAATTTACCGAATGGTGAACAGCGGGGTGAACACTAGCCCCAAGCATTCACCTTTTCGGCTCCGGGGTGAACCCTAGTAAAAAGAACTTTGTATATACAGCGCATGCTAGAAATATAAGAGTCTATATTATAATGGGTTATATAGTGTTTTTAACACATTATTAACGCTAAAGGTTGGCATCGGGGTTCACCCTTCACCGACTTCATTGTCAAGTGTTCACCCCCACTCTTATTTAGAGAACGACTATTGCCTGCAGGATACCGCCCCGACCTGCCCTTCCAGGGAAGGGTAGGGTAAGTAAGGCGTAAACAAGATAGTTACGATTGCTAAGTATCATGGTTACGATTGCTAAGTATCATGGTTACGATTGCTAAGTATCATGGTTACGATTGCTAAGTATCATGGTTACGACAGCTAAGTATCATACTTATGGAGTTATACCAAGCAGGCATTTCCATATCTTCTGATGGACGGCATGAACGAGGCCGGCTTTGCCGTATCCGTACTCCATCTCGACGGCAAGCCAACCCAGCAGGCAAGCACGGGCAAGAAACTGACTACAACCCTGGACTTACGCATGATGCTGGATCATGCCAAGACGGTAGATGAAGCTCTCAAGATTCTGGACGGATATGACCTCTGGATACCAGATAATGACGGTAACTATCATTTCTATATGGCAGATGCCACGGGCCGTTATGCCATCGTAGAATTCGTATATGACAAGGATCACCAAAGCAAGATTTACATCGACGATGAATATACGGGTGAAGACGGAAAGACTCATTTCAAACATCCTGACGTATTGCCAAACACCCGCGAGGTGATAGAAAAGCGCTATGCCAGCAACTTCTATGTATCTGAAACCATGGCATGTTCAGATAAAGGTCCGAAACTCTCGAACCACGGCAAGACCCGCTACGATATTATAGAATTCGTTCTGAAACAGAACAGCAACCAGTTGTCAGAGGAAGGAGCCATGAATCTGCTCAATGGTGTGAGTCAGGCAGAAACTCCAGGCAATCCAACGAGCCATACCCAGTGGTCGGTGATATACAATCTCTCCCAGCGCAAGGCAACCGTCTGCGTGAACAGAGATTACAAGAACAAGTTTACGTTCTATGCAAAAGAATACATTTTATGCAAAAGAAGATTTTGCCGAGAAATAATATAAAAATAGGTCTAGCGACCCCCGCAAAGCGCGGTGTTGCTAGACCTATCTTCTAATCTATCAAGAACTTATATTCTTATTTTAGTCTTCATCAGCAAACTCATCAAGAGTATATGCGCTGCTGCCATCGAAACAATGGGTACATACCTGGCACTTTGGAAGACCGATAGCCTCTACCAGCTGCTCGATGGTATTGAACTTCAATGTAGTCAAGCCCAACTGGTTGGCAATCTCATCTACCATCTTCTGATACTCAGGAGAACCAGTGGTAGCGTATTTATCAAGATTCTTGTTGGCATCACCCTCAAACTTCTCGATGATGCGACGGGTAATCAGCTCCATATCACTCTTTGAAGAAGTGAAGTTGATGAACGGACAACCATATACCAATGGAGGACATGCAATACGCATATGGCACTCCTTCAAGCCTGCCTGGTCGAAAAGCACCTTCACGTTGTCGCGAAGCTGGGTACCACGAACGATACTGTCATCACAGAACAACACACGCTTGCCCTTGAGCATCGCCTTGTTAGGAATCAGCTTCATCTTGGCTACCAATGAACGCATGCTCTGGTTGCTTGGAGTAAAGCTACGAGGCCATGTAGGAGTATACTTGGCAATACAACGCTGATAAGGCACACCCTTGCCGGCAGCATATCCCATCGCCATACCAGTACCAGAATCCGGAATACCGCTGCAGCAGTCTACCTCAACATCATCACTCTTGGCGAGATTGAAACCGTTGGTAAAACGAGCCTCCTCTACATTCTTGCCCTCATAGGTAGATGTAGGGAAACCATAGTAAACCCAGAGGAAAGAACAAACCTGCATCTTCTTGTTGGCAGGACGAAGCTGCTCCATCTTGTCGGCAGTAATCTTGACGATTTCTCCCGGCCCCAGCTCATATTCTGTTTCATAATTGAGGTTAGGGAACGAGGTGGTTTCGCTGGAAGCAGCATAGGCACTATCCTTCTTACCTATAATTATAGGTGTACGTCCCCAACTGTCGCGAGCGCAGATAATACCATCCTCGGTTAGAATCATCATGGTACAGGAGCCCTTGATGTGGTGGAATACATTCTCGATACCTTCGCGGAATGTCTTACCCTGAATAATGAGTAATGCAACCAACTCGGTTGGGTTGGTGCTGCCTGAAGACATCTCTGCAAAGTGCATGTTCTTGTCTAGCAGGTACTGGGTTAGTTCATCCTTGTTTACAATCTTAGCTACAGTACAAATGGCGAAACGGCCAAGATGTGAGTTCATGATTAATGGCTGCGCATCCGTATCGCTGATTACGCCGATACCAGATGTTGCTCCCTCAAACTTGTTGAGTGTAGGCTCAAACTTCGTTCTGAAATAAGAACTTTCAAGGTTGTGAATTGAGCGCACGAAGCCTTTCTCACTACTGTAGGTTGCCAAACCGCCTCGACGTGTGCCGAGATGTGAGTTGTAATCAGTGCCGTAGAACAGGTCTGCGACACAACTTTTCTTGGAAATAGTTCCGAAAATACCTCCCATAAGAGTATAATTCTATGTTATTGTTTGTAATATTGGGTGCAAAGGTAATAAAAAGATGTAAATTATGCAAGAAAAAACAGTCGATTTTCAGAATTTTAATGTATCTTTGCGCTCAACATAAGGTGACTTTGCACATGAATATCAGAATGAACATCATACTGAGCGCGGGTATTATCATAGCCAAATATGGCTATGACCAGATGCCTCCGGTCCTTTGGCTCATTCTCCTGCTGGTCATGACTGGCATGGCTATCATCCTGCGGAAATGGATACTAAGCCAGCACATCCTTTTATATATCTGTATGTTTCTTCTGGGTGGTCTTCTCACTTCCTATCAGGAATATCGGGAGCGAAAGCCTGATACCTATTTTACGATAGATGAACTTTCGGAACTGGACCGGTTTCAGATAACTGCGCAAGAACGGAGAGCGGAAACAGAACAGAAGATGAAGGGATTGGGCATTGAGAATGAAGACTTTGGGATCATTGCAGCAATGGCACTGGGCGACAAGACGGCGCTGGACAAGGACACGAAAGAGGTTTATTCCGTAGCTGGAGCAAACCATGTATTAGCCGTAAGCGGACTGCATATCAGCATCATCTTCCAGCTGCTCATCATGCTGTTAGGTGGCAATCGCCGCCATATCTTCGTCATTTTTTCTGCCCTTCTAGCCATCTGGATGTATGTTCTGTTCATTGGCGTGCCTGCGAGTGCCGTCCGCTCTGCCACCATGCTGAGTGTTTATGGATTTGTAATGATGACCCGGCGAAAAGGAGAATCGCTCCATTTGCTCTCCACCGCTTTAACCTTCATGCTATTGTGGAATCCACTTTATCTCTTCGACCTCAGTTTCCAGATGTCGTTTGCGGCAGTTGGTTCCATCATCGTGTTTATGCCGTTGCTCAGTTCTCTTTACCATCCTGCTCATCGCCTATCACAATGGATATGGAGTATGCTTTGCGTATCGGCAGCTGCCCAGATTGGAACTCTTCCGCTCATCACTTATTACTTCGGGCGCATCTCGTGCTATTCCCTTCTTACCACATTCATTGCAATTCCTGCCGCCACGGGCATTCTTTACCTCTGTTGCATGCTGATGTTGCTGAGTCCCTTCCTGCTTCTGTCGCCGACAGTCGCTCCCGCCTCCTGGCTGACAAGCTGGATTGCCAAGGCATTGGTATCCATCACTCATTTTGCCAATACCGCCTTCCATCTCATCTCCTTGGCTCCCGGTGCCAGCATTGATGGAATCCACCTTCCCCTCCCTGCCCTATTCTGCATCTATGCCGTCATAGGGTTAGTGTATGCCGGATGGGTAAGAATAAAAAGGATAAGAAACAAAATGGCGAGAAGTCAGGAAGACTTCTCGCCGGAGAATGCATTATTTATGAATCATAGATAATGCTCAAAAAAAATAGGGTTGTCGGGAGAAACCACAGAAGGCATCTCCCAATCATTTACATTCATTAATCCAACTTCAGGCTCTTCTTGATAGCCTCGATCTTATCCATTGCAGCAGCTGTGCAACGGTTGTAGCAGCCAGCGCACTTGAATGAAGGATCCTTAACCTCAATATAGAACTTGATCTTAGGCTCTGTACCTGATGGACGGACACTTACCTTGGTGTTGTCATCGCAGAACCACTGGAGTACATTGCTTGTAGCAGGCATATCGAGCTTCTCTACGCTGCCGTCAGCATGCTTAGCCTCCAAAGACTGGTAGTCCTTCCAGGTTACCACCTTGCTGCCACCCAACTCCTGTGGAGGGTTGGCACGGAAGTCTGCCATCATCTGCTTAATCTCGTCAGCACCGGTCTTACCTGGGCGAACTACGTTTACAGTAAACTCCTTGCTGAAGCCATACTCTGCATAAATCTGCATCAGGAGGTCGTAGAGAGTCTTGCCCTGATCCTTAGCCCATGCTGCAATCTCGCAGATGAGGCAGATAGAAGCAGGAGCATCCTTATCACGTACCTTATCGTATGGCAAGAAGCCGAAGCTCTCCTCACCACCACCGATGTACTGCTGCTTGCCCTCAGAGATGGCAATCTCGCGTGCAATCCACTTGAAACCGGTGTAGCAGTCGCGCAACTCTACGTTGTTCTTCTTGGCAATCTCAGCAATAACTTCTGTTGTTACGATGGTCTTTACGAGGAAGTCTGTTGGCTTCAACTTGCCCAACTTCTTCTTGTTCTCGATGATATAGTAGCAGAACATCATGGCTGTCTGGTTACCATTGATGATCATCCACTCACCCTTGTCATCACGGCAAACGATAGCCAGGCGGTCAGCATCTGGGTCAGTAGCTACCACGAGGTCAGCGTTCAACTTAGTACCGAGCTTCATACCGAGGGTCATAGCCTCTGCATTCTCTGGGTTAGGAGAAACCACTGTTGGGAAGTTACCATCTACAACCATCTGCTCAGGAACAACATTGATGTTCTGGAAGCCCCAAGAACGCAGACAGAGAGGAACGATGACACGACCTGTACCGTGCATAGCAGAATAAACGATGTTGAGGTCTTTCTGACGGTTGATGACATCCTGGTCAATCATAGCAGAATGAACGGCTGTCATGTAGTCGTAATCCATCTCACCACCGATAATCTTGATTTTATCCCAGTTAGCCTCAAACTTCACCTGGTCGATAGTAACCTTGTTCACCTCCTCGATGATACCTGTATCATGAGGAGCCAGAACCTGAGCACCGTCGCTCCAGTAAGCCTTGTAACCGTTGTACTCCTTAGGGTTGTGAGAAGCTGTTACGTTGACACCAGCCTTGGCACCGAGCTCACGGATAGCGAAAGAAATCTCTGGTGTAGGACGGAGGCTCTCGAAGAGATAAGCCTTGATGCCATTGGCAGAGAAGATGGCAGCTACGGTCTCAGCGAAGAGACGGGAGTTGTTACGGCAGTCGTGACCTACCACTACAGAAAGGTTCTCCTCACCTGGGAAAGCCTTGAGAATGTAGTTAGCAAAGCCCTGGGTAGCCATACCAACGATATACTTGTTCATACGGTTGGTACCTGCGCCCATGATACCGCGCAAGCCACCAGTACCGAACTCCAAATTCTGATAGAATGCATCAACGAGAGCAGACTTGTCCTCTGCGTCGAGCATTGCCTTTACTTCCTTACGGGTTTCTTCGTCAAAAGCAGGTGTGAGCCACTGCTGTGCTCTTTCTTCACACTGCTTGATTAATTCTGCGTTATTAGCCATAGTTTGATTCTATTTTGTTATTAATAATGTTCATATAGAGGGTTGTGCTCGAAAACAGCACAATATATCTCTTTTTGCGTACAAAGTTATATAAAAATTTTGATAAACCAAACAAGATTGAAGTTTTTTTTGTATTTTTGCACATTGAAAAAGAAATAAAATAAAAAGTTAGGTATATGGAATTATATTATACGGGCGTCATCATCGCCATTTCCACCTTTTTAATAATAGGTATCTTTCACCCTATTGTTATCAAGACAGAATATCATACCGGCACCCGATTCTGGTGGGTGTTTCTCGTGACGGGTATCATCTGCGTAGGAGCAGCCTTTCTGGTTGCCAATGTCCTCGGCTCTGCTCTTCTGGGCGTAGTAGGAGCTTCGTGTCTCTGGAGCATCGGTGAACTCTTTGAACAAAAGGAAAGATGCGAGAAGGGATGGTTCCCGAAGAACCCGAAACTGGAAAAGAAAGGATACTATAGGGACGAAGTGAAGAGTGAAGTGTGAAGAGTGAAGAATTCAAGTGTATAGGAAGAAAAATTCAACGAAATGAAAACAGAACTCATACTGGTCGGAAAGACCGTGAACAAGCATTTCATTGCGGGCATCAAGGATTATGCCGAGCGCATCACGCACTACATGCCGTTCAATATAACCACGATTCCTGAGCTCAAGAATACCAAGAGCCTCAGCGAACAGCAGCAGAAGGAACGGGAGGGAGAACTGATTCTGAAGCTTCTGCAGCCTTCTGATACCGTGGTATTGATGGATGAGCATGGACTGGAATTCCGAAGCATAGAGTTTGCGAAGTGGATAGAACGCAAGCAGGCTACGGCTAGAAGGCTTGTGTTTATCATCGGAGGTCCTTACGGATTCTCGCAGGCAGTATATGACCGCGCCAACGAGAAGATCTCGCTTTCCAAGATGACCTTCTCGCATCAGATGGTACGCCTTATCTTTACCGAGGCACTCTATCGCGCATGCACTATTATAAAAGGTGAGCCTTATCATCACGAGTAAAAGAGGATCACTAATCATAAAGCTCAAAGTTCAAAGTTCAATGTCAAAAGAGAAATATATAGAGATTAAAGGGGCGAGAGCCAACAACCTGAAGAATATCGACGTGAAGATACCGCAGGGCAAGTTTGTTGCCATTACGGGGGTCTCCGGGTCGGGAAAGTCTTCTTTGGCTTTTGATACCTTATATGCAGAAGGTCAGCGACGCTATGTGGAGTCGCTGTCTTCGTATGCCCGCCAGTTTCTGGGCAGAATGAGTAAACCGGAATGCGATTTCATCAAGGGATTACCACCTGCCATCGCCATCGAACAGAAGGTGATTTCACGCAATCCCCGTTCTACCGTGGGAACGAATACGGAGATTTACGAATATCTCCGACTGCTCTATGCCCGCATCGGCAAAACCTATTCGCCTATCAGCGGACAGGAAGTGAAGCGCCATACCGCAGAGGATGTCTTAGCCTGTACCCGCCAGTATTCAAAGGGTACCAAGTATGTCATCCTTGCACCTATCCATGTCATCGAAGGCAGAAGCCTCAGCAAGCAGCTGGAGATGTACATGCAGGAAGGCTATGCCCGCATCATGGAAAAGAATGAGTTTATACGCATCGAAGACTTCCTGGAATCTGCAGACAAGGAACTGCTGGAAGCCAGCGGAGATGACCTCAAGAAAATTATAGAACAACAGGGAAAAGAGATTTATCTCGTCATCGACCGTGCGTCGGTAAGTGATGAGAAGGACGACATCAGCCGTCTCTTCGATTCTGCCGAGACAGCCTTCTATGAAGGAGACGGTGCCTGCCGAATTCTCTTCCTGCCTAGCAATATCAGCTACGATTTCTCTACCCGTTTCGAGGCAGACGGCATCACCTTTGAAGAACCGACAGACAACATGTTTGCCTTCAACTCTCCACTGGGCGCCTGCCCTACCTGCGAGGGATTCGGAAGCGTGATAGGCATCGATGAGAAACTCGTGATTCCCAACACCTCGCTAAGTCTTTACGACGGCTGCGTGGTTTGCTGGCGTGGAGAGAAGATGGGCATGTGGCTCAAAGAGTTTATCCGCCGTGCTGAACCATTCCACTTCCCTATCTTCAAGCCATACTATGAGTTGACCCAGAAGGAAAAAGACTGGCTCTGGCATGGTCTGCCTACAGAGAAAGACCGGGATCCGCACGACCGTGTGAGCATCGATGAATTCTTCAGAATGGTGAAGGAGAACCAGTACAAGATACAATACCGTGTGATGCTGAGCCGATTCCGCGGAAAGACCATCTGTCCGGACTGTCACGGAACCCGACTCAAGAAGGAAGCCAACTATGTAAAAATAGGTGGCAAGAGCATTACGGAACTGGTAGACATGTCGGTTACCAATCTGAGTGCATGGTTCAAGAAGCTGGAGTTGACCGATCACGAGAAAGAGATCAGCAAGCGACTACTCACAGAGATAACCCATCGTCTGCAATTCCTTCTGGATGTGGGACTTGGTTATCTTACACTCAACCGCCTCTCCAACAGTCTTTCTGGCGGTGAGAGCCAGCGCATCAACCTGACCACCAATCTCGGTTCATCGCTTGTAGGCAGTGTCTACATCCTCGATGAGCCAAGTATCGGTCTGCACAGCCGTGATACCGATCGCCTCATCAAGGTTTTAAGAGAACTGCAGGAACTGGGCAATACGGTAGTAGTAGTAGAGCACGATGAAGAAATCATGAGAGCTGCCGACTATCTGATAGATATCGGTCCGGATGCTGGACGCCTTGGCGGAAGAATGGTCTATTCCGGACCTGCATCAGAATATTCCGTAACAGACCAGAAAGAACAGGAAAAGCTTCTGGCGAAATATCCGGAGAGTTATACCATCAAATATCTCACCCATGCCGAGAAGATAGAACGTCCAACCAGTCATCGTGCCTGGAACATGGCGTTGGAAATCAAGGGAGCACGCATGAACAACCTGCGTGGCATCGACGTAAAGATTCCGCTCAACGTGTTCACCGTAGTAACCGGAGTATCCGGTTCAGGAAAGAGTTCACTCATCAAGGGCATCCTCTACCCTGCCATGCGCCGCAAGCTGGATCTGGTAGCCGATGCACCAGGCGAATATACCTCGATAGAAGGCGACCTGAATGCCATCAACCACGTAGAATTCGTAGACCAGAACCCTATCGGCAAGAGTACGCGAAGCAATCCTGCCACCTATCTGAAGGCATACGATGCCATCCGTACGCTCTTTGCCAACCAGCCACTTGCCAAGCAGATGGGTTTCACCGCACAATACTTCTCCTTCAATACCGAGGGAGGACGATGCGAGGAATGTAAGGGAGCGGGCTATGTAACCATCGAAATGCAGTTTATGGCTGACCTTACCCTGACCTGCGAAGCCTGCAAGGGCAAACGGTTCAAGCACGACATCCTGGAAGTGAGATACGGAGGAAAGGACGTGAACGACGTACTCAACATGACCGTAAACGAGGCTATCGAGTTCTTCAGCAACGAGAAGCTGCAGCACAATGAAGAAGACTTTGCAACCTGCCGCATCATCGTGAGCCGCCTGAAGCCATTACAGGAAGTAGGACTCGGCTATATCAAGCTGGGACAGAACTCCAGTACCCTCTCCGGTGGTGAAAACCAGCGTGTAAAGCTGGCATATTTCATCGGCAAGGAAGAACAGTCGCCAACGCTTTTCATCTTCGATGAGCCAACCACGGGACTTCACTTTCACGACATCAAGCGACTGCTCCATGCCTTTGATGCCCTGATAGAAAGAGGACATTCGCTGGTAGTCATCGAGCACAACCTCGATGTCATCAAGTGTGCCGACTACATAATCGACCTGGGACCGGAAGGCGGAGATAAGGGCGGCAGTCTGGTTGTGGCAGGAACACCGGAAGAAGTGGTAGCCTGCCCAGAGAGTCTGACGGGCAAATTCCTGCAGAAATATCTATAGGTAATGAAGCAAAAGACAGGCAAGCGAAGTAACTATTAATATAAATAATGTAAAAAATTAACGTTATACTAAACTTTATGTGTACTTTTGCATCGAATTATATAAAAAAGAAAAGAAATAATAATAAAATAAGAAAGGAAATGAAAAAGAAAAGAATCATATTGGCATTGACTATGCTTGTAGCTATCACAGCGACAGCCTCTGCCCAGGCAGAGATAAAGTTTGAAAAGCTCGTTCATAACTTCGGAACCTTCGAAGAGAGCAACCCTGTGCAGAAAGCAACATTTACTTTCACCAACGTGGGCGACAAACCTCTTATCATCAACCAGGCTATTGCTAGTTGTGGATGTACAGTACCTTCATATACCAAGAAGCCTATTGCTCCAGGTCAGAAGGGACAGATCAGTGTGACTTATAATGGCAAGGGCATGTTCCCTGGACATTTCAAAAAGAGCATCACTGTTCGTACCAATGGCAATGTAGAAATGTCACGCATCTATATCGAAGGCGTGATGTCTGAAAAGAAATAATCATGATATTCTATTTTTCAGGAACAGGAAATACCAAGTGGGCAGCTTCCAAACTGGCGGCTGCCACACATGACAGCTTGATATCCATCGCCCCTTATATGAGAGCCGATGATACCAAGTATGATATGACCGAGCCGTTTACCCTCCAGGAGGATGAACGGCTTGGTTTCGTTTTTCCGGTACATGGCTGGAGAGTACCGAGACTGGTGAGAGAGTTTATCGCAAATCTCAAGATTCAGAGAGCAGAAAACACAGAAGATGGAAAGAAAGAAGAGACAAGACGTTCTTTCGTCTACTGTGTATGCACGGCTGGTGACAGCATCGGACTCACCATCGAGAACCTCAATGAGGTCATCTCATCCAATCCTTCTCTTGCAGATCTGGGCATTACAGCCGTAGATTCGTCCTACTCCCTGATTATGCCGGAATCATACGTGGGACTTCCTTTTATGGATGTAGACCCAAAGGAGCGTGAAATCCGGAAGAAGGAAGAGGCTGCACAGGAACTGGAGGTGGTATGCGAGGAGATATTCAATCGCAAGCAGGGCGTAAACAGGCTCGTAAAAGGTCCCATTCCCTGGTTCTTCACAAAGGTAGTAGGAGGATTCTTTGAGAAAGTGCTCATCACCGACAAGCGATTTCATGTTGAGAAAGACCGCTGCGTGAAGTGTGGCATCTGTGCCAACGTCTGTCCGGTAGGTGATATCAAGGGCGGTCATGGTGCTTACCCGGAATGGCTGCATCACAAGAATTGCCTCACCTGCTTCACATGCTACCACCATTGTCCGCATCATGCCATTGAGTTTGGAAAACAAACCCGGAAGAAGGGACAGTATTTCTTTAAGTAGAGAACTGTATTCCATGATAGAACGGAAAGTATTTCATTTAATAATAACCCATCCTAAACAGTTTAACTATATGAAGAAAATCTTACTAAGCCTGGCCTTTTCATGGATGGCAGCAAGTTCTTTGTTTGCTGCCAAAGCAAAGCCTGGCGTATGCCGACTGATGATGACTGACGGAAGCTACGTTTCTGCTACCCTCAAGGGAGATGAAAACTTCCATTACTATACCCTCCTGGACGGTACTCCCTTACAGAAGATGACCAACGGGACATACGAGATATCATCAACCCAGGCATTGCAAGCTAGATTACAGGCTAGCATGGCACGCAAAACGAGAGCCAGCAGTATCGGAAACCAGCAGTATTTTCCACATCTCGGAACTCCAAAAGCACTGGTTATCCTGGTAGAATTTCAAGACGTTAAATTCAAGAGCACCTCGCCGGCAACCACCTTCAACCATTATCTCAACGCAGAAGTGGGAGAAGCAGCACCAGTTGCCGATGCCAAGGTTTTCTCGACAAAGGAAGAAACAACCAACTACGGTTCGGTAAGAGAATACTTCAAGCACTGCAGCCTGGGCAAGTTTGTTCCACAATTTGATGTGGTGGGACCGGTTACACTCAGTCAGAACTTTGCCTATTATGGAAAGAACAGAAGCGAAGACGACATTGACATTCATTGCGACCAGATGCTGGGTGAAGCCTGCAGCTTGGTTGACGATCAGGTGGATTTCTCCCAATACGATGCAGATGGCGATGGCTGTGTAGACCTGGTTTACGTCATCTATGCCGGTTATTCGGAAAGTATCAGCGGCAATTCAGATGACTGCCTCTGGCCAAAATCAGGAGCTACCCTATTCTACCGATACGACCAGAATGGAAATCCGGCAGGCAACCTGGAGTGCGACGGAATGAGCTTCTCCCGCTATGGCATCAACAACGAACTGAACGGTACCCCGAAGGATACCCAAGACGGCAAGTATCTGCTGAATGGCATCGGCCTCTTCTGTCATGAATTCTCACATACCATGGGTCTGCCGGATCATTATCCGGTATCCGGCTCATCAACCTATGCAGACAATCAGAGTCCGGAATACTGGGACCTGATGGACGCAGGAGAATATACCCAAGACGGCTATTGCCCTACTCCATATACTCCATGGGAAAAGATGATGATGGGTTGGATAGATCCTGTCACTCTATCTTCAACCCAGGCAGAACAGCTGACGCTGGAACCATACGATATGGCATCGAAAGCCTATAAGATTATGGCAGATGTTGACGACAGCAACTTTTTCATCAACGAGAACTACTCTGCCGGCATCATCAGCGAGGCAACCAGACAGAACCTCAAGAAGAGAGCACAGGGAGAATTCCTGCTGCTGCAGAATATCAGAAACGAAGGCTGGTATAAGAGCCTGCCGGGATATGGATTGCTGGTTTGGCGCATAGATTATGCTGACAAGGATTGCGTATCACTCTACGATTATCCCAACGATATCAAGGGAATATCCAGAGTGATGGTAGTACCGGCAGATGGTCTCGTCATCAACCAGATGAACTGTGGAGACAACAACACATATACCTGGAGCGATTATGACACCAGCAACCAAAACGACCCATTCCCAGCTTATGGCATCGGTAAGGATGGCAGCGATGTGAACAGTCTGACCGAGGTGAAATTCAACTGGAGTACCCTTACCTCCCGTCCTCTCTACAACATCAAGAAGGATGAAGCTACGGGTATGGTTACCTTTGATTACCTCAAGGACTTCGCTTCTACAGGCATCAGCAAGACAATCATCAACATTACCGACAAGCGACCTACAGAATACTACGATATGGAAGGCCGTAAGGTGAAGAATCCTATCAAGGGACATCTCTATAGCACCAACAAGGGATATAAGATGATATTCTAGAGAAAACAGAAATATACATATAAAATAAGGAGGATGTGACTTTTCATCATCACATCCTCCTTTTTTCATATTAGAGATATTCTTAAGTCTGATAAACTCAAAGACACTATAATCAATAGATTCTAGGACCAAAGATGGTAGTACCCACACGCACCATATTACTACCGTGCTTTACGGCAATCCGGTAATCGTGACTCATACCCCAACTTCTTTCACAGAAAGCATCATCATCGGCAAAATACTTCTCCTTCACTTCCTTGAAGAAAGCATAGGCAGCATCAAACTCCTGAGCTATCTGCTGCTCATCATCCGTATTGGATGCCATCATCATGATACCGCAAATCTGCACATGATCCATCGTTCTCCATTCGCCCGCCTCCAGGAGTTCACGGCAATCATCAAACGAGAAACCCGACTTGGTTTCTTCCTCTGCAATATGCAATTCCAGAAGAACCTTTACCACACGGTCGTGCTTGGCAGCCTGCTTGTTGATTTCCTTCAGGAGTTTCAGGCTATCCACCGATTCTATCATAGAGATATACGGAGCGATATACTTCACCTTATTGGTCTGAAGATGACCGATGAAATGCCACACGATATCCTTAGGCAAGGACTCTACCTTCCTGGCAAGTTCCTGTTCATGGCTTTCACCAAAGATACGTTGCCCCTCAGCGTATGCAGCCTCGATATATTCGTTGGGATGAAACTTACTGATGGCTACGAGATTGACTCCCGCAGGCAAGTTGCCCAACACTTCCCGAAGATTTCCTTTTACATCATACATAGTTCAATTAATAATTAAGAATTTATAATTAATAATGATTCCTTAGCCATTTGCTTTGCTGGAAGTATGACATAAGGTATACCTAATTACTCAGCTGGCTGTTCTGCATTGCCTTGCTCATACTCAGGCACATCGTTCTTCTCCTCCTGATTAGGAGCCTGATGCTCGAATACATCCATCAGGTTGGTCTCGTTAAGACCTATTGTGTCATAGTCGATCATGGTCTTACCCATTTCCTCGTCAACATAACGGAGTGCACGGGCCAGAGACTTAGCCTGAACGAGATAGTTTACAGTAGAACGCTTCTCCTTCTCAGTCTTATCATCAAGGGTGATAAACTGCAACTTAGCCTTGTACCACTTGTCATCATCGTCTACATCGCTGAAGAAAACCTCATGGTAGGCAGCCTTTGCAATACCACTAACCTGAAATTCTCCGCTGACATAAACAGACATTTCATCGGTGATAGCGCTCTCAGCCTCTGTAAAGCTTAAAGCATCTACGAGATAATTCTCTGTAACCACCTTCTCAGAACCATCCTCCATTGTTTTCTGATATCTCACTTTGGTTGAAAACCAAGTAACATTTGATCTACTTCTCATTTTTTACCTTTTTTATTTTAAATATTTAGTTTTATAATCATTTATTTGAGGATAGGACGAACAAGCCGCTCTACCCAGTTTTGTAATTCTAAATCACTGTTTGGAGATGCAAAGTTATAAAAAAGAATGCAGAAAAGCAACAGAAACACAAGATTTTTATTAAAATATAAAATTAAATTAAAATCTTTTCCGTATTTTCAGCTAATTTTCTTAACTTTGCACACGATTAGCGAGAAGTGGGCTCTTTTTAATGGCCGTAAATTATCTTCTCGACTTGGATAATTAATAGAAAGAAAGAAAAAGATGCCAGAAATATCTGTACGCGGTCTTGAGATGCCAGAGTCACCAATCAGAAAGTTGGCTCCTTTGGCTGCCGCAGCAAAGAAACGTGGAGTAAAGGTATATCACCTCAACATCGGTCAGCCAGACCTGCCTACTCCTCAGTGTGGTCTCGATGCCTTGAAGCATATTGACCGCACCATCCTGGAGTATTCTCCAAGCCAGGGCTATCTCAGTTATCGTGAGAAGCTAGTAGACTATTACAAGAAATTCAATATCAACGTAACTGCCGATGATATCATTATCACATCGGGAGGTTCCGAGGCTGTACTCTTCTCTTTTATGAGTTGCTTGAACCCAGGAGATGAGATTATTGTACCAGAACCTGCTTACGCCAACTATATGGCTTTCGCCATTTCTGCAGGTGCCAAGATCCGTACCATCGCTACCACCATCGAGGAAGGTTTCTCATTGCCTAAGGTAGAGAAGTTTGAGGAGCTGATCAATGAGCGCACACGTGCCATCCTGATCTGCAACCCTAACAACCCAACAGGTTACCTCTATACACGCCGTGAGATGAACCAGATTCGTGACTTGGTGAAGAAGTACGATCTCTATCTCTTCTCTGATGAGGTTTACCGTGAGTATATCTATACGGGTAGCCCTTATATCAGTGCGATGCACCTGGAGGGTATTGAACAGAACACAGTGCTTATCGACTCTGTATCCAAGCGATACAGCGAGTGTGGTATCCGTGTGGGAGCCCTGATTACCAAGAATGCAGAAATCCGCAAGGCTGTGATGAAGTTCTGTCAGGCTCGTCTTTCTCCTCCACTGATTGGTCAGATAGTAGCCGAGGCTTCTCTCGATGCACCTGAAGAGTACTACCGTGACGTATATGATGAGTACGTGGAGCGCCGTAAATGCCTGATTGACGGACTCAACCGTATTCCTGGCGTATACTCTCCTATTCCTATGGGTGCCTTCTATACCGTAGCCAAATTGCCTATCGATGATTCGGATAAGTTCTGCCGCTGGTGTCTGGAAGAATTCGAATATGAGGGCGAAACCGTGATGATGGCTCCAGCTTCTGGTTTCTATACCACTCCTGGTGCAGGTCGTAATCAGGTACGTATGGCTTACGTTTTGAAGAAGGATGACCTGAACCGTGCATTGACAGTTCTTGCCAAGGCACTGGAAGCCTATCCGGGAAGAGTGGAGGATGAAGGACTATAATAATTAATAATGTATAATTGATAATTTATAATTGGGTACATACCATCATCCGCAAGGCAATTAGTAATTATTAATTCTACATTATAAATTCTACATTATAAATTATTCATTAGAATGAATTTTCCTCTATTTATAGCAAAGAGATTATATAGCGATCAGGGCGACAAACGTAAAGTTTCTCGCCCTGCTATTCATATAGCCACTGCGGGTGTTGCCATCGGTCTCGCTATCATGATCATGTCGGTATGCGTGGTGCTGGGATTCAAACATACCATCCGTGACAAGGTGATAGGATTCGGAAGCCATATACAGGTAGCCGACTTCCTGACCCTGCAACAGCAGAACCAATACCCGGTGGTGGTGAACGACTCGATGGTAAACGTCCTGAAGAAGATGCCAGGCGTCAAGCATGTACAGCGATTCGCCATGAAGGAAGGCATTCTCAAGACTGACAATGACTTCCTGGGAGTTGTTCTCAAAGGTGTAGGACCAGATTTTGATTCAACCTTTATCCATCAGAACATGGTTGAAGGAAGCATTCCCAAGTTTGACGACAAAGCGAGCCATAACCAGATTCTCATATCCAAGTTGATGGCAGACAAGCTGAAATTGAAGAACGGAGAGCGAATCTTCGCCTACTTCATCGATGACAGCGGAGTAAGAATGCGCAGATTCACCATCAAGGGAATCTACGAGACCAATCTGAAGAAGTACGACGAGATTATAGCTTATACAGATCTCTATACAGCCGTGAAGCTGAATGGCTGGGAAGATGACCAAGCCAGCGGAGCGGAGCTCACCGTCAATGACTTCGGGAAGCTCAACGAAACGGAAGACTATATTATAAATAAGGTGAACCGTACCGTAGACCATTATGGAGAGACCTACAGCAGTGCAACCATCAAGGATTTGAACCCTAACATCTTCCAGTGGCTCAGCCTGATGGACATGAATGTATGGATTATTCTCGGCTTGATGATAATAGTAGCCGGCGTAACGATGATAAGCGGCCTGCTCATCATCATCCTGGAGCGCACTTCAATGATTGGAGTGATGAAGGCATTGGGAGCCCGCAACAATATCATTCGCCACACCTTCCTCTGGTTTGCCGTATTCATCATCGGCAAGGGAATGATATTGGGTAACATCATCGGTCTGGGACTGTTAGCCATTCAGAATCTAACAGGCATCGTGAAGCTTGATGCGCAGACTTACTACGTAAGTAACGTCCCAATAGAGTTTAACTGGCTCTTCATTCTGGCATTGAATGTAGCCACCCTGCTCATCAGCGTATTCATGCTTGTAGCACCAAGTTATCTCATCTCTCACATCCATCCAGCTAAGTCGATGAGATATGAATAAATCTCTTTATCCCATTATTGCTATCCATTTATAGCAATAATGGGATAAAAACTTTACTATTTTACCTAGTTTTTGCATTATTTTGCCCTTAGCACGAAAATAATGCACATTTTTTTTTGCGATGTGCAGTATTTTCTGTATCTTTGCACAAAATTTTGTAAATTGTGCAATGGATTCAATACCAAGTTTTAACTCATATATTGAGAGAAGCATCATCAAGAACTGGAACCTGGATGCGCTCACCGATTATAAGGGAGCTACACTCCAGTATCATGATGTTGCAAGAAAGATAGAAAAACTTCACATCCTGTTCGAGAACAGCGATGTCAAGAAGGGTGACAAGATAGCCGTGTGCGGAAGAAATAGTAGTCAGTGGGCAGTAGCCTTTCTGGCCATTATCACATACGGAGCCATCGTCGTACCTATACAGAACGAATTCAAGCCTGAGCAGATTCACAATATCGTGAATCACAGCGAGAGCAAACTTCTGTTCGTAGGCGATGTGGTAGCTACAGAGATAACCCCTGAAGAGATGCCCTCTCTGGAAGGAATTATCCACCTACCTGACAATTCACTCGTCATATCTCGCTCTGAAAAACTAACCTATGCCCGTGAACACCTCAACAAGATGTTTGGTCACAAGTATCCGAAATACTTCAGAGCAGAACATGTAAAATATCACGTAGACGCCCCGGAGGAGTTGGCGATGATTAATTACACCAGCGGAACAACAGGTTTCTCTAAGGGCGTGATGCTGCCATATAGAGCGCTTTGGGGTAATCTTGATTATCTCATCGACTCGGTAAGTCCTAAGATAGGAAAGAATTGCAACATTCTCTCTACCCTGCCGATGGCGCACATGTACGGACTGATGACAGAGTTTCTCTACAATATCGTAGAAGGTAACCACATCTTCTTCCTCACCCGTCTCCCGAGTCCTACGCTCATCTCAGAGGCGCTGGCAGAAATCAAGCCCGACATTCTCTTCGCTGTACCGCTCGTGGTGGATAAGATCGTAAGAAAGGAAGTGTTCCCACATATCCAGACCAACCGCGCAAAGCTTCTGATGAGCATGCCTGTCATCAGCAAGCGCATCAAGGAGAAGGTTCGCGAGTTCGTGCTGCGTAAGTTTGGTGAGCACCCATACGAGGTAGTTGTCGGTGGAGCTCCGCTCAACAAGGAGATAGAGAACTTCTTTATCAGCATCGGATTCCCTATCGCCATGGGATACGGTACCACAGAGACTGCACCGCTCATCACCTTCGCCCATCAGGACAACTACGTGGCAGGAAGCTGCGGTGTTGCCGTGAAGCACATGGAGGTAAAGGTATTGAGCGATGACCCTGAGAATGTAGCAGGAGAACTGGTTTGCCGCGGCATCAACGTGATGAAGGGATATTACAAGAATCAGGAGGCTACAGATGCTGTACTCGACGAAGACGGATGGTTCCATACTGGCGATTTGGCTACCATGAGTGCCGACGGACATTTCTTCGTAAGAGGACGCAGCAAGAACATGCTTCTCGGTCCTAACGGTCAGAATATCTATCCGGAAGAAATAGAGGACAAACTCAATTCCCTGGCAATGGTAAACGAGAGCATCGTACTGCAAAGCAATGACAAGCTCGTAGCGCTGGTTCACCCGGACATGGATGAAGTAAGCAATCTCGGATTCACAGACGAAGACCTTGCCAACATCATGGAAGAAAACCGAAAGGAACTGAACCAGCAGATGCCAAGCTTCGCTCATATCTCACGCATCCAGTTGCACGATACAGAATTCGAGAAGACTGCCAAGAAGTCTATTAAAAGATATTTGTATCAAGACGTAATATAACAGACAATTGCATCAAAACACAATAAATATGGAGATACCAAGCTTTAACGCACTAATAGAGAAGAGTATCATAGACCATTGGGATATGGATGCTCTTACCGACTACAAGGGAGCCACCTTGCAGTTCCATGATGTAGCACGTAAAATAGAGAAACTACACATCATGTTCGAGAATTCAGGCGTGGTAAAGGGTGACAAGATTGCTCTTTGCGGTCGCAATAGCGCCAACTGGGCTGTAGCTTTCCTTGCTACCCTCACCTATGGCGCCATCGCTGTGCCTATTCTGCATGAGTTCATGCCAGATCAGATACATAACATCGTGAATCACAGCGATGCCAAGTTGCTCTTCGTTGGTGATGTAGTAGCTACCCAGGTAGATGCTACCAAGATGCCGGGACTCGAAGGCATCATCTACATACCGGATTACTCGCTTGTTGTATCTCGTACAGATAAGCTGACTTACGCTCGTGAGCACCTCAATGAGATGTTTGGTATCAAATATCCTAAATATTTCCGCAAAAATCACGTCAGCTATTACAAAGAAGAGAATCCTGAAGAGCTGGCTATGATTAACTATACCAGTGGAACCACAGGTTTCTCCAAGGGTGTGATGATACCATACCGTGCGCTTTGGGGCAATGCCGACTTTGCCGAGAATGTATTGGGCAAGAAAATCAAGCCGGGAGATTCTATCATCAGTATCCTGCCGATGGCCCACATGTATGGCATGGCATTCGAATTCATCTTCGAATTCATCAAGGGTTGCCACATCTTCTATCTCACCCGCATCCCTAGCCCAGCCATCATCGCTGAGGCTTTCGGACGCCTCAAGCCAGCCGTCATCATTGCAGTACCATTGGTTATCGAGAAGATTATCCGCAAGAAAGTATTCCCTAAGATACAGAACAACCGCATGCGCATGCTCCTCCACATGCCTGTCATCAGCAAGAAGGTGAAGGAGAAGATCTGCGACCAGGTAAGCAATGCCTTCGGTGGAAACTTCTATGAGGTGATTATCGGTGGTGCAGCCTTCAATCAGGAAGTAGAAAGCTTCCTCCATAGCGTAGGCTTCAGATATACTGTAGGATATGGTGCTACCGAGTGTGCGCCTATCATCTGCTACGAGGATTACAAGCATTTCGTACCGGGTTCCTGCGGCAAGGCAGCTCTCCACATGATGGTTCGCATCGACAGTCCAGACCCAGAGAATGTACCAGGAGAGATTCTGGCTAAGGGTCCTAACGTGATGTTGGGCTATTACAAGAACGAGGAAGCAACCAAGCAGACCATCGATAAGAACGGATGGTATCATACCGGCGACCTCGGCACCATGGATGGTGACGGCAACGTATTCATCAAGGGACGCAGCAAGAACATGCTTCTCGGAGCAAGCGGTCAGAATATCTATCCGGAGGAAATTGAAGACAAGCTCAATTCCCTGGCTCTTGTGGCTGAAAGCGTAGTAGTACAGAAGGGTGATAAGCTCATCGCACTGGTTCACCCGGATTATGACGAGGCTCAGACGCTCAACCTCGGCAACAAAGAACTTGCCGACATCATGGAGCAGAACCGTCAGGAACTCAATTCCATGATACCAGCATACAGCAAAGTATCAGAAATCAGAATCCACGAAGAGGAATTTGAGAAGACTCCTAAGAAGAGTATCAAGCGATTCCTGTATACCATCAATGATTAAACGAATCTCGTCAAGATATAAAAAAAGTGAGCTGTCTTCGGAAGAAGAAGCTCACTTTTTTGTTTTATGTAAATGTTGATGATATCCAATCAACGCCTGAGAGATTTACTCCTGCTCAGCACGATCATCTACATTGTCACCCTCTGTAGGAGAAAGGGTAGCCTTGAAGTCGGTAATACCGTACTTAGCCATGATGTTGTACCACTGGAGCAACTTCTTGATGTCGCTGTCACGTACACGGTCACGGTCGTAGCTAGGAAGAACCTCTGCGAAATAGCTGTGCAACTCCTCAGCAGAAGCCTTCTTGTAGTTGAAAGAACTAACCTTACCCTCTTCCTTCTTGCTTACGCTGTCGAGAACTTCCCACAATGGCACCTCATCAGCATCTGTATACATAGCGATGTCGCCAAGGCTTGTTACGCGATCTGTAGCGAAAGCAGGCATACGCTTATGTGACTCGTCGAGCATTTCAACGATTAAGTTTCTATTACCTCTAGATACCAGTTTGTAAAGGCCTGGCTTACCTGCAATTGAAAGAATTGTTTCCATTGTTTTTAATTCAATTATTGATTTATCCTTTTATATTTTTATTTTAATTATCTCTCTAAAGCAATCGCCTGAGCAATTGCTGAACCTGCTCTTCCACATCCCTCACTCCATCATTCACGATTTCAAAATCAGAACGGGCAGCAAGTTCTTCCTGCGGCATCACGGCATCTATCCATTCCTGTGCTTTCTGCTCCGAAATATGATCCCGCAGCATGATACGCTTCAGACGTACTGGAACAGGAGCTGTAACACAGACCACGAAGTCGAAATGAGTACGGCGGTCGAAACCACTGTCAAAGAGAATAGCACTCTCCAACCATTGGTAATCGCTCTGCTCAAAATCTCTTGCCACAGCAGGATGCACCACATCATTGACCGCCTGCTTGTTTGCCTCACTAGCCAGGAGAAACTGGGCAAGCACAGGTTTCTGCAAGATTCCCTCTGCACTATATACCTCCTCGCCCACCAGCTGCTTCAAGCTTTCCTGCAAGTCGACATCATAGCGCATCAACCGTTTGGCTTCAGCATCACAGTCATATACCTTGATGCCCTGTTTTTCCAAGATGCGGCATACATAGCTTTTTCCGCTACCAATGCCCCCCGTTATAGCTATCTTCATCACAATGAATTATAAATTATTAATTGTAAATTAAAAATTATTAATTATCATTGCTGTTCCAACAGATAATCTACAGTTTCGTTTTCCAGATGCGCCTTGCTGACAGAACGAGGCACACTCCTCAGCTGCAAAGTACACTTGTCAGACGGATTGTTAGCCAACTCATTGTAATCCACTACCACCTTGAACTGTTCAGGAGTAATGGTACGGAAGAGACTGGCTCCCACAGTGAATCTCACCGCAACCCTTGCCGGGAATGTACGAAGCACCATATTATCAGGCATATTGATTGCCTTTACCGGAACTTCAACAGATTCCTCTGTCAAGATATCCGGGTAAACGGAAAGTCTCACCTGCTTAGGCACGATTTTCACACCCCGAATCTGCTTGATCTTCACGTCCTGCTGAATCGTATCTTGCAGGTTGCGCTGATTGAACGGAACGATTTCTACCGATTCCAGCTGATCGAGCTGTCGCTTGTTGGCATAGACCGTAACCATTGTCGGGAAAAACTCAGTATGAGCCAGATAATAACGCCTGCTGGTAGTAATCCTACCCTTGAAGACCACCGGCACCTTCTTGGAAGAGCCATAGGTGAAGTAGAAATCAAACTTTCCTGGTTTGACAGAGAGCAACTTGCTGGAGCCATACAACTGCGCCTGCACCTGTTTCTGCACATCAGCCAGTGGTATTACTCCTGCGCCAGCATCATCATCAGCATAAGTTGAGAATTTGAAAGAGATAGGGTGGAATTTCCTTCCATAGGCATAAGTAGCCAGCGTAAATCCCTTATCTCTCACCGTAATCTTAACCGTATCAGGTAATTCACCAGTAATGATCGCATTACGTGGCATGCCAACCAGCTGTACGGGAATAGCAAATTCCCTCTCCAGCGTTTCGTTGAGCGACATCATCAACCAGAAGCCGCCACTGAGCGCCAAAAAGAACAAAAAAATCAGAAACTCCTTATTCATACCACTGAACAGGAAGTTTCTGACAGCAAGCAATATGTTCTTGATACTATGCATTAGGAGTCTGACTTGTAGCATCAGCAAACACGTAGCCCTTAGCCACAGTGATTACCACGCCACGAGCTATCTCAACATCGATAGTGTTAGCCTCTACATTCACGCGCTTTACGGTACCATAGACGCCACCACCAGTAACCACCTTAGAACCCTCCTGAAGAGAATTCTGGAACTTACGGATTTCCTTCTGCTTCTTCTGCTGAGGGCGAATCATGAAAAACCACATGATAACGAAGATAGCCACCATCATAATGAGGAAGGTCATGCTGCTTCCACCCTGCTGTGCCTGTAATACTAAATTTGTCATAGTCTTGTTATATATTTCTTTATAATTATTGATTCTTTTTTATATATCACGCGATTTAGTTCTCGTGATGATCTCTATACTTAGACTTGCGCTCTGGCAAATCCTTGGCAATGATACCCTGCTCATTCAGGTAACGGGCGATATTGTCAAGCATACCGTTCACATAGCCACCACTGCGAGGAGTACTGTAAACCTTAGCCATTTCCACATACTCATTGATGGTTACTGTAGCAGGAATACCAGGGAAGGTAGTCAACTCAGCGATGGCAATCTGCATGATAACCACATCCATGTAAGCCAGACGTGAGAAGTCCCAGTTGCGTGAAGCAGTACTCATATAGCGCTGATAAGAATCTGCATTGAGGATGGTAGCACGGAAGAGCTTTCTAGCAAATTCTCTATCCTCCATGTCCTTGTACTCAGGAAGGAGTTCCTGCTTGCTCTTGTTAGCCTTGTCAAAGCGCTTGATGGTCTTCAGCACGAAGGTATCAACGATATCCTTGTCATCATTCCAGTACAGGCTCTTCTCCTCGAGGAAAGCATCCATCTCATCATTGTTCTGGATAAACTTCTTATATACACGACGCCACCACTCACGGTCACGGTCGTAATCATCCATATCAGGGAGTTCTGCATCGAAAGCACCACTGACATAATCGGCATAGAGATCACTAGAAGTAATAGTATTGTACAAGCTACGAACCACCTCAATGTTCTCATCCCAATTAGAATGCTTCACATCAATCCAGTCGAGCAACATCTTATTCTCCTCCAACTGTACAGCAAATTCATTGAACGCCAAACGAGCAGAAGGCTCCTGAAGGCCCTCACGCTGCGCACGAACCACCTCAACATCGTAACGCTTACGGGCTTCCCCTGTAATAGCAACGATGAGCTGCAACATGTAGTTGTACAGATCGTACGACTTGGAGAGACTGAACATCAACTCCTTCTCAGCATTATCCATGTTGTAATTGCTGTTTTGATAGTATGCGTAGGTTAACTGCACAATCTTACGTCTTATCAAATCCCTATTAATCATTCTCTAATGTTTTTAAAAGATTTATTTATATGTTTACCAATTACGAGTGCAAATATACATATTTTATATAATATGAGCAAGAAAACGAGGAATATTTTCTACTTTTTTAAGGATAAAGGCATTATTTTTGATATTTTCTTCCAAAATATTTGCATATTCCAAATAAAATGAGTAATTTTGCAGCCGCTTTGCGGAAAAGATTCGCAGACACGCTTTTTCAAAGCTAATCCGTGTGATGGCGAGTTAAGGCACATTATTAAATTTTTAACAACTTAATTTAGAGTAACACAAATGAAAGAGATTAATGTAACAGGTCAGAAGCGTACAGACCTTGGTAAGAAAGCTTCTAAGTCATTGCGTAAGGAAGGTTTCATCCCATGTAACCTTTATGGTGAGAAGAAGGATGCTAACGGTGCTCCTGAGGCTATGTCATTCGCAGTTCCATTCACAGAGTTGCGTAAGATTATCTACACTCCTCATGTATATGTAATCAACCTCATCATCGACGGTGAGAGCCACACAGCTATCATGAAGGAGATTCAGTTCCACCCAACAACAGACGCTCCTTTGCACGTTGACTTCTACGAGGTGAACGATCAGAAGCCTATCACTATCGGTATCCCAGTTAAGTTGGTAGGTCTTGCACAGGGTGTACGTGATGGTGGTCGTATGAACCTCTCTATCCGTAAGATCAACGTTACAGCTCCTTACCAGGTTATTCCTGAGCACCTCGATGTAGACGTTACTGAGTTGAAGATCGGTAAGAGCATCAAGGTTGGCGACCTTTCATACGAGGGTCTCGAGCTGGCAACAAGCAAGGCTGTTGTAGTTTGCTCTATCAAGATGACACGTAACGCTCAGCTCGCTGCACAGGCTGCAGCTGAAGAGGAGGCTTAATTGATAAGTCATCGAGATTTTACGAACCTGAGTAAAGCATTATCAAACATTGGATAAATATTTGATTTGTGGGCTTGGTAACCCTGGCGATGAATACGCAGGAACCAGGCACAACACAGGATTTATGGTATTGGACGCTTTTGCTAAAGCGTCCAATATTCATTTTGAGGATAAGCGATATGGATTCGTCGCTGAAACCACACTCAAGGGCAGAAAGATCATTCTCCTGAAACCTACCACCTTCATGAACCTCAGCGGTAATGCAGTGAGATATTGGCTGAATCAGGAAAAGATTGATCAGAGCAGACTTCTGGTAATCAGTGATGAGCTTGCCCTACCCCTCGGTGCTTTCCGTCTGAAAGCCAATGGCAGCAATGGCGGGCACAACGGTTTGGGACATATCCAGCAACTTATCGGACAAAACTATGCTCGCCTGCGCATGGGTATCGGCAACGATTATCCGCGCGGTGGACAGATAGACTGGGTACTTGGTAAATACACCGAGGAAGACATGAAGGAACTTCAGCCTGCTATCGACCTGGGCGTAGAGATTATCAAGAGTTTTGTATTGGCTGGCATCAACAATACGATGAACCAGTACAACAAGCTTGGGAAAAAGTAATCATGAAAGAATCAGCAAGAATAGACAAGTGGCTCTGGGCAGCCCGCATTTACAAGACGCGCAGCATTGCAGCAGATGCCTGCAAGAATGGTCGTGTGACGGTGGGAGGCGTAAACAGAAAGCCATCCTTTATCATCAAGCGTGGCGATGTGGTGAGCGTGAAGAAGGCTCCTATCACCTATTCTTTCGAGGTACTCGACTGCATTGAGCAGCGCGTAGGTGCCAAGATGCTGTTTGGCGTTTACAAGAACGTTACCGATCCTAAGCAGTACGAACTTCTGGAAATGAGCCGCATCAGCGGATTCGTAGACCGTGCAAGAGGTACCGGACGCCCTACCAAAAAAGAGCGCCGTGCGCTCGATGCCTTCGTTGATCCAGCCCTGTTCGGATTCGAAGATGAGGATTGGGACGAAGAAGATCAATAATAAAAAAGAGACGCCCTGTAAAGGCAAAAGCATTCCGACATGGAAGCTTTACCTTTACAGGGCGTTTTTTGTGTTTATATTCCAATGCTTATTACATGAGTACATTAGAACGGATACGAGACAATGTTTCCGGCGTCATCTGCAGATAATTAGCAATATAGGTGAGCGGAGCTCTTAATACTACCTGTGGATTCATCTCGCAAAGGCGCTTATACTTGTTTGGCGCTGTCTCAAAGCGCATCAGGTCGGCATGCACTTGCGACTGTATCAAACTCTCTTCCAGAATCTTACGATACAGCATCTGAATATTGACATTACGCATCGCAGCCGCCTCGAGCTTCGCCTTTGGCAAGATGTAAACCAATGTAGGTTCCAATGCTTCCACTTGTAGATGAGAAGGTTCCTCTTTAAAGAGACTTTCAATACACATGAAGATAGAGTGATCCACACCCAGGTGCTCGGTCACCTCCTTGCCATTCTTGATGTAATACTGTCGCACCAAGCCCTTCTCTATATACGAAATACCCGTACATACTTCTCCCTCGGACAAGATTCTCTCGCCCTTGCCATACTTCACCGGCACAAGCAAATCTTCCAGGACATCCAGCTCGTCGTGAGTCATCGTACTATACTTACGTGCAAGCTCTCTGGCTATGTCGCGCTTAGGTACTATAACCTTCATCAAGTCAGCCATAATAAAAAAAACTCCTATAATTTAGTTAATGTTATTTCAATATTAATCGAGTTTCAGCACAGCAAGGAAGGCCTTCTGTGGAACCTCCACATTACCAATCTGCTTCATGCGCTTCTTACCCTTCTTCTGCTTCTCCAGCAGCTTACGCTTACGGCTCACGTCACCACCATAACACTTGGCAGTAACATCCTTACGCACCTGCTTCACGGTCTCACGTGCCACAATCTTTGCACCGATAGCTGCCTGGATGGCAATATCAAACTGCTGACGTGGAATCAGGTCCTTCAACTTCTCGCACATTCTGCGTCCGAAGCTCACGGCATTGTCACGATGGGTCAAGGTGCTCAGCGCATCCACCGGTTCTCCATTCAGGAGGATATCGAGCTTCACCAGGTCAGAGTGACGGAATGAATCGATATGATAGTCGAACGAAGCATAACCCTTGGAAATACTCTTCAGCTTATCGTAGAAATCGATGACAATCTCGCCCAATGGCAACATGAAGTGCAACTCCACACGATTGCCGCTCACGTATTCCTGGTTAATCAATTCGCCACGCTTATCCAGACAGAGCTTCATGATCGGACCGATGTAATCGGCAGCAGTGATGATGGTAGCTCGGATGTATGGTTCCTCGATATGGTCAATCATGGTTGGGTCAGGCAATCCGGAAGGATTGTGGACCTCTTTCTCGCCTCCCTGCTTGTCGTATACCATATAGGATACGTTAGGCACGGTGGTGATGACATCCATGTTGAACTCACGGTCCAGACGTTCCTGCACAATCTCCATGTGGAGCAATCCGAGGAATCCGCAACGGAAACCGAAGCCCAATGCCACGGAACTCTCTGGCGAGAAGGTAAGCGAAGCATCATTGAGCTGCAGTTTCTCCAATGAGGCACGCAGATTCTCGTAATCGCTAGGATCGATAGGATAAACGCCGGCAAAGACCATCGGCTTCACTTCCTGGAAACCGGCAATCGCCTTGTCACAAGGACGGGCGATATGAGTGATGGTGTCACCCACCTTTACTTCGGTAGCATTCTTGATACCCGAGATGATATAACCTACCTCACCGGTACCCAATTCCTTGCGAGGAATCATGTCCATCTTCAGCACACCAATCTCATCAGCATCATATTCCATGCCGGTATTGAAGAACTTCACCTTGTCACCCTTGCTGATCACGCCGTTTTCTATCTTGAAATAAGCGATGATACCACGGAAAGAGTTGAACACAGAGTCGAAAATCAAAGCCTGCAATGGAGCCTTGTCATCGCCTGTAGGAGCAGGCACACGTTTTACAACCGCCTCCAACACCTCTTCAACGCCCTCACCGGTCTTACCGGAAGCGCGGAGGATATCCTCATGCTTGCAACCAATCAGGTCTACGATTTCGTCTTCCACCTCCTCCGGCATAGCCGAAGGCATATCTATCTTGTTGATGACCGGAATGATTTCCAGGTCATGCTCAATAGCCATATAGAGGTTAGAGATTGTCTGAGCCTGCACGCCCTGTGTGGCATCAACGACCAGGAGCGCTCCCTCGCAGGCAGCGATGGAACGTGAAACCTCATAAGAGAAGTCTACGTGTCCCGGAGTATCAATCAGATTGAGAATGTATGTATCACCATCCTTTGCCTTATACTCCATCTGTATGGCATGGCTCTTGATAGTAATACCACGCTCTCTCTCCAAGTCCATGTCATCAAGCATCTGTCCTTCAGTAATCTTGATGGTCTGAGTCTTCTCTAACAATCGGTCTGCCAAGGTACTTTTACCATGGTCTATATGTGCAATAATGCAGAAATTTCTTATCTTATTTATATTCTCCATATAATTTTCTCTCTTTAGAGTGCAAAGATAGTTATTTTTTTCGTATCTTTGCACAAAATATCAGAAATTATAGAGATTTTTAGGTAAAATATAGAAAAATCATGAAGAAAAAGTTGATTTACATCGCTGTTTTGGTCTCTTTATTAGCATCTTGCACCGAAAGTCTGGAAGAAAAGGCTGAAAGAGAAGCTAAGGAGTATACGGAGAAAAACTGTCCTACACCTTTCGTGAATGACAGCAGAACAGATAGTGCAACCTTTGATAAGAACACCAGGGTTTACACTTATTATGTCACCTTGCGCAACAAGGCAGACAACAAGCAGGTCATAGATGCCAACAAGGACAAACTGCATAAGCTCCAGAAAGATGCCCTTGACAACAATCCCGGCTTGCAGAAATACAAGGAGAAGCATTTCAGCTTCCGTTTCGTTTATCATTCGGCAAAGAATCCGAAGGAGGTTCTGCTGGATGATTTGTTCAAGTATTAGATAAGGCACAGATTACTAGTATTAGAAAAGGCACGGATTACAGATAAGGCACGGATTACACGGATTACACGGATTTATGGCGCTAATCAATAGAGCTCATTTATAATTCCGTGTAATCCGTGCCTAATATATATCCGTGCCTAAAACACTCTTAATATCCCATTTCCTGCAAGGCTGTAGCCAGCTGGTCTGGACAGCTTGTAGGCTTGTTGCCACAAGTGATGCCCTTCAATCGGGCAATGACTTCCTTGGCCTTCATGCCCTGAATCAAGGCACAGACGCCCTTGGTATTGCCATCGCAGCCGCCGATGAACTGGGCATCCTGCACTTTTCCATCTTTATCTATACTGATGCAGATGTATTTTGAGCAGGTACCATGAGTCTGATAAGTTACCTTCTGCAACTTTTCCTGATTTTCATTGTTAGAATTAATCATAATGTTTTCTCCTTATTTTAAAGCTTTTGCTCTTACAGGGCGCGTGCTGAAATAAACACAAAACCCAGGGCGGTGCCCTGGGCTATGTGCTTCTGCCCTTTACCTTTCCCTTCGGCCGGTGACCGTTGGTTCAGGGCGTGCCTGTAAAAAGTAGCGCCTATCAGGGCGTAATATTATTCTGCGTCTGCAGGAATTTCTGGCTTCATGTTGGTATAAACAGTCTGAACATCGTCAAACTCTTCCAACTTCTCAACCATCTTGTCGATAGTTTCACGCTCCTCAGGAGTTACATCCTTCAAATCGTTAGGGATGTAAGTGAACTCGGCACCAGTTACCTCGAAACCCTCAGCCTCCAGATGCTTCTGAATCTCGCCGAAGCTTGTAGGAGCACCGTAGATAGTGATTTCGTTGTTCTCCTCATCCTCATCAAACTCATCTTCTACGCCGTAGTCGATCAGGTCGAGAATCATCTCGTCCATATCCAGACCATCCTTCTTCTTGAATGTGAACACTGCCTTGTGGTCGAAGAGGAAAGACAAAGAACCTGTTGTACCCAGGTTACCGCTGAACTTGTTGAAGATAGAACGAACGTCAGCCACAGTACGGGTAGTGTTGTCTGTCAATGTATCAACGAAGACAGCAACTCCGTGAGGGCCATATCCCTCGTATGTTACCTCCTTGTAATCGCTGGTATCCTTGCCACAAGCGTTCTTGATGGCACGAACGATGTTATCCTTAGGCATGTTCTCACGCTTACAGTTAGCGATGATAGCACGCAATGTTGGGTTGTTCTCTGGCTCTGGACCGCCTGCCTTTACTGCAATAGCAATCTGCTTACCCAACTTAGTAAATGTCTTGGCCATGTGGCCCCATCTTTTCAGCTTTGTAGCTTTACGATATTCAAATGCTCTTCCCATTGGAATAAATTTTTAAATGTTTATCGTTTTTTGTTTATAATATTATCTCAGTTCTGCGTCAATCGCATTCTGCATTATCTCAGTTCTGCATTGAGCTTGCCTGTAAGGTTGGCAATGAGCTTCTTCATGATAGCATCAATCTGCTTGTCATTCAATGTCTTCTCCTCATCCTGCAGGATGAAGTTTACGGCATAGCTCTTCTTGCCCTCTGGCAGGTTCTTACCCTCATATACGTCGAAGAGTACCACACTCTTCAGGAGCTTCTTCTCGGTCTGACGGGCAATCTGCTCAATCTGTGCAAACTCTACGTTCTTGTCAACGAGCAGTGCAAGGTCGCGGCTCACAGATGGATACTTGCAGATATCTGTGTAAGTAAGGTTCACCTTCTTCACGGTCTTCACCAGGTTATCCCAGTGAACATCAGCATAGAATACATCCTGCTCAATGTCGAATGCCTTCTTCAGCTTGTTGCTCAGAATACCCATCTCTACCAATACCTTGCCGGCACGGGTCTCATAGCTTACGCCCTTTGAGAAGATGTTGTTGTCGCTGTGCTTGATAACCAGGTTGTTCTGTGGCATACCTACACGGCGTAGGATATTCTCTACAACAGCCTTCAACTCGTAGATGCTGCTCTGCTCATCTGCATGAGCCCAACTGCCCTCTACGCGCTTTCCGGTGATCAAGAGTGACATGTGAGCCTCCTGAGAGTAAGCCTTGATAGGACTCTCCTCGCTCCACTTCTCCTTATTATATAAATAGGTGTTACCCACCTCGAAGAACTTCAGGTTCTGGCTCTTGTGGTTGATGTTGCGGGCTACGCTCTCCAAACCGCCGAAGAGCATGGTCTGACGCATCACGCCGAGATCAGCACTCAATGGGTTCATCACCTTCACTACATTCTCCAAAGGATACTTGTTCAGCTCCAGGTCTGTATAGTAGCTGGTCTTGCTCAGAGAGTTGTTGAGAATCTCCATGAAGCCCTCGCCTACCAACTGCTCTGCCACGAGGTTCTGGCTGTGATAAGCCTTGTCCTCATCACCCTGAACAGTCAAAGAACTCTTCAGCTGGGTTGGAATCTCTACATTATTATATCCGTAGATACGGAGGATATCCTCTACCACGTCGCAAGGACGCTGGACATCCACGCGATAAGCAGGAACCAAAAGGTCGATGCCCTCAGCATCCTCCTTCACGATCTTCATCTCGAGAGATGTGGCGATATTCTTGATGGTCTCAGCACCAATCTCCTTACCGATAAGGCGATGCGCATACTCATAGTTCAGGCGAACTGGGAAATCCGGCATTGGCTCTGGATATACATCCTTGATCTGCATGGAAATCTTGCCGCCAGCCAACTGCTTGCAGAGGATAGCAGCCTGCTTCAATGCATAAATCTGTCCGTTTGGATCTACGCCACGCTCAAAACGGTAGCTGGCATCTGTGCTCAAACCATGACGGCGAGCGCTCTTGCGAATCCATGTCGGGTGGAAGTAAGCACTCTCCAGAACCACGCTCTTGGTGGTCTCGTAAGTACCGGAACCCTTACCGCCGAAGATACCGGCGATACACATTGGCTCCTCAGCATTGCAGATGCTCAGGTCGTGCTCACCCAGGGTGTGCTCCTCGCCATCAAGAGTGATGAACTTGGTACCCTCTGGCTGGGTGCGGACTACAATCTTATGACCGGTAACCATGTCGGCATCGAAGCAGTGCAATGGCTGACCATATGCCATCATGATGTAGTTGGTGATATCCACGATATTGTTGATTGGACGCAAGCCGATGATATTCAGCTTATCCTGCAACCACTTAGGGCTCTCCTTCACCTCGCAGTCGGTGATGCTTACGCAGGCATAGCGCTTGCAAGCCTCGGTGTTCTCAATCTCTACATCGATAGGAAGATCCTCGTTGTCTACTACGAACTCATCGCAAGATGGGCGATGCAGACTGGTTTCGTAGCCGTTCTGCTTCAACCAGGCATAGAGGTCGCGGGCCACACCCCAGTGGCCGAGTGCATCGGCACGGTTGGCAGTGATATCAATCTCGATGAGCCAGTCGCTCTCCAGGTGATAGTACTCGGCAGCAGGCTGACCAACAGGTGCATCCTCTGGGAGCACGATGATACCGTCGTGAGAAGTACCCACACCGATTTCATCCTCAGCGCAGATCATACCCAAGCTCTCTACACCGCGCAGCTTGCTCTTCTTGATGGTAAAACTCTGGTCGCCGTCGTAGAGCACGCAGCCCAGGTCGGCAACGATTACCTTCTGACCGGCAGCCACGTTAGGCGCACCGCAGACAATCTGCTGTGGCTCGCCCTTGCCCAGGTCAACGGTTGTTACGTGGAGGTGATCGCTGTTAGGATGCGCCTCGCATGTCAACACTTTACCTACATAGAGTCCCTTCAGTCCACCCTTGATAGACTGTACTTCTTCCAAAGCGTCCACTTCGAGTCCGCAAGAGGTCAGCACATCAGCTGTCTCCTGTGGTGTCAAGTCGAAATCGACGTATTCTTTAAGCCATTTATATGAAACGTTCATTATAATGATTTTTTATTTTATTTCCTTGATTCAAGCAAAGAGCCCGACCACCGGCATAGCCTTATCAGTCATAATAGCCCTAAAACTTTGCAAAAATACAAAAAAAAACGCATATAAGCAAAAAACATTCGCCATTTTTGCACAATTTAAAAGTAAAACTATGCAAAAATGGCGAATGCCTACTCAAACACCTCATCGATGCCGTCTACCTGCTCGAAATCATCCTGGTCAGATTTCGGCTTATAGCATGGATTATAACCGTCTGGTAAATCAAATTTTACGTCCGGTCTGATGCCCAGCGTCGGATCGGCATAAACCTTCTTCATGAATATCGCCCAGATAGGAAGCGCCATGGTGGCTCCCTGTCCCATACTCATCGAATCGAAGTGGATATCACGCTCTTCACCGCCTACCCAGCAGCCGCTGACCAGCTGCGGAGTGAATCCGATAAACCATCCGTCACTGTTATTGTTGGTGGTACCCGTCTTGGCACCAATCTGTCCTTCCAGGTTATAGCGGTAGCGCAGTCTTCCAGCCGTACCGCCATCCACTACTCCCATCAGCATGGTGAGCATCTTCATGGCGTTCTCCGCACCAATCACCTCGTTCATGCGTGGCTGGAAGGTGGCTAAGGTATTGCCCTCATTGTCCTCAATGCGGCTCACGAACATCGGAGACGTACGGATGCCGTGGTTGGCAAAGGCCGTATAGGCACTTACCATCTCGCTCACACTCACCTCACAAGGACCCAGACACAAGCTCATAGAGGCATGGATATCAGGACTGTTGATACCGAAATCGCGCAGCATCTGAACAAACTGCTGCGGATTCAGCTTACTCATCAGATAAGCACTGATCCAGTTGTTACTCTGCTGCAATCCCCACTTCAGCGTCACCATCTGTCCATAGCGCGAATGGTTGGCGTTACGTGGCGTCCAAGGCCTTCCGGCTACCATATAGGTATGCTGGCGGTTTGGAGCCAGATCGCATGGCGAGAAGCCGTTTTCCATCGCCAGACTGTAGAGGAAAGGCTTGATGGTAGAACCTACCTGTCGGCGTCCCAGACTCACCATGTCGTACATGAAGTGAGAATAGTCCAGTCCTCCCACGTATGCCTTCACGGCACCTGTCTTCGGATCCATACTCATGAATCCGCTGCGCAGGTAGGTCTTGTAATAGCGGATGGAATCCAATGGACTCATCAGCGTATCCACGTCACCATGATAGGTGAACACGGTCATATCTATCTTCTTGCGGAAGGCATCATGAATCTCCTGTTCAGAACATCCTGCTGCCTTCATCGTCTGATAGCGCTCGCTCTGCGTAATGCTGCGGTTCAGGATTACCTTGATCTGCTTAGGCGTCAGCTTGTCGCTGTATGGCGAACTTGGCTTGCGTGCAGTCTCCTTGCTGAAGATAGGCTGCAGATAGCGTGCCACGTGCTGATATACAGCCTCTTCGGCATATCGCTGCATGCGGCTGTCGATGGTAGTGAACACCTTCAGACCGTCACTGTATACATTGTATGGCGAACCGTCTTTCTTATAGTTCTTGTTGCACCATCCGTAGAGCGGATCGGTGTTCCACAGGATGGAATCGGTCACGAACTGCGCATAGTTCCAGGATGGATAATTGCCACGTTCCGGACGCTTTGCCATCATGTAATGGCGCAGGTATTCACGCAGATAAGTGGCAGTACCGTCCTTATGGTCTGTACGGTGGAAGTTCAGCGTCAGCGGGTCGGCAGCATACCGGCTATACTCACCCCGGCTGAGATAACCTGCCTTCACCATCTGAGCGAGCACCACATTGCGTCTGTCGCGTGCACGGTCCGGATAGCGTACCGGATTGAAGAGCGACGGGTTCTTGCACAGTCCTATCAGGGTAGCCGCCTCGCAGAGCGTCAGGTCCTTCGGCTCCTTATTAAAATAGGTATTAGCCGCCGTCTTGATACCCACGGCATTATGCAGGAAATCGAAGTAGTTGAGATAGAGGGCGATAATCTCCTGCTTGGTATAGTATCGCTCCAGCCTGATGGCAATCACCCACTCTATCGGTTTCTGCAGCAATCGCTCCAGCGTACTCCCTGCCTTCTCGGAATAGAGCTGCTTGGCAAGCTGCTGGGTAATGGTACTGCCACCGCCGGCATTGGTTTGTCCCAGGATTCCACGCTTGATGATGGCACGTCCCAGGGCACGGTAGTCGATACCCGAATGCTCATAGAAACGGGCATCCTCGGTAGCCACCAGCGCCTTTATTAAATAAGGTGACATCTTCTTGTAAGGTATCACGATACGGTTCTCCTTGTTCAGGTTCCATGTACCCAGCACCTTTCCGTCTGCCGAATACACCTGAGTGGCGAATCTGCTGATAGGATTCTGCAGGTCCTCGATGTCCGGCATGTAACCGATCCATCCGTTCCAGATGGCAAAGAAGGCCAGCATAGCCGACACGACAAAGGTGGCAAAAATGCCCCATAATGTATAGATAAAATGTTTTCTCATCTCTATTTCTTCATTTATTTTGTGCAAAATTACATAAAAGTTTTGACTTTTCGCACATAAATCGAAAATTATTTGTAACTTTGGGGGCGATTTTAGAACATTACAATCAAAAACAAATGGAAAAACATAATTTTGTAACGATTGCAGACCTCTCTAAAGAGAAGATTACCTATCTCTTGGAGATGGCACAGGAGTTTGAAAAGCATCCTAACAGGGAGCTGTTGAAGGGAAAGGTTGTAGCGACCCTTTTCTTCGAGCCTTCTACTCGTACACAGCTCAGTTTCCAAACAGCAGCCAATCGCCTTGGCGCTCGCGTCATCGGTTTCTCCGATGCCAAGACTTCCAGCACCACCAAGGGCGAAACGCTCAAAGACACCATCCTCATGGTAAGCAATTACGCTGACGTGATTGCCATGCGCCATTTCATCGAGGGTGCCGCACAGTATGCAAGCGAGGTGGCTCCTGTGCCTATCGTCAATGCAGGCGACGGTGCACACATGCATCCTTCACAGTGCCTGCTCGACCTCTACTCTATCTACAAGACCCAAGGTACCTTGGAGAACTTGAACATCTATCTCGTGGGTGACCTCAAGTATGGCCGCACCGTTCACTCACTTATCACTGCCATGCGCCATTTCAATCCTACCTTCCACTTCATCGCACCTAAGGAACTTGCTATGCCTGAGGAGTATAAACTCTACTGCAAGGAGCATAACATCAAGTACGTGGAGCATGAAGACTTCAACGAGGACGTGATTGCCGATGCCGACATTCTCTACATGACCCGTGTTCAGAAGGAGCGCTTTTCCGACCTCATGGAATATGAGCGCGTGAAGAACGTATACATCCTGAAGCGCGACATGCTCTGCAAGGCAAAGGAGAACATGAAGATCATGCACCCGCTGCCACGTGTGAACGAGATTGCATACGATGTGGATGATGATCCACATGCATACTATATCCAGCAGGCTCAGAACGGTCTCTATGCACGTGAGGCTATCTTCTGCCACTGCCTCGGCATCTCGCTTGAGGACGTAAAGAACGATAAGACCATTATTGAGTAATTGATAATTAATAATTAACAATTAATAATTATGGGAAACAATAAAAGTCAATTAGTGGTTGCGGCTATCGAGAACGGTACCGTAATCGACCATATACCAGCTGAAAAGACCTATCAGGTAGTGAATCTGCTCCAGTTGGAAAAGATGGACACTCCTGTTACTATCGGCTACAACCTGCCATCCAAGAAGATTGGCAAGAAGGGCATCATCAAGGTTGCCAACAAGTATTTCACCGACGAAGAAATCAACCGTCTCTCCGTGGTGGCTCCTAACATCGGACTGAGTATCATCAAGGACTACGAAATCGTAGAGAAGAAGACCGTAGAGACTCCGGATACGCTGAAGGGCATCGTGAAGTGCAACAACCCTAAGTGCATCACCAACAACGAGCCTATGCAGACCCTCTTCCACACCGTAGACAAGGTGCTCGGCATCGTGCGTTGCCACTACTGCGACAAGGAGCAGCAACTGGGCACAGTAGAGCTTTGCAAGTAATTTAAAGGCAATAAAATAACAAAAAGTAAGCAATATCACTCAAAATATTACGATTTATTTGGTAGTTTGAGAGATATTGCTTATTTTTGTACCCGATTTCATTAAACATCAACCATAAAAAGTAAAGAGAATGGTAAAAGATCAAGAGATTTTCGACTTAATCGAAAGAGAACATCAGCGTCAGCTGAAAGGTATGGAGCTGATTGCTTCTGAGAATTTCGTGAGTGACGAGGTGATGAACGCTATGGGTTCTTACCTTACTAACAAGTATGCAGAAGGTCTGCCAGGAAAGCGCTACTACGGTGGCTGCCAAGTGGTGGATATTGTTGAGAACCTGGCTATCGAACGCGTCAAGAAACTCTTTGGTGCTGAGTACGCTAATGTACAGCCTCACTCTGGCGCACAGGCTAACGCAGCTGTATTGCTCGCAGTATTGAAGCCTGGCGATACTTTTATGGGCCTGAACCTCGATCACGGTGGTCACCTTTCTCATGGTAGCCTCGTCAATACTTCCGGTATCCTCTACCACCCTATCGGTTACAACCTCAACAAGGAGACCGGTCGCGTGGACTACGACGAGATGGAGAAGCTGGCGCTGGAGAACAAGCCTAAGCTGATTATCGGTGGTGGTAGTGCCTACAGCCGTGAGTGGGATTATGCACGTATGCGCAAGATTGCCGACGAGGTAGGTGCGCTCCTCATGATTGATATGGCTCACCCTGCTGGTCTGATTGCAGCTGGTCTGCTGGACAACCCATTGAAGTATGCCCACATCGTTACTTCTACTACCCACAAGACTCTCCGTGGTCCTCGTGGCGGTATCATCCTCATGGGCAAGGATTTTGACAATCCATGGGGATTGACTACCAAGAAGGGCGAGGTCAAGAAGATGAGCATGATCTTGAATTCTGCCGTATTCCCTGGTCAGCAGGGCGGTCCTTTGGAGCACGTCATCGCTGCCAAGGCTGTTGCCTTCAACGAGAACCTGCAGCCTTCATGGAAGGAGTATGCTGCTCAGGTGAAGAAGAACGCAGCTGTTCTTGCTGATGACCTCATCGGCCGTGGATTCAGCATCGTGAGCGGTGGTACAGACAACCATTCCATGCTCGTTGACCTCCGAAGTAAATATCCAGACCTTACAGGTAAAGTAGCTGAGAATGCGCTCGTTGCAGCCGACATTACAGTCAACAAGAACATGGTTCCATTCGACAGTCGTTCTGCTTTCCAGACATCAGGTATCCGCCTTGGTACAGCAGCCATGACAACCCGTGGCGCCAAGGAAGACATGATGCACCTCATAGCTGAACTCATCGAGGAAGTGTTGAATACTCCTGAGGACAAGAAGGTGATCGCACGCGTTCGTGAGAAGGTGAATGAGACCATGAAGGACTATCCTTTGTTCGCATACTAAAAGATATTTACAAAATAAAGATGTTATTATTACAAACTGCGGGCTTACCGTCCGCAGTTTTTTGTTTCACTAAATAAATAATTAAGAAAAGAAAAGATTTATGAAAAAGATGAAAAGCCTACTGCTCATGGCACTTGCGTTGCTCCCTGCGAGCAAAACTTTAGCACAGACCAATGCCCAAGTCTTCTATGATTTCGGCAGTGACCGCAAGTTTGTTACCCTCACCCTCGAAATGTTCAAGCAGGACAAATGGGGTAACACTTATTTCTTTGTAGACCACGACTTCAACCTCGATCAGATGACAAACACTGATACAGGCAAGAAGTACGAGCACAACATGTCACAGGGTGGAACCTATACCGAGATCTCGCGCGCCCTCAACTTCTGGCAGAACACGAAGTTGAAGAATCTGAGCCTCCACGTAGAGTACAACGGCGGTATCTACAAGGACTACCCTATCAACAATGCCTGGCTCTTCGGTGTGGAGTATTTCATGCATGACAAGAGTTTCAAGAACACCTTGACGTTCCAGGCACTCTACAAGACTATCCGCAAGACCGACCAGAATGTGCCAATGCAGCTTACTGCTGTATGGGGATGCAAGGACATCTTTGGATTAAAGGGTTTGAACTTTAGCGGTTTCGCTGATTACTGGTGGGAGACCCACAGTTCGTTCAAGGACAAGGATGGCGACCTGAAGTTTGACAAGGACGGCAACGTAGCCTTCACTCCTGAGCACACCGTCTTCACCACAGAGCCACAGCTCTGGTACAACGTTGGCCAGCACTTCGGCTGCGAGAACCTCAGCGTAGGCAGCGAGGTAGAGATCAGCCACAACTTCGGCAGCAATGCCGGCTGGATGGTCCGTCCTTGCCTCGGTGTAAAATGGGACTTCTAACCGTTCTCTTTTGAACCTTTTCCGAGGGCGCTTCTGATGCTTTTCAAATGTTAAATACCGTAAATTCGGTATTCTTGTGAGAAGAAAAAAAGAAAACAAGAAAAAAAGAAAAGAAAAAAGCGACAAGAAGAAGTAGCAAGAAGAAAAGAGAAAAAAGAAAATAAATAAAAGAAAAAATAGAAAAAAATAAGAGGGTTTAGCCGAAGCCGAATTGCTCAAATTTTCGCAATTTGGCTTCGGCATTTTCCTCTTCCGTTTTTTATTTTGATTTTCAACAACTTACGTTATTTTCTTACCGTCAGTCCGTTATCCGAAATTCCTCCAACTCCGTCTTTCTTCTTGCTGTATTGACGGGTGACGCCACTCAGATTGATTCCGCCTACTCCTTCTGATGTTGCTTTGACAGACTGGCAATCAACCTTGGCTTTCACGCTTCCTACACCTTCGTTCAGGATATTCAGGCTGCCGCCCTTGAAGAATCCCAGGTTCACAGAGCCTACGCCCTCGTTGTCCACCTTCAGACTTCCCATGGAAACGTTCGTGATCTTCACAGAGCCTACGCCTTCATTATCAACCGTCATGTTATCTCCAGCCACGTCATCGATATTCACGGAGCCTACACCCTCGTTGGCTACAGTCACCTTGTTGGCAAGAATCTTTCCGATATAGACAGAGCCTACGCCTTCGTTATCAATGGCGAAACGGTCGCTGTTGATGGTCTTGGCATGGAAGCATCCCGTACCCTCCTGTGTCACCTTCAACAGGTCTGGACTGGTGATATAAATCTTCAGTCGCTTGTTTTCAGAGTTGCAGGACGCAGGCACGGTCAGTCTGCCGTTGTATCCGATAAGCACCTCGTCGTTGCGATACACCACCTTTAGTTTCTCCTTCATCTGCTGCAGGAACTTTGCGTCCTTGATGGCAGAGTAGTCCAGTCGGACATCGCATTTATCGCCATCATTCTGGGTATAATAGACGTCAGCCACAGCCTCCACATCAATCGCCTTAAAAGGCTTCTGGCGCAAGTCATCCTGCACGTAACTCAACTCTCCCTTCACGGTAGAACCCGTCGAATCAAAGCTGCAGGCAGTAAGCCCGGCAGCAGCCAAGAACATTGCGGCACCAGCTACCCTCAAACCAATACTTTTCATAATCCTTCTATTTTAAATTGTTCGTATTTCTGGCATTTAGACGAAAGAAAGGAGCAAAAGGTTGCAGGAAATTTCAAAAATAATTCCCCAGACTTCAAAAAAGCCCTAATTCAATTTTAAAGAAGCCTCTTTCCGGTTTCATTTAAGCCTTAAACGGAGTTGGTTTAAGGCTCATTTAACTGTTACGTTTGGCTTAAACAAACCTTACGTAAGCCTTATTCCAAATCTATTCTTTAAAAAATCCCGGAAAAAGCTTGCAGGTTTGGGAATAAAGCCGTATCTTTGCGATAGAGTTTTAGAACAGATTGGCGTAGAGCAACCATTATTATCGCTCACAGCCATACGAACAGCTATCCGTTTATTAAACTTTGCCAATATTAAACATCTTTAACAGAAAAATCTGCTTCGTTTGAAATAATTACACTATATTTGCACCGTCTAATTGATGGCTAAAGCCCGAAGAGCTAACTAGTTAACTCCTAAAAGTAAGCAAAAATAACTTTGCTAGGCAAATTTAGTAAAAGATTTTAGGCAAAATGATAAAGAATTTAAGCAAAATGATAAAGATTAATTGAACAAAAAGAATCATAAAGTAAGAAATTACAATTTAAACTTAAATAGATATGAAAGTATTCAATTCTAAACTTGCTGCTATAGGTTTGGCAGCATTCGTTTTCGCATCATGTAGCGACAGCTCTTCGGATCCTGCCACTCCAGAAGCACCGGCCCTCAAGCCTGCTGACATCACTACAATTATGCTCACATCACAGCAGATTGACAACAGCCGTGTTGTAAACTACAAGAACAGTACAGCTAAGGCTAGAAAGTTCTTCGGAACAAGAGCTAACGGTGTAACTAATTTCCCACAAGCAGGACAAGCTCCTACTGAGGAAAACACAAAGCAGCTCAACAACGCTGCCGACCTCACAAATAGCAACTATCTCATTGCCGGCAAGAAGACTCTTAATTTTGCAGGCAAGACCATTGACGGTGCTACTATCTTCATCCACAGTGGTTCTACTTTAGAGTATGATGAGACTACAAGCATGACTAACACTACCATCGTATTGCAGAATAGCGCAACACTGAAGTATACAGGTAATGGCGATATGATACCAGCTGGCAACACAGTTTATTGCACAAGTCCAAAGAATAATTTTGTTGCTACAGGAGAAGACATCAAAATCTACGGAAATTTCTACGCAGACTTCAGAGGTACCTCTACAACTGGTACGGATTTGTCAACTGGTCTTGGAGCCATTGCCGAAACTACAGCTGAAGAAAAGAAAAAGTCTATCACTCCTACACAGAAGATTACTTTCGGTCCTACAGCAGTAGCTCACATCATAGGTTCTATCCGTGCTACAGAGTTGAACATAGAGAAGGGTGCAAATATTTACACCACTGCTAATGTCTTTAATAATGGCACAGTCAACATCAAGGGTGACTTGGGCATCGAGGGTTTCCTGAAGGCTCAGAACCTCAACGTAGATGGTTATTTGGTTGCAGGTGCAAACTCTGCCATCAAGGTAGAAGGCACAATGAATGTAAATGGCGGTGCAAATATTTCTGCTAACTACATCAACGTTACAAACAACCCTAAGAATACTGATGGTTCACAGCAGAAAGACGAGAACGGCAAAACCATCCCTGGCAATGCAACTCTGAACTTGAATGGAAATTGCCACATTCTCTTAGGCAACAAGAATGTCATGAACGTCAATAACCTTGTAACAGACAACAGCAACCAGGGACAGGTTGAGTTGGCAGATGACAATGCTGTTGCAGTCATCAAGGCAGACAAGTTCGTCAACAACGGCGAGGACAGAATTCTCTCTTTCCTGACAAGCGGTCAAAACGCTTCATTCCTGTTCCAGTTCACCAAGAGTTTCAATGGCTCTACTGAGTTGAGTTCATTCGAGGGTCTTTCTATCCAGGCAACATACCTCGACTATGACAAGACAACTCAGAACAACTTGGTTGAATACAAGGATGAGAACAACAGAAACTATGGTTATGAATGGAAGGGTGATGCATCACTGTTAGTTGCTAGCCAGAAGCTCGACCTGATTGCTTCTTCAGAAGATCCTAAGGACGGTGAGTCTGCAACATGTATCCAGCCTGCTAACGGCAAACTCTATGTTTCATATCATACTTATGGCGACAAGGCAGTAGGTGGCAACATTGAAGTAGCTAGCTTGAGCGGCAACAAATTGACCCTTGAAGACAGTAAGGCTGCAGCAAACTGCGACTACAACCACTTGATTGTTAACGGCAGTAAGCTCTATCTCGCAGGAAGCAACCAAAAGAAAGATGCAAGCAACAGCGATGCAGAAACAGGTGCTATCATGGGTATTGTTGAGTTGAATGGAAGTAACTTAGGTACTAATTTGAAAGCCTACTCTATTGACAAAGCAACCAAGGGTTACGATGCCAACTGCGTAGCTACATTCGGAGAAGATCATGTTTTGGCTACAACCAACGGATTCTTTGTATTTGACAAGGACAATAGCTATACTAACCCTGTTAAAGAAACTGTTGGTAAGCACGTTGTTACATCAGGTAACAAGCTCTATGCTTTGGAAGAGAAAGGTAATTTGACAGTATACAATGACGCCCAAATGACTGATGGTACAACATACGCTGTTGGCGAAGTTTATCCTAAGGGAACCAAGGCTGTTGTTGCAGTAGATACAAACGGTGACATCTACGTCTGCAAGGGTGACAATGGTGTAGCTAAGGTTTCTTCTGATGGTTCTGTAAATCAGACCTACTACAAGTGCCCTACCTTCTCTAGCTCTGCTACTCATGTAGGTCAGGTGAAGGGTCGTGCCAACGGTATCGCAGTTGATGCCAACTACGTATATTTGGCATGCGGTAGCTATGGTCTCGTTGTTCTTGACAAGGATAAAGGTATCGAAATCTGCCACCGCAAGGCTCCTAACGGTAAGTCAGCCAACTATGTAGCAGTTGATGGCGAGAATATCTATGTAGCATACGGTCAGAGCCGTATCCAGGTATTCAAGCTGACAGCTAAATAAAATAATAAGACACTCTTGTTCTCCCCCACTCTCACGATGGAGTGAGGGAGAGCAAACCTTATTCACAGCTTAACTAGCAAATCAAAAAAGCCAGCTAAAGCTAACTTTAAGGTTATCCGCTAAATATCAATCAATAAATAACATTTAAAAGAAAGCTAAAATGAAAGCATTAAATATCAAACTTGCAACATTCAGCTTTGCAGCATTGCTTCTCGCATCTTGTAGTGATAGCAATAGCGATGGTACTACAAATGTGCCTATCGCCAGCATGAATTCCAAGATTATAGGAAGCGACTTGATGCAAAACACGAATGCCCAGGAATTGGCTAGCCGTGTTTTTAATTACAAGAGCAAAATTGCAACTAAGTCTAGAACTATAGATGAAAGCAACTCATCATATTTTACAAATATTCTCAGCATGCCAGAGGCACCAGCTTCGATTCCTGCTGATGCCAAGAATCTGAAAGACTATACGGGTTGGGATTTACCTGCAGGAACATATTATGTACCAGCAGGCGAAACAGTAGAATGCAACCATCCATACTCTGGCGTGACACTCTATGTGGCAGGAACATTCATCCAGAACGGAATGAATGCCGATGAGAAAACCAAGATATATATCTTGAAAGGAGGAAAATGGAAGACAAACAACCAAGAATTACTCAACGGCAACGCTACTGTTTACAATTATGGAACGCTGGAGGCTACAAATAACCAATTCACCATTAAAGGTACATACTTAACTGATAGCGACTTAAACTTCCCTGGAGATAAGTTAAACATTGAAGGTAGTTGCTATGTTGGAGGTAATCTTACAGCTAAGGAGCTGACGAATAGCGGCATGTGTCTTAATGTAAAAGGAAATTGTAACTTGGGAAATAGTAAGTTTATCTTAAATGGTAGCACATGGAATGGTCCCAAAGGTATCATGAATGTGGATGGAACATTCACCTGCGGTTCTTTAGAACTCAACTCAGATGCTAAACTATATAGCAGTTGCGCAACCAAAGTTGCAGGAACTGTAAATGTTAATAGTGGATCTGAACTCCATATATCCTATTTGAAGGCAGGAGATATCATTCAGAGTTCAGGCTGCAAGTTTATTCTGAAAGACCAAAGTCTGATTGAATGTAACACATATACAGACAACAACGCAAGTGATGACTGGAACATAAACAATAATGTTTCAAATGCCGGTTCACTCATTGAAGGCGACAACGCAGTAGCTGTCATCAAAGCCAAGAAATTTGCTTTCAATACAGGAGCTCCAACAGAGAATGGAACAATGAAATTTGACTGTTTCATGTTCAGAACTCCATCAGCAACATCGAAGATTGTTCTTGACGGTAAATTCTATCAGCAGGATTTAACAACGGAAATCATTCCGTTCTTCCCAGGAACTCATATTTACAGAATTGACCAGACTGACAATATCTCTGATGTAATCATCAGCAAGACAGAGTGTAATGGACAGACAGGCTGGAACCCAGGAAAAGATCCTGATCCAGAACCAGATCCAACCCCTACTCCAACTCCAAAACCATCACCTATTGTACCAATCAGCGTGATTGAGCCTGATCATACACATGATATTTCTGCAACATGTGTTCAGCCTTTCGAAGGAAAGATGTATATGTCATATCATACTCGTGGTGACGGACATGGTTCTTGTTTGGAAGTTTTCGACCCAGTTGATGCTAACAACGAAGTGAAACTGCTTCAGTACATTTACGACAGTGAAGGTATGTTAGACTGGAACCACTTGATGATATACAATGCAAATAATGCAAAACAAGTATACGCAGTTGGTAGTCACTACAAGAAAGCCGGTGCATTAGGCTACATTGATATCACAAGTAGTGGATTGCTAAATGCAGATCCAAAAACTATCGTAACTGAAGAAGGAGAAAAGAAGGAAATCAAACCGCTGAATATTCTTCCTCTGAATGCAAAAGAAAAGGGAACAGATGAAAACTGCATCGTATACGACAGCAACTCTAACCGTTTTATCGTTGCAACAACAAAGGGATACACAACATACGATCCTGCAACATTAAATGAAATTGAGACTGTAGAAAAACCTGGTAAAGCAAAGCATGTTGCTATTGGAGACGGTAAGGTTGTTACATTGGTATTCACAGAACAAGCACAATACAATCCATCCAAGGACCCTGCAGAAGCAGCCAAGGAATGGATTAATGCTCAGATAGAAGTGAGAGACATATCGGCAAGTATGAAATCTACACCGGATGTTACAATCACAACACCTGCCATTTTACCTCACTACGGTAAAAATACTATCGCTGTGAAGAACGGTAAGATTTATGCTTGCCTCGGTGCTGCAGGTCTCTACTGCTACGACCTGAATACAGGAGCTGAACTCGGACACTACCAGATGCCAAATCCTATCATCAAGGATAGCAAGCAGGGTAAGAACGGTTCCTATAAGGCTTATGCTAACGGTTGCTTCGTTGGTGACGACGGCAAGGTATACATTGCATATGGTTCATACGGTGTCGTTGTTCTCAAAGCTGGTACTCTTGAATCAGGAAGTCCTGAAACCATTGCTCATAGAGAAGAAGGCAAGTCTGCCAACTATATCACTGTTTACAATGGTTACATCTATGTAGCATACGGACAGAAGAGATTGCAAGTTTATCAACTCGTAGAAAATTAATCTTAAAAGCTAGCATAAAAAACTAGCATACAGATTGATATAGATATTTTAATAAACTAAGAACATAGTGAATGCAGCTGCAACAGCTTGCAGCTGCATTCATCGTGTTTAAATAAGAAAAAAGATGAAGCGTAAATTTATACTATATACAACAACGGTTCTTCTGACGATGATCGGAGGACAGCAAGGATGGGCACAAACTCAAGGCAAAAAACAGCAGAAGAGTTTCAGCCCTAAAATGCTCGTCTACGAAAATCTGAAGAACGAAAACGTATTGAGACACTTCAACCAACGCTTTGCACAACTCGACACACTCATCAATAACCCAATCTGGGTGAAATCACCAGTCATCGAACTGGGACTCAACAAACAACATACTGCTGACATTAAAACCACTGACTCATTATACTGGGCTAAAACTGCATACGAACAGTTGGCTATCAACAGACATAACGGACTGGAAGTAACCGGTCAGATATACGCCAGACCAGACGCATACTTCGATGCCGACAACGACGATGCAGAACAGGTCTCCAAGTACAAAGCCAAAGTACAGGCCGAACTGGGATGGAACATCATCAACAGCAAGTTCTACCAGGGAAAGGAAAAGAGAAACAAAGTGGCCCTAGCTAACGAACTCTCACGTCTACAAGACAAAAAGAGACAGACTGCAGACATCTATGAAAAGGCAGCAGATGAGCTGACCGAACAATATAACTTCTATATCGGTACCGTCATAGCACACAAGCTGGACAACCTCGACATCATGAACGAGGCTTACCAGTATATGCTGGAGAAAGACCGAATAAGCAACGACAAGATGCTCAAGGTGATGAACGACAAGCTGGAGGCGGAATACGACATCTCCATCCTCTGCTCCGACAGAGACATCACCAACAAACCGATTTACCGCATCAAGCCTACCCGCGTGGTGGTAGACACCACAGCCCTCTGGGAACACGTAGACAAGGAAAGCCTGGATGCAAGAATCGTAATGACAAAGCTGGAGATAGCCAACAACGAAAGCAAGCTGAACAACTATCTCAGCACTACCCGACTCACCCCATTCGCCAGATGGTCAACCTACTGGCAGAGCAACGACAAGTTCTCGCACAATGGTGATGTAGGAATCAGATTCACCGTGCCAATCTACAACGAAAACCCAAGAAAGAGAAAGGCACTGGAGACACAGAAAGAGATTATCATGAACAGCAGAAGCACCGACGTGAAGGAAATCAGACAGTCGGTAAAAATCCTGCTGAAAAAGATAGAAAACCTCAACCAGGCTATAGCCACTGAGGCTTACCACATACAGCAGACAGGAAAATACATCGACATGCGACGGTTCGCATATAAAAACCAGAAAAACGGGTACAACTACCTGATGAGAATGGAAGAATATACCGGACTCCTGGAAAGCATGGAAAGAATGTACAAGCTGATGTTGAACCGCGGACTCGCCATCATCAATATAGAGAAGGCAGTAAGCATCTATAACAACAACAATATATTCAACGAGATCGAACTATGAATGAGTTTCAATATGACAGCACGCCACAGGAACAGGCGATGGCCGACTTGCTGAAATCGCAAAGCCACCGCTTGGCTAGACAGCAGATTATATTCGCGCTGATCTTCCTCCTCATCATCGTACTGACAGCATACTATATCGTTACCCGAATGATCTGGGCCATCTATGACGGATATGTAACACTCGATGAAAACCATATCTGTGCGGTTGACGACATCTACATTCTGAAGGTAAACAAGGAGGTGGGAGAAATAGTACACAAAGGTGATACGCTCTACTCTTACGTACTGCTGGGAAATATCGTAACCCAATACGACCCCAACATCATTCCGTCGGCGGTAAAGGAAACCCACGATATGGAGGTACAGGCAAAACTGGCTAGAGAAGAGATTCCGGTACTGCGCACCCGACTGGCTGAACTGAAGAAACAGAAAGCTTCGGAAAGCTCGGACATCTACTACGGACTGACCAACAATACCAAGCGCAACCAGCTGGATGCTGAGATTGCCGAGGTGGAGGAAGAAATAAGAAAGCAGATGAACAAGGTGACCATCTACTCACAAGCCAAGAACACCACCTATAACTTCATGAGCAGAAGAGGTGCAGGCATGGCGGGTGCTGACATGCCATACTCCAGCAATTCCAGCATCTACAACCACGGTCTGATACACTACTGCTGTGCGCCTGCCGATGCCTACGTCACAAAGGTGAACGTGAGCGACAAGACACTGGTGTTCAAGAGCGATGAAGTGCTCACCATCCAGCATACCGACTATGCAGCATGCCACCTGGGCATCATCACATACGTGCCTAGTGAGAAAATCAAGTATATGGAAAGTCCTGACGATGCTGACGTCATCGTGAACAAGGACCTGGTACTGAAGGCTAAGCTGCAGATGGTGGGTCTGAGAGTGGAGGAAATTCCAAAGCACCTGCAGAGCAACTTCTCGCACGATGCAAATGCCGTAGTGGCAGTATTCACCTTCAAACCCAACCAGCAAGTGCCGGCTTGGGTGATGAGCAACAAACTGCCGGTGAGAATCAGGGTGAACAAGATCAGTGCGATGTTAGACCCTAAGCCACTGCCGATGTATACCATCCCAGTGGAGAAGAATCAAAATGTGATGAGAAGTTCAAAGCTCGTCACACCTGACCAAAACAAAGACAACGTGAAGAAATGATTGGACTAAGAAGAAACAAAAGAGGAGACATGGTGCTGACCATCGATACCTACATCGATATCGACTCAACACCAGATATCCAGTCTGACTACTTCGACTGCATATACATCAATACGACGAGTGAACGTGCGTTCCATGCAATCCTGTTTGGAGCCAGTCCTATCCTATCGTATAAATGTAGCTATAAGCCGTTATTCGTCAATACGGCGGTATCGGGAAAGGAACAGATCACTGACTATATCGTAGACGCATACGTCAGCGACATGAGCAATGAGAAAGTTTACGAGATTATCGACCGAATCAAGATGGCAAAAAAGAAGTACGGCATCAAGCAGGAAACTGCAAGACCTACACAGCCGAACCAGCTCTTTGCCAACATTCTGCGATATCTCCTATCACGCGACCAGAGAATCATGGGACACCGACTTCTGGAGAAATCATCGCTGGGATACATCAACCCTATTTTTGAGCACTATCACAGTATGGGTCTGTTCCATCTCAACGAGATGTTCATGTTCAAGGATACAATGGTGGAATATGGTGTACTCAAGATGCACCGCTTCCTCATCAAGGAACACCTCTGCCCGAAGTGCAACCACTCGCACCTGTTGTATACAGAGTGCTGCCCGAAGTGTGGAAGTTCCAACCTGAAGATTCAGAACATCATCCACCACTTCAGCTGCGCCAACGTCTCACCGGAGAATACGTACAACGTAGGCGGTGTGCTGATCTGTCCGAAATGTCATAAGAAACTGCGCCACATCGGTGTAGACTATGACCGACCTGCAGTGGTATATACCTGCAACGACTGTGAGAACTCGTTCACAACGCCACTGACCAAGGCTACCTGCTGCTACTGCGAGAGTACCTTCCCGGTGAATGCACTGGTGCCACGAGACGTAGAAGACTATGAGATAACAGAGGAAGGTGTGCGCGCCCTGACACAGGACAGCCTCATATTCAACAACATGACCAACCTCTATGACAACTTCATGGATTATCAGCTGCTGGTAAACCGCCTGCGCCGACTCCTGATAGAGACCTTCCGCAAGGAACAGGTATCAGTACTGGTAGGAAAGATATGGATACTGAATGCCGAACAGGACACGGTGAAGATTAAGGACAGTCTGCAAGCCAGCTTCTGCCGCCTCTTCTCCAACCACAAGGTGTCGTACAACAACAACATCTTCTACATCACGTATTCCGTATTCAGCGACATTACCGTAGAGGATGCACAGCATGAACTGAGCAAGCAGATGTCAAAGGCTATCAGAAAGGTGGCCGACAAAATAGAACCGGACGAGCTGATATGCTGCGTTCTCGATACCAAGACCAAGGAGGTGACCGGCAACTACGAGGAATTCTTCAACAAGATGAACTACGTAGAGCTGACTCCAGACGACTACTGCGGTTATTCGGAGGAAAAAATGACCGAAGAAGAAAACAAGACCACAGAGACCCCACTGGAAATAAAGCCTAAGGAAGATGAGAGCGACAAGATCATGAAGCGCGTCAAGCTATACAAGCAGCTGGTAGCCGTGCTGATTACCATTGCCGGTATACTGATACTGCTAGCCGTGCTGGCGCTCACGATATTGAGATAAGAAACAACTAGTAAAGAAAGGAGATGAGCAGGTATGTTTGAAATCGTAGAAACTCTGAACCACTTCATGGACTGGTTGAGTACACTCTCACTGAGCAGCATCCTGAGTACCTACTGGTTTCTGTTCTTCATTGAGATGCCGAGATATTACCTGCTGGAATATCTGGTAATATTCAACCGACTGACCAATAAGAACAAGATAGAAAAGGAAAAGGAAGTGGCAAGATTCTATCTCTACAGAGAGAATCCGCTCGTTTCGATACTCGTACCGGGAAAGAATGAGGGAAGCCATATATTCAAGATGGTGAACTCGCTCGCCGAACAGACCTACAGAAACTATGAAATCATAGTGGTAGACGACGGCAGCGATGACTACACCAAACTGATATGCACCGACCTCTATCGGGCTGGTTACATCACCCATTATCTGAGACTGGAAGACCGAGGAGGTAAGGCTGCGGCAAGCAACTATGGTGCACAGATGGCTAAAGGAAAATACATCGTCTGCCTGGATGCCGACTCATCACTGGACCGTGATGCGCTGGAGAAGATTCTCCTCCCCTTCTACATCGACGGTATGGTAAAGGGTGTGGGCGGATGCGTGAAGGTACGCAACAACAAGGACACTATCTGCTCATCGCTGCAGGCGTTCGAATACCTGAAACGCATACAGGTGGGACGAATCGTGACGAGCGAGCTGGGCATCTACCACATCATATCGGGTGCCTTCGGCGCCTTTGATAGAGCAACACTGAAAGAGGTAGGATTCTGGGACATCGGACCAGGACTGGATGGTGACCTCACACAAAAGATAAGAAAGGCAGGATACAAGGTGAAATTCGCAGAAGATGCCATCTGCATGACCAACGTGCCGACGCAATGGTATAAACTGTATCACCAGCGTATCAGATGGTCGCGTTCGCTCGTAAGATTCCGCTTGCGCAAACACCGCGACATCCTGCTGCCAACCAAGAACTGGTCTATATTGAACTGGATCTCCAACATGGAGAGCGTAACGTACGACTGCTTCCTCAACTTCCTGTGGTTGTGGTATATCGTGAAACTCGCCATCACCTTCAATAACCACATCGTAGAGATATTGGCGCTGGGCTACTTCATCCGAGTATGCTTCTCCCAATTCGCCTTCCTGCTGGTGATGATGGTGACAGAGAGAAGAAAAGAGGAAATGTTCCTCTACCGATTCTTGCCGCTGATGTCGCCGTATACAGGTTACTTCCTGCGTATCGCACGACTTTCAGCCCATCTGCAGGAACTCTTCTTCCATCGCTCGTATGCCGATGCATGGAATCCGGAGAAAACTTCCCGATACGCTCAGCTGGAGGGAATGTAAAGAATGAATAAACAATAATACAAATTTAATATATATAGTATATGAATAACAAATCTTTTGAGTTTAAGATAGGCGTGATTGGACTAGGCTATGTAGGTACACCGCTTGCATGCTTATTCTCAAAGAAATACGATACTTGGGGTTACGACATCAATGCTGCCAAGGTAGCTAAATTAGCCAGGAAACAGGGAGCGGAAGACAGAATGCTTTCTAAAGCTCTCGAAAGGGGACTAAAGCTGACCTGTGACATCAGCGACTTGAAAGGCTGCAATGTATACATCATAGCTGTACCGACACCGGTAAACAAGTCGAACAAACCTGATATCAGCTGTGTCAGAAATGCAACTACAGCAGTAGGCAAAATCCTGAAACCGGGAGACATCGTGGTATATGAATCAACAGTCTATCCCGGACTGACAGAAGAAGTATGCGCTCCGTTGCTGGCATCAACATCGGGACTCAAGCTGAACGATAACTTCTTCGTAGGTTTCTCACCTGAAAGAATCAACCCGGGAGATACCGTCCACACCATAGAGAACATCGTAAAGGTGACCAGTGGTTCTACACCCGAAGCGGCAGAAATCATCGACAACCTCTACAGCTCGGTTCTCACACATGGCACTCACAAGGCGAAGAGCATCAAAATAGCCGAAGCCTGCAAGCTGATGGAGAACTGCCAGCGAGATGTTCAGATAGCATTCTTCAACGAGATGGAAAAAATCTTCGACAAGATGAACATCAGCATCAAGGATGTGACGGAAGCAGCCAGCACAAAATGGAACTTCGTTCCTGCTATCCCAGGACTTGTTGGCGGTCACTGTATCGCTGTAGATCCGTACTATCTCATCAACAAGGCACAGGAGGTGGACGTGGTTCCTTCGCTCCTCTCTACGGCACGCGAAGTGAACGAGCAGATGGCGGTCTGGATGGCAGGCAAGATCAAGAGTGCATGCGACTTCAGAAAGTTCAAGGCTCCAGAGACCAAGGTGCTCATCCTGGGCTTCTCGTTCAAGCCTGACAGCGATGACATCAGAAACACCAAGGTGGCTGACCTCTACATCAACCTGGTGGGAACAGGATACAAAACTACCCTTTACGACCCGCTGGTAGACAAAGAGGAAGTGAAGAATGAATACGGCATCCATGTAGAGGATGACGCTAAAGTACTGGATAAAGTCTACGATATCGTGGTGATAGGTACACATCACAAGATATTCGATAACATCAATATGAACAAGTTGCTCTCAGCCAAAGGCTTCATGTGCGACATATACGGAGTACACAAGGCAAGAAAAGCTTAGAGCAGCGACGTCCAAGACCTAACTGTACAATAAAAGAAAATCCAAAGAAAAAGTAAATGATTATGAACAAATATAAAGTGCTGATCGTTGACGATATCCCTGAGAATATCCAGACTCTCGGAGAAATGATCAAGGATTTTGATCTGGATGTGAAAATTGCAGAAGGTGGTCAGGAAGCCATCGACATCATTGATTCATGCACACCAGACATCATCTTGCTAGACTTGATGATGCCTCGTGTGAATGGATGGGACGTGATAGATCACGTCAGAAAAAAATATAGTAAGAACGAGATGGTCATCATCGTTGTCTCCCTGTTAAACAACAAGGACAACATCGATGAATGCTATGAACTGGGAGTCAACGACTATATCACCAAACCGGTGATCAAAGCCCGACTCACCAGTTCAATAGAATCTCATCTCAGGAATCTCAGCAGAAATTAAGATATAGCCTTCTGCAAGATGTCGTTGGCATGAGCCACACGGTCACTTGTAGGAGGTTCTATCCCTGACAACGGGTAAGGTATACCCAATTTTTCATACTTGTAGATGCCCATCGTATGATAAGGCAATACATCAATACGCTCTATATTAGAGAGCGTAGAGAGGAAGTCGCGCAATTCTTCCAGGTATTCATCCTTGTCGGTGATACCTGGAATGAGGACGTGACGAATCCATACCGGCTTGTGGATCTCGCTCAGATAGCGGGCACAATCCAGTATATTCTTATTGGAATGAAGCGTGAGTTTACGATGCTCTTCATCATTGATATGCTTGATATCAAGAAGAACAGTATCAGTGACGGTCATCAGACGCTCAAATTTCTCGAAGTTTTTCCCTTCTCTATGAAAGGGTTGAGCCGAGGTATCAAGACAGGTATTGATGCCACGCTGATGGGCTTTCTCGAAGAGTTCGATGAGAAAGTCTATCTGCATCAATGCCTCGCCACCGCTCACGGTAATTCCTCCATTATCTCCCCAATAACTCTTGAATCGCTCTGCCTTGTCCAGCAGGTCATCGGCAGTCCACTCTTCTCCTACCCCCGTCTTCCAGGAATCCGGATTGTGGCAGAACTGGCAGCGCATGGGACAACCCTGCAGAAAGATCAAAAATCTGATGCCTGGTCCATCAACAGAACCAAAGCTCTCTATGCTGTGAACAAAACCTTTCATGCAGCTTTCCTCTCTTGGTAATTATCCCAAAGAATAAAAGCAAGCCCAGGAACGACTATAAGAGCAGTGACGACACCCAAAAAATCAACTAAATCCATAATTATTTTATCTTTTTAGAAATGATTAAAAACAAGAAGCCCACTTAAGCCTGCATTTTACGATAATCAATATATGCCCATAGGGTAAACCCACCTGCAAGCAAAGCAAAAAATCCCATAAATACCAATAGTTCCATATTTATTTTCCTTTCTTATTTTTATCTTTAGACATTAATATTAAAAAGAATCCACATACAGCTAGAAACATTGTTATTAGAGCACCAAATACTAAAAGTTTCCCTGTATCTATATCCTTTTTCATAATACTTGCCAAGATGATACCACCAAATATCAGTTTGGCTAAATCCAGGCAAAACTTTCCTCCTTCACTCCAAAGAGTTGTTTTTTGTTCTATATTCAATTTCATACTGCAAAGATAGCAAAATATTCAATACAAAGCTCTATTTTGCAGTTAAATAAGCTAAATTGCCCGCTAAATATCCTCGGAAAGAAAATCTAGCGGGCAATCTATATGTTACGAAGAGAGAAGAGGATTCTTCAATCTTCCCTCTTCATTCTTCACTTCCTTAGAGTCTCTCGTGAGCCTGACGAGCGATTACGTCGAGCTGCTGCTCGCGTGTCAAGTCGATGAACTTAACAGCGTAACCACTTACACGGATGGTGAAGTTCTGGTATTCTTCCTTCTCTGGGTGCTCCATCGCATCCTTGAGCTTGTCGATACCGAATACGTTCACGTTCAGGTGGTGAGACCCCTGGTTGAAGTAGCCATCCAATACACCTACCAATGTCTGGGCACGCTCCTCATCGTTGTGACCGAGAGCACCTGGACTGATGGTCTGAGTATTAGAGATACCATCGAGGGCATACTCGTATGGCAACTTAGCTACAGAGTTCAATGAAGCCAAAAGACCGTTCTTCTCTGCACCGTAAGATGGGTTGGCGCCTGGAGCCAAAGGAGCACCGGCTGGACGACCATCAGGCATGTTGCTGGTGTACTTACCATATACGACATTTGATGTGATAGTCAGGATAGATGTAGTAGGCTCTGAATTGCGGTATGTGTGGTGCTTCTTGATCATGTTCATGAAGGTCTTGAGCAACCATACTGCAATCTCATCAGCACGCTCATCATCGTTACCATAACGTGGGAAGTCGCCCTCGGTCTTGAAGCTGAGAGGGAAACCGGTCTCATCACGGATGATGTTAACCTTGGCATACTTGATAGCAGAGATAGAGTCAACTACGTGGCTGAAACCCGCGATACCTGTAGCGAAAGTACGACGAACATCTGTGTCGATGAGCGCCAACTCTGCTGCCTCGTAGAAGTACTTGTCGTGCATGTAGTGGATGAGGTTCAATGTCTTCACATAAACGCCAGCCAACCAGTCCATCATATCCATGAAACGTGGCATGAACTCCTCGTATGTCAATACATCACCCTCTACGGCGCGATACTTAGGACCGCACTGCTCGCGTGTCTTTGAGTCAACACCGCCAGAAACAGCGTAGGTCAAGCACTTAGCCAAGTTGGCACGGGCTCCGAAGAACTGCATCTCCTTACCTGTCTGTGTAGCAGATACACAGCAGCAGATGCTATAGTCGTCACCCCAAACTGGGCGCATTACATCGTCGTTCTCATACTGGATAGAGCTTGTCTTGACAGAAATCAGAGAAGCGTAGTGCTTGAATGCCTTTGGCAAGCGAGAGCTATAGAGTACGGTCAAGTTTGGCTCTGGTGAAGGACCCATGTTCTCCAATGTGTGGAGGAAACGGAAGTCGTTCTTGGTAACCATTGAGCGGCCATCCTGACCCATACCACCTACTTCGAGAGTAGCCCATACAGGGTCACCAGTGAAGAGCTCGTTGTAAGAAGGGATACGGGCGAACTTCACCATACGGAACTTCATGACCAAGTGGTCGATGAGCTCCTGAGCCTCATCCTCAGTAAGAGTACCCTCGTTCAAGTCGCGCTGGATATAGATATCGAGGAAGGTAGAGATACGACCTACAGACATCGCAGCACCATTCTGAGTCTTCACTGCTCCGAGGTAACCGAAGTACAACCACTGAACAGCCTCACGAGCGTTCTTTGCAGGCTGAGAGATGTCGTAACCATACAACTGAGCCATCTCCTTCAAGCCCTTGAGCGCCTTGATCTGCATAGCAACCTCTTCACGAAGACGGATAACGTCGTCGATCATCTCACGGTCGCCCATGTTAGCGAGGTCGTTCTGCTTCTCCTTGATAAGGAAATCGATACCATAAAGAGCAACACGACGGTAGTCACCCACGATACGGCCACGACCGTATGTATCAGGCAGACCAGTAAGAATGTGGTTATGGCGCACGAGTTTCATCTCAGGAGTATAAGCATCAAACACGCCGTCATTATGAGTTTTGCAATACTTGTGGAAAATCTCGTGCAGCTTCTCTGATGGCTGGTAGCCGTATGTAGTACAAGCCTGCTCTGCCATCTTGATACCACCGTATGGCATGAAGGCACGCTTCAAAGGCTTGTCGGTCTGCAGACCAACCACCTTCTCCAACTCCTTAGTACCCTCGCCGATGTAAGCAGCACCATAAGCTGTCAATCCTGAAACCACCTCGGTCTCCATATCGAGCACACCACCCTTGGCACGCTCTTCCTTCTGGAGCTCCTTCAACATACCCCAAAGGGTATTGGTAGCCTGAGTAGGTTCTGCCAGGAACGACTCATCGCCGTCGTAGCTAGTGTAGTTGTTCTGAACGAAGTCACGAAGATTCACTTCACTCTGCCACTGGTTTCCCTTGAAACCTCTCCATTCTGTTTTCATCATTTTGATATCCTTAATAAGTTAATAATTAATTATATATTTTGTACACACTGTTTCCTGTTATCAGCTGAATCCTTATACCTTTATATATTATATAAAATCCTGCTATCGATAATTTCGATGCAAAGGTACTACAAAAAAACGATATCCAAGCAGAAATCACAAAGATTTTCTTCTCTATACCCTAAAATCATCATTTATGAGTACAGTTTTTTTTGCACAAAAGATATTGAATGTGCAAAAGTAACAAATGTTCATTCAAATGACTGGGAAAAATGAGCAAATAAGGGGGTTTTATCGATTTGTCCCCATTAAATAATATTTTATACCCTTCTGTTTGATAAATAATGCATACCTTTGCAGTCGAAATGAAACAAATAACAATGTAAAGATCATCATAGAATAACAATACATGAACATGAATTGGAATCATACAATCAAGACATTAGCCTTTGCCTCGCTATTGGCACTGGCACCGGCTCAGATGATGGCTGCACAGAAAGGTGGCACCTTCACTACCGGCGACAAGACATTCCTTCTCAATGGCAAACCTTTCGTGGTTAAGGCTGCCGAGTTGCACTACCCTCGTATTCCTCGTGCCTACTGGGAGCATCGCATCAAGATGTGCAAGGCTCTTGGCATGAACACCGTCTGCCTCTATGTGTTCTGGAATATCCATGAGCAGGAGGAAGGCAAATTCGACTTCACAGGCAACAACGATGTGGCTGCTTTTTGCCGCCTCGCCCAGAAGAACGGCATGTATGTCATCGTTCGCCCGGGTCCATACGTTTGTGCTGAATGGGAAATGGGCGGTCTGCCTTGGTGGCTCCTCAAGAAGAAGGACATCCGGCTTCGTGAGCAGGACCCTTACTTCATGCAGCGTGTAGAAATATTCGAGAAGGAAGTAGGCAAGCAGCTGGCTCCACTCACTATCCAGAATGGTGGTCCTATCATCATGGTTCAGGTGGAGAATGAGTATGGTTCTTACGGAAAGGACAAGCCATACGTAAGTGCTATCCGTGACATCGTTCGCAAGAGTGGCTTCGACAAGGTGAGCCTCTTCCAGTGCGACTGGTCATCCAACTTCCTGAACAATGGTCTCGATGACCTTACCTGGACCATGAACTTCGGTACAGGTGCCAACATCGACCAGCAGTTTAAGCGTCTCGGCGAGGTTCGTCCTAACGCCCCAAAGATGTGCTCTGAGTTCTGGAGCGGCTGGTTCGACAAGTGGGGAGCACGCCACGAAACCCGTCCTGCCAAGGATATGGTAGAAGGAATGGACGAGATGCTGAGCAAAGGCATCAGCTTCTCTCTCTATATGACCCACGGCGGAACCAGCTTCGGCCATTGGGCAGGTGCCAACTCGCCTGGTTTCCAGCCAGACGTAACCAGCTACGATTACGATGCCCCTATCAACGAATGGGGATTGGCTACTCCTAAGTTCTACGAACTGCAGAAGATGATGGCGAAATACAACGACGGCAAGAAGTTGCCAGCCGTGCCTAAGGCTCCGATGCAGATCATCAAGGTGCCAGAATTCAAGTTTACCGAGTACAAGCCTCTGAGCTACGGTATCGGAAAGGCGAAGGAAACCCATGCTCCTCAATGCTTCGAGGATATGGACATGGGATGGGGCACCATGGTTTACGAGACTACCGTTCCAGCCATCGAAAGTACATCAACCCTGACCGGCGAGTTCCACGACTTTGCCCAGGTATATGTGAACGGAAAATATGTTGGCAAGATAGACCGTGTAAAGAACGAGAAATCACTCGAATTGCCAGCCATGCCACAGGGTGCTCAGCTCACCATCGTGGTAGAAGGTATGGGAAGAATCAACTTCGGTCGTGCCATCAAAGACTACAAGGGTATCATCGGCAACGTAACCCTCACTACTCAGAAGGAGGATTGCGAACTTGCCCTCACCCCTACCCGATGGAACAACAGCAGCATCGCTGATGATTACCAGACGGCAGTGAAGGCACTCGCCATGCCAACCAACAAGATGCGTGGTCTTCAGACCAAGGCTGGTTACTATCGCGGCTACTTCAACCTGAAGAAGGTGGGCGACACCTTTATTAATATGGAGGCATTCGGCAAGGGTCAGGTTTACGTAAACGGTCATGCCCTCGGCCGCTTCTGGCAGATTGGTCCTCAGCAGACCCTCTATCTCCCAGGTTGCTGGTTGAAGAAGGGCAAGAACGAGGTGATTGTTCTCGACGTTGTAGGTCCTAAGGGTGAAGCAGGCAAGCCAGGTTCTACCGTGGCTCCTACCGCCTTCTGCCAGGATCATCCGGAGCTCGACAAGCTGAATCTCGAAAAGAGCAACAAGCACAACGAGCCTGGTCATCGCATGGATCTCAATTCAGAGACTCCAGTATTGAAGGGCGAGTTCAAGGCTGGTAACGGCTGGCAGACCATCAAGCTCGACAAGCCTGTAACCGGTCGCTACTTCGCCATCCAGGCAGAGAGCAGCCAGAGTGGTGACAGCCAGATTGCCATCGCCGAGGTTTATCTCCAGGATGCCAGCGGCAACCGCATCGACCGCAACAACTGGGTAGCCTTCTATGCCGACAGCGAGAAGGGTAACTCAACTCTCGACAAGATGTTCGACCTCCAGGAGAGCACCTATTGGCAGACCGAGAAGGGAGCCAACTTCCCACATCTGGGAATCGTGGATATGGGTAAGGAGGTTACCATTTCAGCTTTCGAGTACTTGCCACGTGCCGAGCAGGGTGCACCGGGCAGCGTCAAGGGCTTTAAGCTCTACGTTAGAAAATAAAAAGATAAGTTCATAGGTTTGGTCAGCCACAGGCTGACTGTGGAAAATTAACACATATAGTTTAAAATGTAGTATTTCTATTGGAGAATAGAAAGTTAGTTAGATTGCAAAAAAGAGGTAGATGTGAATCTGCCTCTTTTTTCGTTTATATTAAAACTCCTTTTTTAGTATATAATAAACTCCTTCTCCCCCACTTTTTGTTTTTTTATACATTGATTTGCCATTATGTGAATACTTTTGCGTACCTTTGCAGCAAAATACAAATACATTTTTTATGTTGACAGATATTGAAATAGCTAAATCAGTAAAACTGCGCCCCATCAATGAGGTTGCAGCTGAACTTGGAATCCATGAAGACCAAGTAGAAAACTACGGCCGTTACATCGCTAAGATTACTACGGACAAAATTGACAGAAACAAGTTTAAGAACCATCATCTTATCCTCGTTACCGCTATCAGTCCTACCAAGGCTGGTAATGGAAAGACCACCGTATCCGTGGGTCTCGCCCTCGGTATGCAGAAGATTGGAAAGAAGGCAGTTGTTGCATTGCGCGAGCCTTCTCTCGGTCCTTGCTTCGGCATGAAGGGTGGTGCTGCCGGTGGCGGTTATGCACAGGTATTGCCTATGGATAAGATCAACCTCCATTTCACTGGCGACTTCCATGCCATCACAGAGGCCAACAACATGATTGCTGCCCTCCTGGACAACTACCGTTTCCAGCACGAGGCAGAGGGATTCAAGCTCAAGAAGATTCTCTGGCGCCGAGTAATGGACGTCAACGACCGTGGTCTCCGTCGCATCATCACCGGTATCGGCGATAAGAACGGCATCGAGACAGAGGCAGGATTCGATATCACTCCTGCTTCTGAAATCATGGCTATCATGTGTTTCGCAACAAGTGTAGACGATCTCCGCCGTCGCATCGACAATATTCTCCTCGGCATCACTGAGGATGACAAACCATTCACCGTCAAGGATATGGGTGTAGGTGGCAGTATTGTTGCCCTCCTCCTCGATGCCCTGAAGCCAAACCTGGTTCAGACCACAGAGGGAACTCCTGCTTTCGTTCACTGCGGTCCTTTCGCCAACATCGCTCATGGCTGTAACTCTGTGATGGCTACAGCAGCAGCTCTCGAGTATGGCGACTATGCCATCACTGAGGCAGGATTCGGTGCAGATCTCGGCGCAGAGAAGTTCTACAACATCAAGTGCCGCAAGACTGGTTTGCAGCCAGACCTTACCGTTCTTGTTGTTACTCTCCAGGCATTGAAGATGCACGGTGGCGTAGCTCTGGAAGATATCAAGCAGCCTAACGTTGCAGGAATGGAAGCTGGTTACTGGAACCTCGACAAGCACGTGAAGAACCTTCAGAGCTTTGGTCAGACCGTTGTCATCGCCTTCAACAAGTTTGCTACTGATACCGACGAGGAGATTGAGGTATTGCGCAAGCACTGTGAGGAGATGGGTTGCGGATTCGCTGTCAACAGTGCCTTCGCCGAAGGTGGCAAGGGTGCGATGGAATTGGCAGAGCTCGTAGTAAAGACCATCGATGAGCGTCCATCTGCTCCTCTCTATTTCACTTATGCTGACGAAGATTCTGTAGAAGAGAAGATTGAGAAGGTTGCGTTCAATCTCTATGGTGCCGGCAGCGTAACCATGAGCGATTCTGCAAAGGCTATGATTGACGAGATCAAGAAGTTGGGTGCAGAGAAGTTCCCTATCTGTATTGCCAAGACCCAATACAGCTTCTCTACCGATGCTAAGGCTTACGGTCCAACAGAAGGCTTCGAACTCCACGTTCGCGACATCACCCTGAACATGGGTGCTGAGATGATCGTAGTCATCGCCGGTCCTATCATGCGTATGCCAGGTTTGCCAAAGAGCCCACAGGCTGAGCGTATCGATGTGGTTAACGGTGAAATCACTGGCCTTTCTTAAATAGGCATCTAGCCTAGAATATAGAAAAGGCACGGATTACACAGATTACACGGATTTATCATGAATGTCATTAATCCGTGTAATCTGTGTAGTCCGTGCCTAAAATCCCTGCGCAGAAAAACACTTTATCTCATGCTGAATTCACAACCGCAATACAATTGGTTGTAGAATTCATTCTCTTTCAATAATTCTCCACGGCGATTCTGCAAACCGCCCTTTCTCCAATTCATATCCCACCACTCTACATCCGGACAACCTTCTACGGCGAGATGTCCGGCTGCATCTATCTGCTGGATATTCTTCCACCGGGAAGAAGCCAAGGTAGTAGTAAGCAGATGAAAGCCATGCTCCTGAGCATACCTAGCCGCATGCGTCAAACGATACCGGAAACACATCGAGCAACGGCTTCCCCTTTCAGGCTCCAGCTCCAAACCCTTGATGGTAGCCAACCATTCCTCATGATCATACTCATCCTCCACATACGGAACCCCCTGCGCTTCCAGGAAGCGCATCAGCTCGTGCTTGCGAATTTCAAACTCCTGTAAGGGATAAATGTTACTGTTGCTGAAATATACCGTCGGCTTCATGCCGTTGCGAAGCATACACTCTACAATCGCTGACGAACAAGGCGCACAGCAGGCATGCAGCAACACATCATGACCTTCAGCCTTGCTACCATCAGGAAGCGATAACTTCACGAATTTATATTGTTCTTCTACTGGAATCTTCATTTTACTTGGAACTTTGAACTTGGAACTTTTTACTTTGAACTTGAAACTTGGAACTTTATGATTAGTATTCATGCTGAATACTCTTCCATTTCACTGGAAATAAAGAGAGGAGAAAAGGGATATTTGGGGAGGCATAAAAAAACAAATGGAGTACAGTCGTCTCGACACCCCCCATTTGCCCAAATATATGCGAAAACTAGTGCAAAGATACGATTTTTATTCGTATTCACAAAAGTTTCGGCAAATATTTACCACAATCTTTGTGTTTTAAGAGAGTATTTGTATTTTATTAACGTATACACGTCATTTTAAAGTTCTTTTTAACGTTATTACAGTCATTTCTGGCCATGCTCCCAATCGGAACGGGAAGGAGCCGCCAATACCCGATGAAACGTTCAGCATCTGACTGCCTTTGCGATAAACACCACCCCACTCCTTGAATGCCATGCGGGCTGGTGTCCACTTGCCTATCTGCAACTGTCCCGCATGTGTATGCCCTGCCAGTGTCAGCTGGATAGGTCTGTCCCATACCTCTCTGCGCCAGTGATGCGGATCATGGGTCAGCAGAATCTTGAACCCTTCCTTCTTCAGTCCCTTCATCGCCTTCGGCAACTTGCTGCGGTTACTGAAAGGAGGCTGCCCCGCATTCTCCACACCGATGATATCGATGGAAGCCATACCATGACTCACGGTGAAATGGTCGTTCATCAACTGATGCCACCCCAACTGGCATTGATAGTTATAGAGCAGCTTCCAGTTGTTTCTCAGTCCTGCTATCGTATGATTGTTGCCATACTCGCAGTAATCATGGTTTCCCCATACCGAGAAGATGCCATCGTGGGCATGCAGCTGTTTCAGCGTTTCCAGATAAGGCTCCACCTCCCTGGCATCATTGTTCACCAGATCGCCCGTAAAGAGCATCATGTCCGGTTCCTCATTATTGGCTGCATCCACTACCTTCTGTACGAAGTCACTATCCTTCGGGAAAGAACCCAGATGAAAATCAGTGAAATGCAACAGACGGTAACCGTCAAAGTAAGGTGGAAGGTCGGGCGATTCATAGGTTACGTACCGTATCTCCAACCGCTTCCAGCCCTCAATGAATCCGAAGGCAAACCATCCCATCAGCGCCAGCGCCGGAAGGAGGGCAAAGAACCACGGCATCATGAAATCGAAGAGGATGAACACCACCTTGGGCATCACCGAAAACAGAATCGTAGTGAAGAGGATGCGGACGGAGAGCTTATGAAAGAAGCCCATCTGCAGCCCTACCTCTGCTAGTAGAAGCAGCAAGGAAGGCACCCACCATAGAATGGCTAGCGCCAAAGGCCACCCGCTCACTCCCAGATGCCAGAGCCAGATGTCGGGCAAGAGAGCAAGCCCTGCCATACCTATTATATATAAGAAGGATCTGAATATCCTTTTAATAATCTTTTTCATTTACCTGTTCAAGTATTTCTACGGTGCAAAGATACATAAAAATCTGCTTAACCGTTCATGTTTGTAGATGTTTAACTTTATTTTTTTTGCCGTTTCATCAGATTGCAGTATCTTTGCAAGCCGTAAACTGTAAAAAACATCATCAATAAATATGGCAAGAAGACTCAGAAAGAAAAGAATAGCTATCATATTGCTCACATTCACGGCCATCGTCGCATGGTCTACACATAGTTGCGTATCGCGCTGCACCTCATCTTCGGATAAGGAGAAGGCAAAGGATACGCTCCCCAAGGTGCATATCAACGATTCCATCAGCAATGCCCTCACCGAGGGAAAGGAATATCACAAGATGGATTCGCTCGTGGAGAGATACCTCAAGCGATGGGAAATCAACGGTGCACAGCTCGTCATCACCCGCAACGACTCCCTGCTCTATGCCCGCGGTTTCGGATGGGCAGACAAGGAGAGGGGCATCCGAATGGAACCGAACATGCTGATGCGCTTCGCTTCCATTTCCAAGCTCATCACTGCTGTAGGCATCATGAAACTGCAGGAGATGAAGAAGCTCAAGATGAACGAGAAGGTATTCGGACCGAAGGGAATCCTGAACGATACCACCTACAATAACAGTATCAAGGACCAGCGCTACTACAACATCACCGTAGAACAGCTGCTGCGCCATCAGGCAGGTTTCAACAACTATGCCGGCGACCCGGTATCCTCTACCCGCTACATCATGATGCAGAACCACCTCACCACGCCTCCAGACCATAAGACCCTGCTCAAGATTCTCCTGAAGCGCCATCTGGGTTATACGCCGGGCGAGGGCAAATGCTACAGCAATCTGGGCTACATGATTCTCTCGATGATTATCGAGAAGAAGAGCAGAATGAAGTACGAGAACTTCATGCAGAAGTACGTGCTCCAGCCTGCCGGATGCTACGACATGCATATTGCCGGCACCTACTACAAGGACCGCCTTCCTAACGAGACGAAATATTACATGCACCAGGGCAGCATCCCGGTATATGAATACAACAACAGTGGCAGAATGGTAGAAAAGTGTTATGGCGATACCGACCTTCCTCGCCTCTCTGGTGCCGGAGCATGGTGTGGTTCAGCAGCCGAACTGAGCCGTCTCATCGCCAGCATCGACGGTCTGCCTCATGTCAAGGACATTCTCAGCCAGAAGAGCATCCAGTTTATGACCACCGAGCAGCCCGACCATCAGTATTCCATCGGTTGGAACTACACCCCAAAGAGCTATCGTCCGTGGATTCGTACCGGTTCTCTTGCCGGCACCTCTGCCATAGTCCTGAAGTACCCCGATGGTCAGTGCTGGATTCTCATCACCAACACCTCCACCTGGAAGGGTCACGGCTTCAGCAACGACACCATGGCATTCTTTGAGAAGCTCCGCAAGCAGTTCATGGCAGATATGCCGAAGAAGGATTTGTTCATATAGAGAAGGAAGAAAAAAGTCAGGAAAAGTTTGGAGATTACAAAAAAACAGCGTATATTTGCAAGCAGATTTACGTTTAAAGACAAAGATTATGACAGACAATGTTTTATTTACAAGAGAAACCTTCTTGGCAGCTATGCGTCGGGAGAAAAAGCGCAAACAAGAATGGGAAGATAAAATGAACAAGAAATTAGATGATTTACAAGAACAGATAAAACTTGTAAATGACTCACATCTTTATGATTTGGCTTAAACTATGAAAACCTTAGATTTAAGCCAAATCAATATTCTTGCTCCATATCCTGTTTGGTATGAAGAAGGGGAGATTATGTTTAAAACAGACTATAATATCCTCTATTCAATAGCTTTTGAATTAGATGATATGCTCAATCTAAAAGCCTATTGGTTTCGCATAACAAACAGAAGTAGGAAAAAATCTCCCAATGACAAAAAGATTCAACAAACGGTTATCCTTGTTATAGAAGAATTTTTCAGAAAAAATCCAGATATCCTTCTATATATTTGTGACACAGCCAATGAACAACAGGCTCAACGAGACAGATTGTTTTTACGCTGGTTTAATGGCTATGAACAGAAAAAGAAATATGCAATTAGAACAGCAACAGTTATAGATGAAGGCTGTCCAAATTACGTATCAATAATTGTACCTATTTTACACCCTCAATTAGAAATGATTATTTCTACATTTGAACGTGAAATAGCCATGTTTCAAAACAACAAATAAAAAGAGCATAACAGTTGGTCACCGCATGCACAACACTTGATGTGCGAGCGCATATCAGCTGTTATGCAAGCGCACAACAGCTGTTGTGCGGCCGGAGATACAAAATAACTCAGAAATATATCCTGTCTTTTCCGACAATATATCTTTAATATACGAATAAAAGAGGGTGCATCATAAATTCATGATACACCCTCTTTTCGTTTTTTATCTACTATTATAAACTTGTCAAACCAAGCTTCTCCTATCTTACGGCAATCTTCTGTCCCTTAGCCTGAGCACAGGACTGGGTGGATGCCTTTACGATATATACTCCGGATGGAACACGGAGAATCATTCTCTGCTTATCAGGTAACTGATAACTGTGAACCATCTTGCCATCCAATGTAAATACCTCTACCCTACCCAACTTCTCACCATTCAGGGCAGATACAACAATCATGCCCGCAGCAGGTGAATAAACCTTCAACTGATTACTTTCAGCCTCAGCCTCAATCTGCTGGATACCGGTAGTACCACGAGTCTGTGTCAGGAAGTATCTGCCATGCTCGTTCGCCTGAATGCTCACCTCATTGCCATCCTGCAGTTCGGTATACTGTCCGTTGGCAGCATCATAGAGATAAAGCGGAGCATCGAGCTTGGCAACGCCCTTGAAGTCAAGGTTTACCCTTTCGTTCTTCTCCCCATTCTCCATGATGACACCCATTGGCATCCATTCAATCTTAGGAGTAGCATTTACAGCCACAGCCTGAGAACCAGCCACGGTATAAACCTGCGGAATACCACTCAGGTTCTGATCGCACAGAAGATCCACATCCTCCTGCTCATCATAATCATCAGAAGCCTCATTTCTTACGGCAATACGCGCCATCGAACTCTGTCCCTTTGCATTCTGAGCCGAGACATTCACGTCTTTGAGATAATCAGAAGCAATGATGAAGCCTTGCGAGATAAGACGGTCTACATACATCGCAGAAGTAAACTTCACTGCATCAACAGAAGCAGTTCCATCCTTCTTCACAAAGAACGACTGAGTAGGCTGAACGAAGAAGTCTTTATCTGCCAAATTTGTAGCAGAAACACTACTTACATCACCTCCATCAACCACCCATACAGCTTTCTGCAATCCCGTATTTACCTCAAAGAATTTCTTCAGAGAGATAGAACAGGTATATGGATTAGCCACGAGATAGAAACCGCTGTTGTTATCAGTTCCCAAGTTCTGAGTCATCTCTGCGAGATGCTTCTCATCGTTATTGAAAGCTACGAGAAGTTTGCCATGACCATTGTTCTTACCAACAGTTACAGATTTACCACCAGAAGTTGTTGATCCATCATAATCGAAGTACTGATAGCTTGTATCTTCCTTTGGCAAACGGAGGAGCGCATTCTTAGTCTGATTCTTTGGCAAGAGCGCATTACCCGCCTTGATAGCGAAGCCACCGAATGTTCCATCTGCGGCATAGCTCTCGTCCACCTTATTATATACGTGGCTCCAATAGCCGAGATTGAGATTCATATCATCAGTCTTAGCACCTTCAGGATAATGAGATGCAGGATAATCACCCTTAGCTGTGATTTCCTTCACATCACTCTTCATCCAGGCTCTCTGATAAACCGGATACTTGCTTCGGCTATACGCATCTAAAGTACTAGAATATGCCACCTTATCATTATACTTAATACCCGTAAATGCCTTAGTTTCCTGTCGTCCATTACTTGCTGGCACATACATATCACCTGCGTAGATATACTGCAGAGGTGAAGCCATGGTGTACCACTTGTTAGGCTCCAGTTCCTTTTCTACCCAAGCCTTGTCATATATCAGATAGCACTGGTCGCGAAGCTCGCCCTGAGGCTTGAAGTAAATCTGATGGCAGGTATTGCCATAGAACTTCTCACACTTCAGATTACCTGCTTCCAATCCCTTATCAGCATCCGCCTCATTCCAGAACGCCATGATGTCATACTGGATATACTTTGTAGCCTCGTTACCCTTACCATTGGTCAGCTTGGTAGCAATCTTATTGCTTTTACTATAAACGACATTACCGAGGTCAGGGAAAGGCAAACCCTTCAAGTTATCAATAGTAACCTTGGTAAACTTCATTGGCACATAGCTGTTCAGCGTAGGAATCTCTATCTTCGAAGAACTTGCTGCCGCAGATGTTGTACTGCCATAAGTCTGATAATCAGTATACTCATTATCATACAATTCTGTAGATGAAGAGCGATGCCAGTTATCATCATTATTCCAGTTGGCATTCATACCACCATCGGCAGTAGGATACCAGGTAATGAACTCCGGTACAATCTTCAGCTTGAGATAAGACTCGCCCGGGCAGCTTGTTCCACCTGTTGCTACTGCTTTCTGCTCGAAGGCGAATCTAAGCTCGTAGTAGTATCCCTCATGGAAATTCTCTACGGCAGCGTCAGAGAACTTGAGGTCGAGGGTAGACTGCACACCTGGCACGATTTCAGAAAGAGTGCTAGAACTCAATGTTGCAACAGATTTATTCAATAAAGAAGCTTCCCATAGAGGGTCATTGGTTGTAGCAACATAGACATCTGCAGAAGTCTTACCTGCACCAGTCTTACTATCATCAATGAATGTCAAAGTCTTATCTTCGACACCAGTCTTATAGCTTGCGCTATGCAATGGTACCTGGAGATAACCCTGGGAAGTTTTTTCCAATAACTTCTTTATCTGTGGCAATCCGATACGCAATGAAGCTTCGTAGCTGTTATCTTTAAATGGATAATCCACATCATTGAATCCGAAGTTTAGCTGCGGACCATCTTTAGCAATACGCAGAGGCACAGCAATTTTCTCTGTACACATCAGATATTTGACGCTACCAACAGTAAATACCATTTCCCCATCAGCATTTGTTTCAGCCGTGTTTGGGTTCATATAAATTTTATGAGCACCATATCCTATTTTGCTAACAGGTATCTCAATGGTTGTTAATGGTGTTGCATCGACAGGCGTACTGCTGTCATCAATATACCACAAGAATGGCACACCAGTAAGCGTAATCTTCTCGCCAGTATTAGGGTCAATAGTTGTAAGACTTCCCTTTAGCGTAACCTTAGGGTCAGAATCAGTACAATTCACACGATACTCTGTAATGACTTTACCATCTGTATCAGTAATCATTGGTGTCTGCCCAATCATCTCAAATATAGCACTATAGATAGAGCAGACATCAGAAGGTTTACCCCAATTGGCATCTGGTGCATCTGGATTACTATCAGCACATACGGAGACATAATACTTCTTACCCTTTGTGAGTTTGAAAGGATGATTAGCCAGGATGATATAGGTTTCACCATCAGCATCTTTTTCTATCATGTTGACACCATCAATTTCATACTTTGCACAGTTTTCCTCTGAATCAAAGACATCAACAGATGCATAGCTCTTGGTCGTCGTAATTTCTTTAGCTGTAGCTTCACCAGGTCCTTTTAACGAATAGTTGTAAAGACCTTCTCCTGTAACAGGCGAACCATCTTCGTTCACTAAACGGTAATGAATCTTCGTATCCTTATGGTTAAGTATAGCATTCAAAGTTTCGTGAATGGCACGTATCTTCAACTTGATGCTACCTGTACTCGTTTCACCGCAGGCTGGTCGGTCCTGATAGATTTCAACCTTAGCTGGCTTTAAATATATACGGATATCATCAACGGCATAGTCAGCACCTATGGTACCCTTACTATAGTTATCTATTTCGATACGGAAGTCAGAATACTTTTCTACTTGTTCATCTTGCTGAATCGTAATCTTACCATACACCTGATACCATTTTGCCTCTTCAGAACTAAGACGGTTTGTGCTAAATGCACCGGAAGAAAAAGAATGTAACAACTTCTTGTTCTTTATGTTGCCAAACTCATCTTTCTCCAAACCAAATAACCTAAACATAATCTGTGGTTTAACGGTTTGCGTTGTCATATCAGCAATACAGGCACTAAATGCCATCTGCTGACCAGTACAAAGACTTGCAGTAAACTCAGCAGAAGCGATGGTACGGCTTTCATCAGAAGCATCTACATAAAGGAAGGAACCCGACTGAGATTTTCCTGTAAGCGCGTAAGTTCTATCATGCAGTTCTTTCCCCGAATACCACATGTAGCCATCTGTACCAGAGGCAATTCTACCATCACCAGAAATACCATTAACATTGGCCGTCTTATAAATACCATATTCACCATGCTGAGGAGAATGTTTGGTATTATAATATACATTACTGTCGCCATTCTTATTTGCACTTTTATCTATCAAATCCTTATAAACGAAACCATAACTGCGCTTGTTCCATGATGACGGATTCTTACTTTGATTATCATCAGGACTTGTAGGCGCAGACAATGTTTGTTCTGGACTATCATTATCAAAAGAGACAACAGCCATATTGTTATAGTTCTCGTCAAGATAAGATATTTGGCGAGTCACATCATCAGCACCCATTTCTTCGAAAGTCTTTGGATAGAAACGGAAGTATCGTATACTGAAATTGGCTATCGGGCTACTAAAATATCCAGTCTCATCCTTAACATAAGCCACTACGTAAAAGTGATCACCTGGATTAAAGGTTGGTGTGGTAGCAGTACCACCATCCAAATCGGTCCAAGTTACACCATTCAGAAGACTTATGCTCAAATCAAAGAAACGTGGGAAATCAGGAACGTTACCTGCTCCAAGAATACACATCTTGTCTCTGGTACCATTATATGCTCGCCATTCTATCGTGACAGCCTTCTTGATATCAGAAGAAAAGTCTTCTTCCTTAATCTTACGTTCAGCGATAATTGCATTTGTCTCTGCTTCAGTTGAACCGGCAGGATAATATACATGCTTTTTAGTATTGGTAACTGGATAGAAATAATACATTTTAGGATCTACAAAATCCAATCGCAAAGTCATCGTCGAGTTATCATCCTTAAATCCTACCGTAACATTCTTATTATCCTCAAACGTAAGGTCCTTGCTATCATTTACAAGATTTTCCTTGAGAATTTCAGCCATTTGCGTAGACGGAATAATATGGAAAATGTATCTGATGGATAAGGTTGGTTCATGTTCCATATAGGTTCCAGTAGCATCTATTCCATCAATGTAGCGGCTTACGTCACAAGCAATAGTTTCACCCTTCCAATTTGGGTCACTAGGACGAGTATACTTTACACCAACTGTTGACTGTATAGCATGCTGCATCAAATTGAAAGCCATCAATCCCTTATCTACATTATCTGCATCTTTTACAGAATTCAATAGAGAAGAAGATCCCTCTACAGATAAGTTTGCTGATGCATTATCTGTATCATAATTATACCATCTGAAATAACCTAAAGGCTCCAATTGGTCACCAGAGGATTCGAAATTCTGTATAGGCAACATAAGAGACACAGTCTTATGGTCAGTATTATCAACAACATAGGTATACTCCCATGTAGACACCTTCTGGCGCAACTGATTCTTCGAAGCATCAATTACCTCATAATCGTTATCAGCATTGGCGTAACCCTTGTAATGCTTGAAAGGCGCATCTGTGGCACTCTTGATATCATAAACCAACTTACCTTTAATTGTTGGTTCTGTGACAACAAGATAATTTTCAAGCACTGGAGCTCCATCTGAAAAATATATTTCTATACGACTATTCTTAAAATCTGTTTCATTATTAAAGCCAAACGCAATATAAAAATCTGACTCGGGAACAGAAGTCTTATCTTTTGAATAATAGAATAATCCTTTTGAATTATTGTATTTATCCTTCCATTGGAAGCTAGATGAATTCAATCCACCACTAATACCTCCAGCTTCAGACACTTCATTATAAGAAATGGCACTCATCGGCTTGTTCGTTTTCTTATCAATAATACTTACACGATAGTATATTGGCTTAGCAGCTGATACTTCGTAATTACCACTAGCATCCTTCGTATAGAGACTAAAATCCTTTATTTGTGAAGCAATATCGGTAATTACAAGTTGCTTGTTGCCAATTGTTGATTCCTTAAGATAAAGAGGTATTGTCTTTGAGTTATGAGAATACGCAGCATCCAAATCATTAAGGAGCGGAGCTTCCTCTAAGCTGACGTCAAACTTGATGTTGAACGCATCAGGTTCCTTAATCATGACACCATACTTTACATTCGTACCTTCTACCAGTTTAGTATTGGATACGACACAAGATACCTTCAAATCATCCCATGACATTGTGGTAGGAAAAGTGAAGGTAGGATTCAACGCTGCAGACAAAGTACTGGCTGCATTCTCAGAGAACCATGTATAATATATTTCTTTTTCTGTTGTCTTATCTTTACGTAGAGTCAAGCCAGATGCAGTAATGCCAGGTATAGCTTTACCGCTCTTATCTGTAATCATCCATCGCACATAGAGGTCAGTTACTTTACTCAAGTCGGTTACATCAAGAGCCTCGCAAAGTCGCTGCTTATTTTCCTTAGTAAGCAGTTGAACCTTTGCTGTCTTCGAAGTGAATGCCTGGCGGAAGTTGAAAACCTTAGAAGCATCCAATGAAGAATCATCGGTTGCATCAAAAGTCAACTTATCCTTCTCTGATTGAGGCATCAAATTATAAGTAATCTTCGCCTTAAGAGTTGGTTCTTGGAGAAGAGTATTATTACTAACATCTGCAGTTTCATCGGAAAGATAGACGTCTATTTTGTAATCTGAGATTTTTTGACCATCAGGAACAGAAAAGGTATATTTAATATTGTCCTTAGTTATATTGCTCCCATTATTGGTCAAATAAAAGAATGTACCTTTATTAGTCTTACAATCTACATAAGGCCAATTTGTCATTGTGGGAGTATTAATCTCCATACCATTTCGTTTTACTGTATAATTTGCTGCTTCAACAACTTTATTCGTTGTTTTATTTACTAAATTCAAACGAAGATAGAGTTTCTTTGAAGACAAGTCGAAACTATTACCATCTGAAGAAGAAGGTAAAGCTAACAATGATTCTATTGAAGAGGCCAAACCACTGATGTCATAAGATGTACTACCATCTGCCACAAAATCTGTTACAGACATTTTGTTTGTACCTGTATATTCTTTCAGCAAAGGAATATCATTCTGTGACACCAACTTAAAAGTGATTTTCTTTTCTGCAGTTGCTTCAGAAGGTGCGTTAAAAAACGCATCGCTGGAAGACACCAAAAGAACTAGTGTATACTTGGATATATCGTCACCTGCCGTAGCATTAATAGTAAATGAACGATAATCGTCTATATCCCATGCAGGTTTACCTGTTTTAAAATAGGTTGTTTCATTTGTACATGAAGAAAAAATGCCATTTGTATTAGTCCATGAAGATATATCTACAGGCTTGCCAGCTGCATCGTATACAAACCAAGCAGAATAATCATTCATGGTTAAATATTTATTAAAGCCATTAATCGTTACAGAAGCACCGTTAGTCAAGCTCACAGAACTTTGTTCCGTTAATCCCCATATAGCATTTGGCAGCAATGCAAGCATTGCTACCAACATATATCTCATTACACTATTAAAAATCTTAGACTTAAACATAAGCTTCAATGTTTTTTAATATTAGTATTATTGTTTTGTTCCGAAATAGTAACTCTGTCTCGTATATTTACGAGCAGCATAGCTGCTTAAATCCTTGGTGAAAAGTATCTTATATATAAGCTCTTTTCCTGAGGCACCTGGCACAGGGACGGTGACCTTGTAGAGGGCACTCTGCTTATCGGCAGCATCATCATTGAAGATACCTTCGAAATAGCCGGTGGAACTATTCCATGATGGAATAGTTTTAAACACCAACTGGGCATTAGCTGTTTCATCAGCCATACCTTCTTCTTTGATTAACTGCCACTCTACTTTGGTATTATCGATACCAGTTACCTCTGTGTCATCACTTGCCTTTACCACCTTTGGCTGGATATGGAATTCCTCTTCCGGGTAATAACAGGTGTAGGAAAGAGTGGTTCCGTTATCTCTTATGGATGGATAGAGGCCGATGGCTGTGAAGGACTGAACATCAAACTTCAACTTGTAATCATCTAATGAGATTGGGAGAATGTGATGGTCGTTGCGAGCTATCGTTGTCCAATCCTTGAACAAGGCGTAACGCTTGACTCCTGCTGATGTATTCAGATTGATGATGAAATACTTGGAAGTATTGCCCGCTGCGCTTTCATTCACATAGAATGAAACCTCATTCTCTGATGTATAAGCATCAGTACTTGCAGGTATCGTCTTTGCAGAAGGCAACGTATAAGTATAATTCTGCGTAGCTGCCTGCCTTACCAGATTTGGAATGCATACAACTTGATCATTATCTGCATCAGAATGCTTTGGCAACAACATGATATTACCATCTGTATTGACGGTAGTTGAAGGATTTGAGGTTACATCACTCAACGTAATTTCTTTGATTTCCAAAGCAGTAGTACTTGGATTCTTAAATTGAAGAGTAACCTTTGCCAGCATTCTTACTACCCAAAGCTTATTCTTATCAGTTGTCCCATCTTGTTTTACAGTAAGCGTCTGCTCATTACTCATAGGAATACCTGAAGTTGCATTGAAGCCATTGCCATACATCTTATATTTCATGTTCTTAAAATCAACAGCAGAGCCGTTGGTCAACGTACCCAACTGCGTTTTATCAATATTGGCAAAAGAATAGACCTGATAGGTTCCTGGTTTTACATTCTCCAAAGTAACCTCGTCTTCCTTAGCATGCTGAGCATCAACTTTAGTTTTCTCTATAGTCTGCACCACATTACCATCTTGAGTAAGAACAACAAACCAGCTCTTCATATTCTCTGCATCGGAACCTGACTCCCAATCTGGAGTAAGAGAACGGCTATGATGTGCAGCCTGACCTATAGAGCCAGCCGCAGAAGTAGAGAGCTTGAGATGAATGGTATAACCATTTTTGCTTCCTCCATCAGAATTATCAGACATAGAACTGTCGTCTGGCGAGCAAGCCGTAAAGGTGGCAAGCATCGTCAGTACCAACAGCGCCATTATCGTTTTTATCTTATTCATATCTATTACTCATTATTATCCGTCTTATTACATGGAAGTCTCTGTATGGGTATACTTTGCCCACTTCTTGACAGCAATCGTGAGAACCATACCCTTCTTCTCACCCACTACTCCTTCTATCTTGATACGATAGATATTATTGCGGACAATGCCATAATACATAGGATCGTTTATAGAACCTGTACCTGTTGGATCACTATGGCGAATGGTATAGGTATAGTATCTATCTGTACCAGATATACCCGCCTTAGGCTGCTTGTTGGTTGTATCCCAATCAGAAAGCTCATAATACTTGCCTTTAAACACCAGTCCTGTTGCATACTCTTCTGAATTATCAAAAGTAGTATTCTCCATCGCATAATCAAGAACGAAGAAAGAAGAGCTTGTTGGACCTAAAACATTCCTGACAGGAAGGTATTTTGTAGCTGATGGCCAACCTGCATCATTTAACTTACGAACATTATATGTAAGACCACTTGGAGTAGAACCAGTATTCTTACCGGAAGTCCATGGATCTATCACATAGTTTGTAGCAGTCTTGTCGGTTTCTGAAACAGTATTCTCATTTCCCAAATAGGTCAGAGATGTTCCCGCTTTATCCCCCACACGCTTAATGCAAAACTCACCGGAAGTAAGCTTGTTGTAAGGGAGAATAGACTCCAAAACAAAGCCACCCACTATATTGTTTGAAACATCCTTTACATCAAAAGCATAAGTTCCGGTACCAGGATTTGTTGAAGAATCAACATACTTACCATCACCTGGATCAATATCAATACGAGCAGCAAGGCGCTCTATATCAACATTTACTGTAAGCGGATTAGCCTCGGTTCCATCACCAGTAGCATTACCCTCGGTAGTAGCATCCTTCTCTGAAGTCATGATAAAGTTATTCGAAGCAGCATCAAATGCCTGAAGATAAGCATCTCTAAGTTCACTCAATTTCTTGTTCAAGTAGGTATAAGTAATGTCACCGGCATTCGCTACCACCAAAACATGATATGCCTTGGAAACGACGATTGGTAAACATTGCTTTTTCTCGAACGTATATACCTTATCATATCTTGTATCACCTGGCTTCTCTGTTGGTTTCTTAAAGTAGAAAGCCTGCTCTATCTGTGCATCGTCATCGCTTATGCCTTTAGTGCTAGAGTAAAGAAATACACAGACATTGTTCACCTTATATTCGTTTTCAAAAGCCGTTTCTCTACCATCACCGTCTTCACCTCCTTGAGGACCAGCTGCGCGAGACGTGGCTTGGGTATCACCAGCCACAGCTACCTGCACAGTAAAGTAAGCCTCTCCCTTGAAGACGTCGGGCTTGCCGTCATCATCATCGGTGCTGCCAGCGCAGGATGCGAATGCACCGATGACAAGAACTGAAAGCAGAAGCAGATATATTGATTTCAATTTCTTCATAATCCTCTTAGTTGTTAAGTACTTCAAACTGTATTCTCTGACTCCAGCTAAGTGCATTCACGCTGATAGTAATGTAAGCGTATTTCAACTTACCATCTTGAAGGAAGAACTGTAACTTATAGTCATAAGCTCTATCCAAGAACTCTTGTGGAGTATACATATATTCCTCACTGGTGCGAACTCGGCTCAACAGGTCAGGTAAATCTACATCTACCACGGTCTTACCTGTTTCCTTGTTGGCAATAATCAATTTGCCGTCGTCCTTCGCCTTATCGTGATAAATCAGACGGGAGGTCATAAAGTCGGCATGAGCTATCTTGCCCACTCCTTCCAATTCATTACCATTAACATCACCAGCGGTAGAACCTTCGCGGTCTTCTGTATTCCAAACTGCATGTGGAGTATAGATAACTTGATTAGTCTCATCGAGTGAATTGTCACAGAGGATGCGGGAGTTATGGTCTTGAATGATAAAAGTATAATCGTTTACATCCATTGTGGTTGGATCATTGAGTTCACGCAAGGTAACATTAATCTTCTTGGTATCACGTACCAGCGAAACGGTGGTATAGTTAGGACGGGTAGCGGAATACTCTACCAGCGCATCTGTCTTACCATGCCACAGGGTATCGAGTGGCAAGTTGTGGTTATCTATGATATAATAACCATTACGCTGAACCTTATCAAGGTTTACCTCCAATTTATCCATCTTGTCGCCCACAGCAGGTTCTGTACGAACAAACTTTGCACGCTGGGTATTCAACTGCTCGGTATAAGCATTCTGTCCAGCCAAAGCTATGAACTGATACTTGCCTGGTTGAAGATCGGTAATATGCATTTTATAGTCTACATTTTTCAAAGGCAGCGCAGAAAAAGAGTTTGCCTCTTCGAATTTCTTCACAAAATTTCCATTTTCATCATAGACATAAAGGGTTACCGCCCCAACATGATCATTGAACATGTCAGCACGCTGCAAGTTATAGTCATACTTAAACTTGACATAAATCCCTATAGGACAATCGTCGGTGTCGGTATGCCACATATCACAAGAGGCAACCATCAAGAGTGTAGCAACCGCCAGCACTCCCCTTTTCACCAAGCTAAAAATCTGCGCTTTCATATATTTCTTCGTTTTATATATATTGAATCTAATTATTATCAGATGAAGTGTCGGACAGAATCCGAGTATCGCCATCTCTTTGCATCTGGCGATGCGATGCCTTGCTGTTCAACAAGCTTGTTTATCAGATTATTTCAGATGTAGTTCTTTGTTTTATTATTTATGCCCCCACTTGGAAAAGGTGGGTGGGGGCATGATTATTTTACTGAAGGATTGTATTCTGCTTACGAACAGCCCAAGAGAGAGCATTAATCTTGCAAGAGATATAACGCTTCAAGTTATCATCAGGAGTATCGTCATTGTTTACATTAAGTTCACCTGGTGTTGAAGCACCAATTGCTGCTACGCCAGTAACCTCAAGTTTATACCAGTTGTTACGGAGAACACCATAACGACCCAACCAATTCTGCTCACTATTTGAATCAGGATAAGATGCGTTTGTCTTGGTTGAAGGATTCCAAGGAGTCAACTCATCACCAAAGTGCTTAATCAAAATGGTATAGTATGCATAACCATCCTTAAACTCATTAACCTTAATAGTTGGCTTGAATGTTGTTAAGTCGGCTGCAGTGACTTCCTTATCTGTTGTACCATCAGTTAAAGTCATCTTTGTGATAGTCACTTCTCCTGCAGCATCGGCAAATTCAACATCCTTCACATTAATAGTCGCTGATGTAGCAGGATAATAATTAGCTTTTACATTAGTAACACCTATTTCTGCCAAGAATCTATTACCGATTTCAGTCTTGACGTCATTTTTAGAATATACCACACCCTTGTTGTCGTCAATTGTGAAGAAAGTACCTGCAGTGTAACCATCAGGGGTAATCTTCATCTTTACAATTGCACAAGTTGTCTCCTTTACATTCTGGTGAGCTACATTAAATGTGTTCTCATAACAATAAGTGCTTGCGCCACCTGCCAATGTTGGTTCGGCATTTCCATCAGTGAAAGAAAAATCTACATCATAGTTAGCATCTTTGCCCCAATAAGTTCTGTAACCCTCACCAGTAGCAATTGCAAAAATACCTGCAAAACGGTAAGAATTATTGTCATAGTCTACATGGGATGCAGTTGTAAAATCTGTAGCATCAGACTTATAACCATTCCAAGTATTATCATACTGGCGAGTCAAATAAGAAGAGGTATTTACATTAGCCAATCTCCAACCCTCCAAAGAATATGCAAAAGTTTTTGCTGCACCACCGCTACCTACACTAACTGTATTTGTAGAAGTACCTGTAGCATTTCCCAAAGTTACCTTAGCAGCCAAACGCTCAACATAAATATTAGCAGCAGGATGAGAAGTTGCCTCTGACTCTGTTGCATAAATTTTATCTGTAACATCTGTCAATGTTGTAGCTTTCTCAGTACTAAAATCAGCAGAACCTGACTTGCTAATGATAACAGCATTTGACATCATCAGATTATCCTTTGTCAAAGATGTATTTATATTCTCCTTTGACAAGTCCGCAAAGGTACCAGTAAAGTCAGTGCCATGTACCTGTAAAGTATTAGTAGGAGTTACTTTTAATGCATTATTATGGTTCAATACAACAAAAGCATATATTTTATCTGTAGACGATGCAGAAATCACGTTGATTTTCTGAACCTTTGATAAAGTGGTAGAGATTTGAGCACTAGGCGTAATATCCTTCTTCCAGCCACTCAAATTATAAGCAGCCTTGATTTTTGCTGTTGCTTCATCTGCTCCCGCAAAAAGGATAAGAGTGGCATCCTTAACATTGTACTCATCTGCATCACCATGATCAAAATCATCATTTGCTGCACGAGAAGTTGACTGAGGCTGAGTAGGCAAATTCAATGTTACATTTACATACCCCTTACCATCAGCACTAAATTTTTCTGATGTTCCAGCGATATCATCGCTAGAAGAACAAGAACCGAGCATCAGACCTGCCAATACTGCGGAAAACAATAACGATTTTTTCATACTTGATATAATTTGATAATTTATTATTAATTCTATATTTACACAATCAATATTTTGCTTTTTCTAAATTTAGTATATAGCACTTGCTTTTTAGAGGTTTTCCAGATTCTCCTGGGCAGCCTTGACGCCTGCCTTGGCTGCCAAGCCAAAGTAATGGCGAGCCTGCTGGTCATTGCCTTTCAATGCCTCGTATACACCACGGGCATTCTGAGCCGCAGGACTGTTGCCAGCCTTGTCAAGATAGGCCTTGGCACCATCGGCATCACCGGCATTCAAGCGGGTATTGGCTGCATTGAGATTGGCTGTTTCGTTCTCTGGGAACATGCGGACGGCTATCTCCATCACATCATTAAACTCCTTACTGCCAGGCTCATAGGTCTGAGCCACCAGGAACATCTCTTCCTGACTGAGCTGCTGTGGCTTGGTCTTGATAATCTCCTTTGCCTCAGCCACATCGAATGGCTTTACCTTATACGTGATATGGTAGTCGGAATGGCGGAGGGCAGGATACCAGGTATCAAGCATGAAGCGATACTCTGACGGATACAGCTTCTTGATTTTCTGCTCACGGGCATCCGGATCCATCTTCTCATCATTGGCGATTGCCAGAATCTCAGCCTTATGTTCCAGGTTGCTGTCCTTGAGATAGTTGCGGAGACCATCCCAATCCTCTGCCGTAGAAGAAACGGTGAAGAGCTGGGTTGGCAGGGCTACCATACGGCGAACATAATCGGTAAGGGTCTTGGCACGGTTCTTTGCCAGATAGTCATTATGACTGTAAGGACTCTCTGGAGAAGCATAACCATGAATGTTGATTCCGCTCACCTCCAGGTTTTTATCATCTTTCAGGGCATTGATGGTTCTTACGATGCTGTCCAACTGAGCCGGATTGCGACGGTAGTCGGCATGAAGCTCTATCTTGTTGACAGGGAAGTCGATATAAGCTCGTTTATCGAGATGACGAACCTTGATTGCCTCAACGGCAGGACGTACAAAGACAGCCAGCGGCTGACGGCGATGGCGGAGATGGAAATCATTTCCCTCCTCCAGGTTGCCACATCCACAAAGATCTTCATGCATATTGAGATCGTAGTTCTTCATGACTCCCGCCACAGGAATGGAAGCGGTATACTTAAGGGTCTGTGCCTGCTTGTTGTTACGGCGAACCACCATCGCCTTTGGCGAAAGGTTCAGATGTTTGTTCCCTACCCCACGTTCATACATAATCTGCTGGCGTTTTCCGTTGATGACAATCTCAGGCAACTTATATTCCAACTTCTGACTCTTGAAGATAGGAGTATATACCAGCTGGGTATTGGTAGGAAGGTTAAGCGAATCGAGGTTGAGATCCATCGATACCGTCAAAGCGTTATTCTGCTGCGCCACCTGCACATTGCTAACCTGAATCTTGTTGGCAGCCAGCTTTACTTCATGGCAGTTCTGTGCCATAACAGTTGCAGGAGCCATCAATAAGGCAGCATATAATAAATAGGTGGTATTTCTTGAAAGTTTCATGATCATTAATGTTAAAAGGGGTTATAACATATAAATGAGGGAGAGGGCAGCCTTGGTAGGGCCCACATAGTTATCGTGAGAGGATTTTAACTTCTCCCCACAGTTGCCACACTTGAACTTGTCGTACTGGATGTAGTCGTAGCCAATGCCAATGGATGTTTCCAGGTTCCAGTGCTTGGAAAGTGGCCACTGATAACCAGCGGTAACACCACCACCTACGTACCATCCCTCATAGCGATGGTCGCGCAAGTCCTTAAACATACCGAAAGGTAGCTTGACGCCTCCGGCATTAAACTGTCCACCCATAGCATGAGCACCGAGGAACCAGCCATTGAAGTTCTGGCAGAACCAATAGCGGTATTCCGGCATCACAAGCCAGTGGCGGAGGCTGGACTGGTCACCTCCCGACTGCTTCCAAGGATTGAAGCCTACGAATACCTGAGCGGTATGCTTTTTCCCCACGGAAGTTTCAAGTCCGACATTGGGTGTTGTTGTAGCCCAATACAGCAAATTGCTCTTTACTCCAATGTTCTGCGAAAAGCCGTTCATCGAGATCAACATCAGTAGCATGGTAGCTAAAGACATTTTCATTACCATCGTTTTACACATAATTAATAATGGTTTTACTATGTAATTTCGGTTTATATATTTTTGTTAGTATATCTAGTTCCATTTTGAGTATACAAGTGGTTGTAACTCTACTTCATCTGGGTATACTTTTACTTACAATTCATCATTTGCTTTGAAGTTCTTACTTTATCATTTGCTTTGAAGTTCTTACTTTATCATTTGCTTTTTCTAGAACTTTATTAATTAGCTGCTGCAAATATATGAAGAATTTGTGAAAATGGGGGGGGGTAATTTTGTTAATTTATGTGAACAGCAATATTTTATACTAAAAAACCCACAATTTGGCAACATTTTGTACCCTTAGAAGGCGATAATTTTAATATTTATTGTTCTTTTAGGGCGTAAAGCAACTTATATTAACGAAAAGCCCTAGTATCGCATTTGGCGACACTAGGGACTCTATGGAGTTTGAATAAAATGGCAGAGATTAGAAGGTGTACTTCAAACCTACCTGACCACGCCAACGGCTGTAGTAATCGCTATAGCTCTTGTAGGCATAGGCACCGGTGAACTGGTAAACACCACCACCCTGATAGTTGACAGGTGAGAAATAGGTACCGAAACCGTCACCGTAGGTATGACCCCAATCCTTGTTCAGGAGGTTGCCTACATTGAGGATATCGAAGGTCAGCTCGATGGAATTGATCTGACCAGCCACCTTGAAGCTGAACTTCTGACCGAAGTGAACATCGAAATGATGCTCGAAAGCCAGATTGTCAGCATAACGCTCGTAGTATTCTCCACGATGCTTGCTGAGATAAGAATCGTCAGCAATCCACTTCTTCAGCATCTCGCGCTGCATTTCCTCGGTAAGCTTATCACCATGATTGTCGCCAAACATACGGTTAGTGAAGGTATTCTTGTTGTACTTGGTCTCCTCGAAACGCATCTTGTCAATCTGTGCATCGGTTGGGATGTAGAAGAGGTCATTACCCTTAGATCCGTCTTCGTTTACGTCTCCATAATAATAATAGGTATAAGGAGAACCGCTCTTACCCTGGTAGATGACACCGAGAGTGGTCTGCCACTGCTTCTGATGACCGTACTTGATGTGGTAGTAAGCAGAAGCCTGGATGCGATGAGGCACATTGTAGGCAGAGTTGCCCACCTCCAGATCGTTGCAGTCACGATGGGTATACTGGTAGGTCCAGCTACTCTTTGCTACAGAAGAACCACCGTTGGCAGCACTGCGTGAACGGGTCCAGGTATAGCTTGCCATCAGGTCGAGACCGAAGTTAAAATGCTTCTCAGCCTTGAGCGAGAGGTTTACGGTATAACCCTTGGATGTATTTCCGAGGGCATAGACACCGGCGATAGGAGTACCCTTCACCATACTCTGATAGAGCGGACGGTTGTCCCACTCATATCCGTACTTCTGTGAGAAGGTCTGACCACTCTGCTCCTGAGCGAGATTCTTATAGATGATATCGTTCAAAGTCTTGGAGTAGATAGCCTCAGCAGTCCAGTCGATACCCAAAGCCTCGAAGTCGAAACCGAGGTTGAGACGGAGGTTCTGAGCGAACTTGAAGTTCTTGTCGCATACAGCCACATCCTGGTTGCCTGCACTCGCCTTCATCTTGTCAGCATTGGCATTCTGCTTGGTTGGGTCAAGGATGAGTTCCAATCCCTTGGTAGAAGAGTTGTTGCTATCGTAAGAAGAAAGCTGCAGACCTGTACCCGAGTAGTTGTTGCTTACCCAAACGAATGGGATTCTACCGGTAAAGACACCCGCTCCACCACGGAGGATGAACTTACGGTCGTTGTTGATGTCCCAGCGGAAACCTACACGAGGCGAGAGCATTGGCGAGAAGCTAAGCTTATCGTTGGTCTTCAATCCCCACCCCATCTTCTCTGACAAGGCGTTGAACTCCGGATTCTCCACTGGAGTATCGAAGAATACAGGAATATCCAGACGCAGACCGTAGGTCAAGGTGAAGTTGTTGCTTGCATTCCACTTGTCCTGTGCATAGAAACCGAACTGACCAGATGAGAACTCTGAAGCCCAGTTAGGGTCGCCGGTAACATCGGTGTTAGCCTGACCATAACGGTACTGGTTCATGTAAGCCTTGTTAGGGTCCAGCTGTCCAGCCATGTAGTCATCGTAATAAGCCTTGAAGCTGTCGTATCCCTTGAAGGTATAGGAGCCGAACTTATCCGAGATGAACATATTCTTGAAATGGTAGAACTCGTTGTGGGTACCGAAGATGAAGGTATGGTTGCCACGAAGCCAAGTCAGGTTATCCTCTATGGTCCAGATGTCCTGATCCAGGTAGTTAGCCTGGGAGTTTCGCTCAGTACCGATATTGACAGTACCGCTACCAACGCCCGTGATGGAAATCATCGGTAGATGAGCCTTGATGTCACGGCTATCGCGCACTCTTACGAAGCTGACACGTGCCTCATTGCTCACACTTGGAGAGAATCGGCTCTGAAGCTCAGCGATGAACGAGTTGGTATTGCTCTTGAACGGATAGCTGTAGCCGTAGGAGTTCAAGCTGCTGGCACTGCCGCCACCACTCAACTGCTCAGCCTTGACCAGGCTCCAGCGGATGGCAAACTTATTGAACTCGTTGATGTTCCAGTCGAGTTTCAATCCAGCCTTATCGCTCTTGGTGTAGATGTCCTGGTTACTGTAGTAATCGTTGAAGTTGACTCCCTGCTTTTCAGCTATCTTCTGGAGCATGGTCAGAATATCCTTTGCCTGCTCGGTATTCACCTTGGAATTGCCGGAGTCTACACCATAGAGATTAGGATATTCCTTGTTGGTGCGCTCATAGTTGGCGAAGAAGAAGAGCTTGTTCTTGATGATTGGTCCACCGAGGGTGACACCCATGTTATACTGGGTCTGCTTCTGATACTTTGGTGCATAACCCGTTCCATCAAGGTAAGGATACTTGGTACCGATGAGGTCCTGGTTGTAGCCATAGTAGTAAGCCGAACCGTGGAACTGGTTGGTACCGCTCTTGGTAATGGCGTTGATGGCACCTCCGGTGAATCCGCTCTGGCGCACATCGAAAGGAGCCACGGAAACCTGAATCTGCTCAATAGTCTCCATAGATACCGGCTGAGCACCAGCCTGACCACCGTTGTTACCACTGGATGCCAGACCGAAGACGTCATTGTTTGCCGCACCATCAATCATGAAGTTGTTGTATCGGTTGTTGACACCAGCGAACGACATATTGCCGGAATTGGTAACAGTGAGCTGTGGGTTCAATCGAGCCACGTCAGCAATACCGTGAGTAATGCTAGGCATGTTGTTGATCTGCTCTGCCGTCATACTGGTAGCAGCACCTGTACGGGAAGCAGCAAGACCCGCCTTACCGGAAACCACCACTTCCTGGAGCTGGTGGGCATCCTCCTGGAGCGAGCATGAGATATTCTCTGTTTCACCGAGGCTCAGGTTGAGGTTTTTGATCACCTTGTCCTTGTAGCCGATATAGGAGATGTCTACCTTGTAAGGACCACCTGGTCGCATACCCTGGATGGTATATCGTCCATCGATATTAGTAACGGCACGATATACGGTACCGGAAGGTTGGTGAGTAGCAGTAACAGTAGCTCCGATGACGTTCTCGCCATCAGATGTAATCTTACCGCTGATTCCAGAGGTAGTAATCTGTGCCATGGCAGCGTTCACCGTCAGGATGAACAAAGCCAGAAGTAAATGCAATCTTTTCAGCATATTTCTTTAGATTATTTCGTTAATAATTTAGGTTTCACCCCCGCCAACAGGCAAGTTTTTCACCCATTTTATACAATATGGTGCAAATATAACTAAAATATTTGAAATAACAAGAAATTAGCGTGAGAAAAACGTGTTACAAATAAAAAATATCAGTAAGTATGGAGAAAAGGGACAAAAAGAAAGCGCCCTGAAAGAGCAAAAGCATTCTATATACAATGCTTTCCCTTTCAGGGCGCTTATTGATGATTCGTATTCGAAATCTCTATTAGTTGAAGATATAACGGATAGAGAACTGGATAGAATAGGTAGAGTTGAAGCTTGTCAAGTTAGTGTATGTCTTTGACAATACATCCTTACCGTTCTTCTGGAACTGGAATGAACCAGCAGCACCATCCTTACCAGCAGTATACTTCAACAACTTGGTGTTGTTAACAGTCTTGTAGAGACCCCAGCTGTTGTTCAGCAGGTTAGCGAGGTTCTTGATGTCAACACCAAACTGGAGAGTGTTCTTCTGACCAGCTACGTTGAGGTAGAAGTTCTGGTTGAACTTGAAGTCCAACTGATGATGCCAAGGCATTACAGCACCACCACGCTCAGCATACTCACCCTTGTGATTCTTCAGATAATCATCCTGGTTGATGTAAGCCCAGAAGTCATCCTTCTGCTGCTCAGCAGTATATTTACCATTGTCCTTGAAGTTCCACTTATCCAAAGCCTCGCGAGAAGCTGGGATGTAAACCAAACCGTTAGAACCGTAGTCGTTAACTACATTGCCAGTCAACTGGTAAGTGTAACGTGTGCAGCTGTAACCATCAGCATAACCCATGTTCATACCCTCGTAAATCAAACCGACCTCAGAACCGAAGTTCTTGCCGTAGTCCTTCTTGTAAGAAGCAGAGATGAGCAAGCGGTTAGGAGCCACGTAGGTACCATAACCCAACTCCATATCGTTGTTACCGTTTACAGAGTAACGGTTGTTGTAGTATGCAGAAGAAACCTGGTCGCCCACACCATCACCGTAAGACTTAGCCTTAGAGTAGGTGTAAGAAGCAGAGAGGTTCAAACCGAATGCAAACTTCTTAGCCAAAGATGCAGTGATTGAGTAGTAGTATGCCTTATGACCAGCATTTGTGATCATGTAAGGGTTGCTGTATGAGTTGCGTGAATACCACTTACGCTTGTCACCAGGAGCCAGCTCTGTGTATGACTTACCATCCCAGTAGCGGTCGAGGTTGATGACAGTAGCAGGATTGAACTCACGGCTATAGATACCCTCCAAAGAGAAGTCGATATCGTATGGCAACTTGGCATCCAAAGCCAGAGAAGTCTTCCATGTAGCGTTCATCTTCAAGTCCTTGTCGATGATGGTAGGAGTAGAAGGCGCAGCTGCATCCTCACGGTTCACAGCCAAGCCCTGCTGCTGCAATACCTTCAACTGATCCTCACGGCTCTGATAGAACTTATCCATCTTATAGGTAGCACCCTTGTCAGATGGAGTATTATAATAATAGGTGTACTGACCACAACCAGCGTTACCTACTGCAGATACGAGCCATACGAATGGCAGACGACCGATGAAGTAACCTGTACCACCACGGAGAACCAACTTGTGGTTGCCGAGGATATCCCAGTTGAAACCTACACGAGGAGAAACTGTCAATGGAGCATCAGGGAGCTGATCGGTAGAATACTGAGACTCAACGCCAGCATCGTTCTTCCACTTCATGGCAGCGAAAGCCTTGTTATAGTTGTTCTCCAACTCTGGGTAGATAGGCAACTCGAAACGCAAACCAGCTGTCAGGCGGAAACGGTCAGAGAAGTTAACCTGATCCTGAACGTAAGCAGAGAACTGGTTGTACTTCATGGTAGCCAGGAACTGGCCAGAACCGTCCATTGGGAAGGTAACGCCATAGCTTCTAGGAGCCTTGCCGTTCATGAAGTCGTCCATAGACTCGAATACATAGTAACCGGCAGAAGCTGCACCGAAGCCGTTGGTAGCCTTGTTGGTCTCAAACTGGAGACCAGCGGTGAAGTTCTGGATGCCCATAGACCATGTAGCCTCATCAGTAGCAACGAAAGTCTTCACCTGACGGAGGTTACCCTCAGTAAATGGATCAGGACCGAATCCCATATAGTAAGAACCATTCTTCAGGATATCCACTGTTGGGAACATACCACCCACATAAGTACGTGGCTCATCCTGATAAGAGTAAGTAGCACGGAGAACATTGTTTACACCACCCCACTTAGAGTTCCACTCAGCAGCGAAAGAAGTAAAGTTCTTCTCCTGATAGTAGCGTGCACTCTCGAAGTAGAGACCAGCGTTAGCTGTACGACCAGACTGAGACTTACCACCCGTAGCATCCTCACCACCAGGATAGATGACAGAATCCTTGAATGGAGTTGTAGAGCTTGATGGAGCTGAAGAATCCTTGTCGTGACTCTTAGAGAAACGGATGTTCAACTTGTTGTTCTCGTTGATGTTCCAGTCGATACGAGCCAGGAACTTGTATGATGGAGTATCAAGAGAATATCCCTGATAACGACCTGGGTTGTAACCATAGTTCTTGCTGAGGAAGCTGAGCATATTGTCCATGTCGCTCTGCAATGGGCGATGAACAGTACCTGATGATGGAGACCACTCATCAGAAGCATTTACACGAGCTGTACCAGAAGGACCAGCAGAGATATTGTTCTGATATTCACCATTGGCAAAGAAGAACAACTTATCCTTGATGATAGGACCACCGAAACTTGCACCCCATGTAGTAGAATGAGACTGGAGACGGTTCAACTCATAATCACTTACCTTATTACCACGCAAGTGAGAGTTGGTAGTGTACATATAAGCTGTACCCTTGAATTGATTGGTACCGCTCTTGGTTACGGCGCTGATAGCACCACCTGTAAATCCACTCAAACGAACATCGTATGGAGATGAAGATACAGAAATCTGATCCAAAGCATCAAGAGAGATTGGAGATCCGTTGCCAGGGAGGTTACCACCAATACCGAAGGCGTTGTTGAAAGCAGCACCATCGACAGTAACGTAAGACTGACGGTAGTTACCACCACCAACAGAGAATCCGCTACCTACGTTAGCACCCTGAGGAGTCAACTTCAAGAGGTCGTTCATGCTACGTGATACGGTAGGAACAGCCTCAATCTGGTCGGCATTGATACTTGTTGTAGCACCAGCGCGGTCAGTACGCATGTTGTTGTTGCGATCAGCAGTAACAACAACATCCTGCAACATCTCTGCGTTTTCAGAGAGACTTTCGTTCAGAATGGTGTTCTGACCGAGAGAGAGATTAAAATTCTTAACTTCCTTAGTCTTGTAACCTACATAAGAAACTTCCAAGACATAAGGACCACCTGGGCGCATACCCTGAATAGAATAACGACCATCAATGTTGGTCACTGCGCGATAGACTGTACCAGAAGGTTGGTGAACAGCCTTGATTGTTGCACCAATGATGTCCTCACCATTGGCAGTCACTTTACCACTAATGCCAGATGTAGTAATCTGCGCCATAGCGGTTGAAACCATAAAGGCCAGCAAAGCCACTAATAAATGCAATCTTTTCTGCATACCTTTTTTTATAAAATTAATTAATAATACGGGGGAATAGCCCCCAAATATCTATTACGGGTGCAAAATTAAACAAAAAATTCGATATAAGTGTTACATCTACATGAAAAATTGTGTTTTATAACATAAAAAAAATCTGCGTTAAGGAAATAACGCAGATTTTCTTTAAATTATTATTTATAACGGGGGTTTGGTTATAATTTTTCGAGGAGCTCGAGGCGGAGGGCTGCCTCGGGGGACTGACCTTCTATACCAGGCGATGGAATCGCCTGGAACGGGGGCTAGACTCCCTGAGAGGGGACCTAAAGAG